>JBAZIR010000015.1:0-31418 GCA_041651735.1 Verrucomicrobiia bacterium | reverse complement strand
CGAGGATGTGGACTGGAAGGAATTCCTCATGGATCGGCCCATGCGGCCCTTCGATGGCAAACTATTGACCGGCTGGTATGGATTCCGCGAATTCACCGACGGCCCCATTGCCAACCTGGGGTGCCATTTCATTGATCTGAACAACTACATCGTCGGCTCGAAGCTTCCCTTGAGTTGCGTGGCCCAGGGCGGCACCTTCACTTGGAAAGATGAGGGCTTCACCTGCCCCGACCACTGCGAGGCCACATGGATTTATCCCGAGGGCTTTCTGGTGCACTATTCCACCAATTTCGGCAACTCGAGCGGCAGTGTGCAGAAGATTTACGGCGACGAGGGGACGATCGATTTGACCAACAGAAAAGGCCCCACCTATTCCTTGGCCGGGGCCATCAAGCCCAGCAAGCTGCCCAAGGTGGACACGGCCGTCGAACCGGTCGAGATCCCGGACCACTTCCTGGACTGGCTGCAATGCCTGCGCACACGCAAGACGACCAACGCGCCCATCGAGGCTGGTTACTACCATTCCGTCCCTGTGATGATGGGCGCCCGCGCCATGGACACCGGCAAACGCCAGATTTTTGACCCGCAAAAACGCGAAATCCGCGAAGGTTAAACAACCTTGCGAGATTCTGGAACGCAGCTGCGCAGCACGGCGCGGGTGTTGCTGCTGTGGTTGCGCGGGAGTCTGTGGGCGGGTCAACGCTGATGACAATATTGGACCGCTACAGATGATGAAAGAACTGACTCGCCGCAACTTCATGCTCACTGCCGCCGGACTCGGCGCGTTGGCGACCTCGCGCTCGCATGGGGCACAACCGGAGCAGAACACGACCCCCACAGTCCGGGCGGCGTCGGCATCCGTGAAATTGACCGACGACAACATGACGGAGTTGCGTGCCACGAAGAAGGTCTTTGACCGGCCTTGGGAGGGGGAGTTTCGGGCCAATGCGTTGGTCATCGACGCCCAGCAGCGGATCTGCCTTGTGTCGTTGGATTCGATGAACATACGGCCGTATGTGACACGTCCCGCAGCCAAACGAATCGCCGCCGCCACGGGCATACCGGAAGACAACATTCTCATTTGCGCGACGCACACTCACCGTGGCCCGCGCACAGGCGACTTCGTCGGGGCGAAACCGGATGCGGAGTACGTTCGCCGGTTGGAGGAGGGGAGCGTTCTAGCCGCCGTCAAAGCGGTTGCCGCGATTGACAATACAAAGGCCGCCACCCAGAGCACGGTGTTGTTCGGCCAGAGCCAGGAGGCCACGGTCGGCCGCAATAGCCGGCTCTTGCTCAAGGATGGCTTCATCGGCTGGGATGGTTACGAGGAGCAGGACGTGGTCCGGCCAACGGGCCCGTACGACCCGGACTTGTATGTGTTGGCTCTACGGCGGGCGGACGGCAAGTATGGCGGCCTGGCGTTCAACCATTCGGTGCACAACATTGGGCACGTCCGTAAAGACTGCATGTCACCGTGCTTTTACGGACTGGCGGCGCTGGAGGTCGAGCGGCGGCACGGCGCTACAGCCTTGTTCCTGCCGGGGGCGTTCGGATCCACGCACAACGCCACCTATAACAATAGCGGCGTCCCCGCAGAGGAGTGCGTGCACCGCGTCGTCGCTGCGATCGAAGAGACGCTGGGCCGTTTGCAGCCGGCCCTGCCTGGTCCCGTTCAGGTACTCAACCGGCAGTTCACCTACCACGTGCGCCGCTTCGACGAAGCGAAGGAGGCTTTGGCGGTAAAGTCCTACCTGGAGAAGTATGCGCCGCGTCGCGCCGTGAGTCAGGGCGAGTGGTTCCGCAAAATGCGCGAAGAGATGGCGCCGCATCAAGGCGAGGCGCGGCAGACGCGCCTGCAAATCATCCGATTGGGCGATATTGCATTCGTGGGTATTCCAGGCGAGATGTTCGCCCGCCTCGGGTTGGAACTTCGGCGCCGATCGCCCTTCAGGCACACGTGCATCATCGGGCTGGCCAACGAGCAGATCAGTTACGTTCCGGACCGCCAAGCCTATGCCGATGGCGGTTACCAGACATGGGTGGGCTGGCACAGCATGTTGGAGGTCGGCACAGGGGAAGCGATGGTCGATCAAGTGGTGGCGATGCTGAATGAACTCTACGACGCAGCGCCGCCGTTGCGACGAGGCGCATCCTGAGTTGGCCCGGTTCGCAAGGTTGGGCAAACCCGGCCATTCAAACCGCATTGACACTGCGGAGAGGGGTCGTCATCCAGCGGTCCGCTTGAGCAGCGCGATTGCCGCGGCGGTCAACTCCCTCGCGGCGGTAGGCTGAAACGGAGGGAAGTCCACAATCTTGGGCACTACCAGTGCCGAATACTCTCCAAGCTGGTAGGCCGCAGGGTCGGGCAGGTAGCCAATCGAGCCGTCGGCGCAGCCCACTACGAGCGTATCGTGAAACGGCGAGTCACGGCGGATTGCCAGCCCGTAATAGCTATATAGCTCGGCCGGATGCAACAGCATTCCCACCGGCCCGAGTTGGATGGTGCTGAGCGTGATCGGCAAATGCTTGAGGTTTCGATCGCGCTTCTGATTCCCACGATACCAATCGGCGGCAAAGCCGGCGTCGACCCATCGCCCCGACTTGCACTGGTTCGGGTCACGGCGATACTCGTCAATCCATTGTTCGAACCGCTCCATATCGAGCGGCACGTTGAATCGCGTGCTGCACGTGCGCAGGCAGTTGACGCGCTGCGGGCTGGCGGCAGCAATCGCCTGCTTCAGAGCGGGAGTCATGGCGGCCACGGTCTGCCGGATCTCGCCGCGCCAGTCGCTGCCGTTACCGGGGTTCACGTCGCCGATGTGACCTTGAAGGAATGACGGGCGCAGGCCCAACTGGTTGCGGATCTCCAGGGCTACCTCGCCCGGCCAATCAGGCCCGGCCTGTTCATCGGCATAGCACACGGCATGTGCCGAGAAGTGATACCACACCAGGTCCGGCTTTTTGCCCGCCCGACGGAATACCAGGGCGTGGAGCATCGTGTCGAGCCAGCGTTCCGCGTCGGTGGATTGGGGGCCGAATTCGGCGTCGGTGCGGGCCACGCCTTTCTTCACGGTGCGATTGTGATTGCCTCCCGGCACGCGGCACTTGCCCAGCGACAACTCCGCCGGCGCCAGATCGGCTTGAGCCGCGACAATCGCCTCCACAGTGCGTTGCTCCACGGTGGCCACGAACTCCGGGGGCATCGCGCCCCATTGCCGGATCTTCTTGAAGGTGGGCATGCTGTGATCGTGCGTGGTGGCCACGTGGATATTCCCGGCCGGGATCCCCGTGCGCTTGGCGGCAGCCCGCTGGATCCGCACGGTCATCGCCTCGCTTACGCCAAGTGCGTCGAGCGAACAGATAACCACCTGGGTTGGGCCAGATGCCAGCACCAGAGCCCGCACCTCGCACAACTGACGAATTCCTTCGGCCCGTCGCTCTCGTCCCGGTGGCCTGTGAAAACCGGCCAACTCGACGCCCAAGGGCGGCGTGATATCGGCCACGCCCTCACCCGCACTTAGGCTGTCTGCGGCCACTGCCTTGGCCGAGGTCGCACCAAGAGCTGCTGTCGCTCCCACCATTGCCGAGAAAAACTGTCGCCTCTGCATTTGCGTATCCAAGGATTGACGTACTGTTCTACTTCGATTGCGTTGGGCAGGAATCACACAGCTCGCGGGCCACCTTCTCGATGAAGGCCACGCACTGTGCGATTTCGCCCTCGGCCTCCGACGAGCGCAGACCGTACTCGATTCCTACCACGCCACGAAATCGCTGCCGTTGAAGTTCCTTGAGAATTCCGCGGATGTCGCCCTTGCCCGTGCCGAATGGCATGCAAGCTCCCTGCTCGTTGACGTCTTTCAAGTCGAAGGTGAGAACGCGGCCTTGAAACTTGGCAAGGGTTTCGACCGAGGGAAGCCCGGATCGGGTCCAGTGTCCCGTGTCGCAGCAGGCGCCGATTCTCCGGCTGCGTCCTTGGAAGATGCCCAGCAGCGTCTCGGGGCTCCAATACTTCGACGGCTTGGTGTGATTGTGCACCGCGAGGTTGATTTGATATTCGTTGCAGAGCTTGTCCAACATGTCGAAGGCTTCGACGGGAGGCTCGCCGTCGAGCATTTCCATGCCCATCTCGCGGGCGAAATCGAACACTCGGCGACAAACATCTTCGTGCGCCAAATCCCGGCAATAACACGCGACCAGCTTGATTCCGGCGTCGCGCAGGCGTTTCTTCGTTTCCTGGCGCTCGGCTGCTGACATCCGCTCGCTGAAAATCGCTTCCGGCATCTTGGGGTCGAGCTTTTGCCAGTTGAAACCGACGATCCACTTCAAACCCAGCGCCGCCACCTTGTCGATGGTCTCGTAGAAGGTGAGCTTGTTGAAACTGTATGCGTTACAGGCCAGACGCCAGCCGAGCCGCTCGGCGTGCGGAGCGCCCTTGGTGATCTCCGCAGCCAGGAGGCAGGTGGGCAGACTCGACAATCCTATTCCGGCGCCGAACACGCTGGCGGTTTCGAGAAACTTGCGACGGCTGATGGTCGTGTTCATCAAAAGAATTTGTCGCACAAAAACACCGTGGGTGGAAGTCACTTCTCCACGGCGAGTTTCGCATCGCCCCGACCGCAGCCAGTCGGACGCGAACTCAGGCACGGACGATCAGAATATCTTCCACCTGACAAACTCGTACCAAAGGAGGTAGCCCATGCACGGGAGCACGACAAGAAAAGTGGCTGCGGCTATCCACCGCGTCACTGTGGGCGTCAAGGCGGTGTTCAGCGAACAAAACCGTTTCAGCGCGAAGTAAACCAGCAGACTGACAACGCCCGCCGCGAGAAACGCGAAGCCCTGCATCCCATACCATCCTTGCGAGATCACGCCCTCTTGTTTCATGCATTTCCAAGTGTGTTCCAGCGGGTAATAGCGCGGCACGGTGATCGAGAACCAGATCGTGGAGCAGTAGAAGAGGGCGGTCAATGCGATGAAGACCGAGCCGACGAGATAAGTGAGGTCCGCCTTTTTCACGACCAGGATCCTTTCAATATGGTGAGCCAGACGCCGATGATGACCTTGTACCAGACGATGATGTTCAGCAGGAAACAAAGCGGAATGTAGAGCGCCAGCTTGCTGCGATCTTCCGAGGGTTGGAATTGCTTCCGCAGCAGGTAATACACCAGCAGCATCGCCGTCGCCAGCGCGCCCCAGTGCTCCTTCACCTCAAACAACCCGGTTGCCCATGGCAACTGCGGATCGAAGTATGGGCGCATGTAGACGCGGTAGGTCGGATAAATGATGCAGCCGATGACGTAGCAAACCAGATAGGACCAGAAGAATATTCGCGCGTTACGCTTCTCCAATGCCTGGCGTTCGAACCGCCCGCGGCAGTAGGAGATCACGCCCTGGAGATTGTGGCTCATGCTCCCGATCAACACGAACGTGGCCAGCAGATGCACGATCAGCAGGAACGTGTAGCAGTTCTCAAGGAAAACGGTTTTCATGGTTTCGTCGGCGTTGCCTGCGGATCACTCACCCTCACGGTTATAGCCGTGCTGGCGGAACACTGCCTTCACCTGCGGCTGGTTACACCAGGCCAGGAATGCATCGCGCAATGCCGGGTTCTCGCTCGTGGTCAGTCCCACCACGGTCACGCGCGTTGCGGGATATTGGATGCCAACGGGCACGGCTTCCAGTTTGCCCGCATATAGGCGCATGACGAAGTTCCAGACAACCACCGCGTCCAGTGGGCCGACAATCAGCCCATTGGCAACCTCGGCGTGAGTGCGGCCTTGCAGCACCACGTTCGCCATCACGCCGTCGTAGAGGTTGCGTTGCCGCAACGCGTTGACGAACAGTTCGCCGCACGTGGAATACCGCGCGTCGCCCAGGCCAATCTTCAGGCCGGGCTTGGTCAGATCCGCGACAGAGCGAATGCCCTTCGGGTTGCCGGGCCGGACGGCCAGCACCGGTTCGAGCCACCCAACCGCCACCGCGTTCGCGCACCGGCCGGCTGTCTTGAGCTTTTCCTCAAACGGGTCATGGCAAACGAAAACATCGCCGCGGGCGCCCGCGAGGATTTTGGGCAGCAACGTTTCCGAACCTCCGAGGTCATACTCGATCTGCGCTTTGCGTGTTTCGCCAAACTGCCGGCCCGTTTCCTGCACCGGCGTCGCCATCGAACTGCCGCAGAGCACGCGCAGCGTGGCTTGCTCGCGCGAAGAGGGCTTGCCACAACCCGTCAGCAGTCCGCACGTAGGAAAGAGGAACAACAAGCTCAAATGGATCACGAGCCGCTTCATCGTGTATTTGATTGAACAGTTTCAGCCGTGCCAGTCAACTTCCTTTTCAGTATTTCAGACATGAAAAGAGACTTGAACCTGCGCATGGCGGGGCTACAGACTGAACTGGCATGCGTTGGCATTGCCACGCAAGATTACGAATAACCATGTTTTGAGAGATGTGTGGCAACTGGAACAAGCAGATAACCTGGAGAAAAGATCATGGCTGCGAAACCCGACAGCAAACAGACCGTCATCAATGTCCTGAACAAGGCGCGCGCTTCCGAATTGGCCGCGATCCTGCAATACATGTCCCAGCACTATGAACTGGCCGACAGCGATTACGGCCAGTTTGCCCAGCAGCTCAAGCTCATTGCCATCGACGAAATGCGCCACGCGGAGATGTTGGCCGAGCGCATCCTCATTCTCGGTGGCACGCCCACCAGCCAGCCCGATATGCCGGCGAAGAAGAAAATGCCGGTGCTGGAGATCATGAAGCATGATGCTGAACTGGAAGAGGTCGCCGTGCGCGACTACAACGAAGCGCACCAAGTCTGCCGCGATAGTCGCGATTCTCTGAGCGCAAAGCTCTTCGAGCAGCTCGTCACCGAAGAGCAGATCCATCTGGATCATTTTCAGGACATCATCGGACACATCGAAGAACTCGGCAGCGCCTATCTGGCCACGCAGGTCGGCGGCGCGGCCGAAGGCGCCCCGGCGCGTGGTTTTGTGGCCAGTCAGGGTGGCGCTCCCAACGCACAGGCTTGAGGCTGGAATGTAACATTGACCGCACCGGCCGCCTGTGGCGGACAACGAGCGGTTTGTTGTGCCTCGGCGTTGCGGTGGGTTGCTGGTGGTTTGGCCGATGCGGCGTCGCCGGCGTGCTGTTGGCGTTGGCGCTGTTTCAGTTTTTCGAGGCCGCCAAAGGATGGTGTGTGATGCGGGCGATGGGTTTTCGCACGAAGTATTAGTGCGAGGATCGTGGCCACCCCATGATGCTTTTAGGAAACTGTTGGGAACGAAAGTGGAATTGAATTGATATGAACGGACTTGGATTGGTTGTTATCTCAGCTTTGGTGTTGGCGCTGGCGTATCGGTTTTACGGGGCATTTTTGGCCAGCCGCGCATTGGTCTTGCGTGCCGATGCCAAAACGCCCGCGCAGCAATTCGAAGACGGCAAGAACTTCCACGTCACCAACAAATACGTCACTTTCGGCCATCACTTCGCCGCCATCGCTGGCGCGGGGCCGCTGGTGGGTCCGGTCCTGGCGGCGCAGTTCGGCTATTTGCCCGGCATGTTGTGGTTGCTGATTGGCGGCGTGCTCGCGGGCGGCGTGCATGATTTCGTGGTGCTGGTCGCCTCGATCCGCTCCAATGGCCGGTCGCTGGCGGAGATCGCCAAGGAAAACCTGTCTCCCATGTCGGGTGCGGTGACGATGGTGGCGATCTTGTTCATCATCACGACGGCGCTGGCGGGGTTGGCGATGGTCGTGGTCAATGCGCTGGCCGATAGTGCGTGGGGGACGTTTACGATCCTGCTGACGATCCCCATCGCGATGCTGGTGGGAGTCCACATGGAAGTCTGGCGCAAGGGCAAGGTGAAGGAGGCGTCCATAGTAGGCGTGGTGTTGGTATTGCTGGCGGTCGTGGTTGGCGCCTGGGTGCATCACTCGGAATTCGCCCGGCTGTTCACCTACACGAAGGGGCAGCTTTCCATCGGGATCACGGTGTATGGATTCCTGGCGTCGGTGCTGCCGGTGTGGTTGTTGCTGGCGCCGCGCGATTACTTGTCGTCCTACATGAAGATTGGAACTATCGCGCTGCTGGCGCTTGGCATCATCGCCGTCTGCCCGGAAATCCGGATGCCGGCGGTCACGGACTTCATCAACGGCGGCGGGCCGATCATTCCCGGCAAGGTCTGGCCGTTCGTGTGCATCACGGTTGCGTGCGGCGCCATCTCGGGCTGGCATTCGCTGATCGCGTCGGGCACGACGCCGAAGATGCTGGCGCACGAGCCGGAGGCGTTGTTCGTTGGCTACGGCGCAATGCTGATGGAGACGTTCGTGGCGGTGATGGCATTGATCGCAGCCACGGTGTTGCTGCCGAACGACTATCTGGCCATCAACGTTGACCCGTCCAAGTGGTCGGCGCTGGGCATCGTGCCGGTGGAACTCGACCATTTCTCGAAGATGGTCAACGAAGACCTCGCCGGCCGCACGGGTGGCGCGGTGACGCTGGCGGTCGGGATGGCGCACATTTTCGCGAAGCTGCCCGGCATGAGCCATCTCATGGCCTACTGGTATCACTACGCGATCATGTTCGAGGCCTTGTTCATTCTCACCACGGTGGACGCCGGCACGCGCGTCGGACGATACATGATCCAGGAAGTGCTCGGCCGCATCCACCCAAAGCTGGGCGATGTGAACTACTGGCCCACGGTCCTGCTCACGGGCGGACTGATCTCGGTCGCGTGGGGTTATTTGCTCTGCGCGAACGACATCACCAGCATCTGGCCGATGTTCGGCGTCGCCAACCAATTGCTCGCCACGCTCGCGCTGGTGGTGGGCACCGGCTACCTCGTCAAGCACGCCACGAAACCTGCCTACGCGCTGATCACGGCGCTACCCGCCGTGTTCATGGCTGCCACGACACTGGTGGCTGGCTATTCCAACGTCTTCGATAATTTCATTCCCAAAGGCCAGGCGGGGAATGTCAACGGCTACATCAACGCCGCACTCACTGTTGTGATGATCGTTTGCGTGATCATTGTGCTGGTGGATGGCGGATGGCGGATTGCCAGGAACCTGTCGCTGCGTCGTGAGCAGCTCAGGACGGCGGTATAGCAAATGGTCAGGCCATGACCGCGATTACCCAACGCTGACGAGTATGCCGTATGGAGCGGCGTCAACCGCTGGCGGCCAGACCTACTTGCCTGCCGGGAAACGGATGTCCACCTCGATGTTCTCGTCGGCGGGCACGCCGATGCCCTCGGCGTAGAGCCATCCGGAGGGTTGCGTGTAGGTTAGCGCGTGGATTTTGGACGAGCACTTGCGCCCGTCGGCCAGTTCCAGTTCGATCCAAAAACGGCGGACTTTGAAGCTATCCGCAGATGGATTCTGGATTTTGAAGATGTTCTCCCTGCCCAGCTTCGCGATGGCTTCGGCGGGCAGTGGGATTGAGACCGCTGGCGACCATATGCCCTTGGTTTCGCTGCCATGCGATCCGGGCAGCTCGCCGATCGAGACGCCGTTAAGCTGGCCGTGCGAAATATACCCGCCGCCGTGCTGGAGACCGATGCTCTCGAAATGCAGCCAGCCGCGCTTGGCGGCGCGCAAGTCGGCGACGGCAAGGTTGGCGACGGGATGCGGCGCCGGTTCATGGCGCAGTTGCGCCGCGTGGTCGTGCAACGTGGTCTTCAAGACAGGCTCGCGGTTCTCGATGCGCGGGTTCGCCCAGCACGCCCAATCGCCGCTGGAGTTGTTGGCCGGGCCGACATCGCTGATGAGTTTGATGCGGATTGTCCGACCGGCCCATCGCGACAGGTCGGCTTCGAGCGGCGCCCACGCGTGCTCGGCCCACTGTTTTTCAGCGACGAGGGTTTCTTTGCCGCCGGTTTCGACAGCAGCAACGCGAAACAGGACGCCGTCGCCACGGTCGCTGCCGTCACGTTTGCCGATGTCGCAGCGGAACGCCGCCGGCTTGCGCGGGAGCGTGACCGGATCGTAGAGCGCAAACGCAACGCCGACACCACCTTGATAGGGCGGGTGCATGAAGAGACCGGGCTTCGTCTCGCTGCCGCAAGTCATGCGAACATCGGGATGCACGTTTGCGCCGGACTTGCCGTCGAGTCCGGTGGGCGAACCGTTGCGAAAACACTGGCCGGTCTCGTATTTCTCCGGCATGGCCACAACGGACTCGATGGATTCCTCGGTCAGCAACCACCACTTTTGCTCGTGGCGGAGATCGCCCGCGACGATCTTCATCGACACTTGGCGGGCTTCCTCGCGAACAGGTTGCGCAAAGTTGAAAGAGAGCTGCGCGGGCTGTTCCGGCACAAGAAGAACGGAGACGGTCTGGCTCATCTCAGACAGCGTCACCTCGGCACGCGTCGGCTGCGCGAGATGTGGCGTGATGTCGAGCTGCAACTTGTCATTGAGCGAGAGCTTCACGTCGGCCAGCGGCACGACGGTGAAATCAATCCACATGTCCTCAAACTGTTGCCACAGCCGCGCGCCGGGTTTCGTATCGGCTGGCACACGGAATTCGTGCTGCTCACGTCCGCGCACGACAACGGTCTCGCCCGGCACCACTTCGCTGCGCGGGCAGGCGAGTGTCGCTGCTGGTTTCGCGGCGGGTTTCAACACGTAACTGAACGCGTTGGTTTGCGGCATGACGTAAACCAGCCCGCGGCTGAAACGCGTCTCCGCAGTGCCGATCTCCTTGCCTTCCTTGTCGAGCGCAACGGCGGAGGCGGTTTTGCCGTTGAGCGAAATGCCCAGCGACGCGCACTTGCCAGCCGGAATGACCTCCATCGCGCCGCCGTCGCGCTTGTGGACGATCAGTTGACCGTCGCTGGCAGCTTTCGAGAATCGGGTGAACTGCCCGCGCCCGTCGGCGTAGAGATAGGCCGGCGAGTCCACGTAGTCGGCGCGATGGCCGTCCACGATGGCGCTGAGCGCGATCAATTTGCCGTCGGCACTGCGAGCGAACCAGCCGTTCGGCGGCAGTGTCAGCGTGGCGCTGGCATTCCTGTTGGTGTTGTTGCCTCGCGAACCGAACAGGGCCGTCAGGGATGCGGGTGGCACTTCGATGCGCCATGTTTCGCTGAGATGACCATTGACGGTCACGCGCAGGCCGTTCGCGTAACGCGTGGTGACTTGCGAGCGGCGGAAGGCATCGCTTGCAACGGCGGCGGTGACATCGAGCAGTTGGCCGCGCTCGTCGGCGTAGCGGATGTCGGTGGCGGTTTGCTGCGCATAGGCGGCGTGGACTTGCTGGAGCGCGAAGTAACTGCGGATGGCGTTCTGAATGCCACCTTCCATCACCAGGAAACCCGTGTGCCCGAACGCCAGCGTCGCGGCGAGGAAACGGTCGACATGCGCGTCGCGGTCGGCCGGTGTCTTGCCGAGGTTTTCTTCGCGGCCATAAAACATGCCGGGGTTGCCCATACCGAAGTTACAGCAGAGTGGGTGCAGTTTGCGCAGGTCGAAGTCCACGAGCCACGGGTTCACCGGCAGCTTCGCGGCCTGGTCCTGGCCATAGTTGCCGTCGGTAAGGCCGCAGTAGAACCAGTGGTGGTTGCCCTCGCTATAGACCGGCCCGTTCCACGTCGCCTTCTGGTGGAGCATGATCTCGCCGTAGGCGTAGAATGTCGCCGCGAATGTCCCCCCGCCCGGCACCCGCGCGTCGTAGTCGCAATAGGCCCACGGTGTCACCGCCGTATGCACATCGCAGTAGGCCGTCGAGAGATGAAACTTCTGCTGGATGATCGGCGTCAGCTTCGCTTCGTATTCGACCGCGCGCGCAGGCTTCGGGTTGTAGCAGCGCGCCCAGGCAGGCCTCCAGTCGCCATTCGACAGGCGCGTGACCATGTCCTCGCTCCAATGCTCGTTGACCGGGGCATAGTCGGTGTAGTTGTTATAAATGCCGTAGCGGAAACCGAGCGCCTGAATCTTGCGGGAGTATTCGGCCTGGCTCTCATCGCCGCCCCGCTTGGGCGCCGTGCGCGTGCGGAACGTGAAGCTCTCACCGCCGTCGCGCCAGCCGGTTTCGTGATCGGTAATGACCACCTTAGTCATACCGTAACGCGCGACGTTCTTCCAATACTCGTAGTCGTTCTCGCGATTGCTCGCGCCATGCGCGCGCCACAGCCGCTCGCCGGCGACGTGCATCCACGGCGACTTCGGGTTCGGGATGTTTGGCAGCACCTCCTCAAACCGCGGCGAGATCGTCAGGAAGAACCGCTCGAAGCAATCGTTGCGCTTGCCGTCGGTTTTGGGCTCGTAGCGCGTGCCCCCGTTGTAGGTGACACCGTCGGCTGCGATCGTGTTGACCGCCCAGAGCAACGACGCATTGGAGCGGTAATAGTCGGGCAGGCCGAAGACGAAGAGCGGCTTTTCCTGCGGGCCGGCGACGAGCACTGCGGGGCGCGGCCCGCCGTAGCTCATATAAGGCAGCGTCACGAGACGTGGATTCTCGACGCCGACAGCCTTGCCGAAACGAATCTCACCGACCTCGCCGCCGGGACACTTCACATCCACTACCAGCGACTTCTGCCAGAGCCGGAACGTGTAGGCAACCTCCGCGTTGCGCTCGCCAAGCCGGCAGCGCCAACGCGAGATCACTGTGTCCCGGACGCGCTCGCAACCGAGCGGTTCGAGCTTTTCCGGCGCGAGGGCTTTGCCTGGTTGGGCTGACGAAAAGAAAATGCCGCCGTCCGCCATCGGTTGAAACCAATCCCCGCGTCCCGCCCATCGCGCGGTCACATCACCCAGCGTGCCTGTCTTCGGCTCATAGCGATATTCCAGATCGCCGTCCTTGCCGCGATAGCGGAACACAAACGCATCGCCATCCTTCGTCAGCGTGGTCCTGAAGCTCTTCGTGAGGTTGTCCGGCAGGATCGTTTCCTCGCGAGCCGGGAACGGCAGCTTGCCGGAACCGGTATTCGTGCCGTCGCCCTGGCCGGGGAACATCTCAATGCCGCGTTTGCGGCGCGGCTCGAACGCCAGCGGTTTCAACTCCTCTTTATAAATGGCGAGGTTGTCGAGATAGAGCGTGCGGTCGTCCTTGTTGCGGCCGTTGCTGATCTGGATGCCCTCAAGCGTCGGGCTGTCCTTGAGCAGGTCGAGCTGTTCGACGGTGAGCTTGCGGTGCATCACCCACCACTCTTTCCAGCGCACGTTGCTCATCGGGACGCGCACCTCCGCGCCACCTTTCCCACGCAGGAGCACGGCGATTTCCACCGACGGCGTGGTCTTGTCGGTCACCCACGCCCAGTTATTGCCGTAAACCCAGAAGTTGATGCAATCGAACGACTGCGGCAACGCGATGGGCTTCGGCGGACGGAGCGTGACACGCGGCAGTTTGCCATCGGCGCGATAGACCAGCTTGCCGACATGCTTGCCCCAAAGTTGTTGTTCACGCGAGAGTGTGAGTGTGGCAATGGCGTCCTTCGTCTCCACTTTCCAGCCGTCGAGGTTCTCGAAATCAATCAGCGGCGGGTGCGTGTCCTCGGTGCGGTTGGCCCAAACCATCTCGTAGGGCCGTTCGCCAACGGTTTCTGCTGCGAAGCTGTTAGCGACCAACGCCAGCGTTACCAGGAATGACAATTTTGTTTTCATTTCAGCTCGATGTGTTCCGTGCTCACAACCAACCCTTGTTCGTCAAAGAGATTGAGATAGAAAACCGTCGCGCCGGCGGGCACGGCGGCTGTGACTCGGCGCCGGGCCGGGTCCAGGTTTACCGGGGTTGTCTCCCACAACCGTTTCTGCCAGACGCCGGTGTCCTTGGTGAAGTTCAACTCGGCTTTCGCGATCTTTGTCTTCGACTCGAACGTCGCCCAGGTCTCGTCTCCTTTGCGGCCCTGTGCCGTGATGCGCGCAAGCGGCTTGCCCTTCTTGAGGATGCTATCAGCCAGCGCGCGGATTTCCTCTGGTCCTTCGCCGGCCGGGCCGTGGCCGTGGGGCATGCGGACGCGGATGCAGAGCGTGCGCTTGCCGGGCGGCAGGCGATAGGATTTTTGGAGCGAGTCGAACGGATAAGCAAAGTCGTTCGTGCCCGTCACCCACAGCATTGGCATTTTCGCGCGCGACAAATAGCGCGATGGGTCCCAGAGCTTCAACCACTTCGCAGCAGTCTCCTTGCCCATTTGCTCGAAGTTTTTCAGCCACGCCGAGTTGTCGCCGAGGAAACCGCAGCCATAGACCGGCGCGGCAAAGCGGAAACGGTCGTCCACGCCGGCAATGATACAAGTGAGATAGCCGCCCCACGAAATACCCGTGAGGCCGATGCGCGTGTTGTCCACGTCGGGCATCGAGCGCAGCAGCGAGTGCGCGAGGACAGCGTCGGCGACGGCGTGATGGGTCCACTGATCCTGGATGGGTTCGTTGATCTGGTTGAAGCCACCCCAACCGGGAGGACCGCCGGCGTCGTGGCGCTGCCACTTGCCGTAGGAACCTCGCGGCACCGCGCCGCAAGTGTCCATCGCAATGGCCGCATAGCCGCGATCGTTCCAGCGTTTAACCCAGCTGGCGAACGCCGTGCCGCCGCCACCGTGCACGAGCACCATGCCGGGCACTTTCTCGCCACGTTTGTGTTCTGGCACACCGATAAAGGCGAACACACGCGTCGGTTTGCCCTGCCACGGCAGGCCATCGAAGAAAACCGCGCGCACACCGTTGGTCTCGAAACCGGGCGCGGGATGGGTCTGCGGCGCTTTTGAAAGCTGACGCAGATTCCACGGCGGGGCGGCAGACTTCTCGGTGGTGGCAGCGACAGCCGTCGCCGCAGTGAACAGGAAGAACAGCCTGACGAAGTGAGATATTGGATGGTGCATGGCAGCAACCGCTAAATGACATGTGCGCTGCCGAAGTTCAAACCCAAAACGGCGGCGATGTGCCGGAGTTTACTCCGCCACGACCATGCCATGCATGTCCAGTCGCGGCACGGTCACGAGCCAGCCGTCCTTCGTTTGCGCGGCCTTCAGCTCTGTGTTGCCGGGAACGAATTGGAACCGGCGCAGGCTCCTGTCGCGGAAGGTCAGCGTGATGTCATGGATCGGGATGACCTCGCGGCGTTCGTAGAGCGATTCGCCGACAACGTTCTGCGAGCGGCCAAGCGAGGAAACGTCGTTGAGCAGGTGAACCACGAGGCGGTTGCCCTGGGTGTGTGTCATCGCCTGCACGAGGCGCGGCGCCGTGACCTCGACTGGCGGCGGAGCGGAGGCCGTCTCGCGCAACGCCAGTTCCATCATCCGCGCCCAGTGTTCGTGGCCGAATCGGAAGAACGACGTGGAAATGTCGTTCGGCAGGTAGATGACCTTGCCCTTGCCGTAGGTGCTCTCGATGATCGCCGGCGTGTTTGTGCGTTTGACCTCGCCGGTTTTCTTGTCGGCCGTGGCGGTCACAATTCGCATCGGACTGGCGCCGCCTTTTGCCGGCTCGACCAGAAGTATCCGGGAGTTGAGTGGCAAACCATAGCTGATGTTGGTGAGCGGCTGCGTCGCGCTGTGCCGCATCAGCGTCTCGCGGATGACCGGGTCCGAGGCCCAACGATGTTGCGGGGCCAGGTGCAGATGCGCGCCGTGCTGGTGCTTCACGTCCCAACTGATGACCACGCGCTGGCAGTCAAATGCGCCGGTCTTCTTTGCGTTGAGCACGTCGGCGAGGCCGAAGGTGTCGCGCGGCTTCGCGTGCTCGTCGTAGAGGGATGTTTCATAGGTTGCGACGAGGCCGCCGCCGTTGCGGACGAAGCGGCGAACGGTTTCCATCTCGGCGTCGCTCATCGCGGCGCAGTTCGGCATGAAGAGCACCTTGCAACCGTCGAGTTTGCCGCGCTCCAGGTCGCGGTCGGTGACAAGCGAGACGGGCAGATGGCGCTCCATCATCGTCTGGAACGCGCCGTAGACACCTTTGACGTAGCGGTTCTTGGGGTCGTTGCGGCCATACCACAGCTCGGTTTTCTCCGACACGACCAGCCCGCACCACGGATGGAGACGGTCGTTGCGGAAATACTCGTCGCGCGCGGCGATGTCGGCCATGTAGCGCGCCATCACGTCGCGGCCCGGCACCGATTGCGCCGGGACAGAGCCGTTAGCCATCATTGCCAGCACGCGAATCGCCGCTTCGGTGTAGCCCACCGGCTGCGTGCGCATGTAGCTTGGCGAGGACCACATGAACGCCCGCTTGTCCTTGCAGAGGCCGCCGAGGTGCCAGCTCATGAAGTTGTGCAGCGCCGGGAACGCGAAGAACGAGGGGTCCACCGTGTCATACCAACCGGTCTCCTCCAACATGCCGTCCACGACTTCAGCGACACGGATGGAGTTGCGGATGTTGTGCGTCGTCCGGTCGGGCTGGCGATAGACCCACGCGTTCCAGGAGTTCACCAGGAGCGCGGCTTCGGGATTCGCCGCCTTGATGGCGCGGTTGAATTCCAGCATTGCGCTTTCGATGGATCGGTATTTGAAGTTCGTCCACTGCTGCCACAGAATGCTGTCGAAATCCTCCTTCAGCGGCGGTTCCTGACCGGTCTCCTGGCGGAACTTCGCCTTGCACGCGGCGCAATAGCATTCGTCGCTGCGCGCGTGGAACATGTCGAAGAAGATGCCGTCCACGCCGACTTCCTTGACCAATTCGACGATGCGATTGCGGACGAGGTCGCGGTAAGGCGTGTTCATGCAGAGGTAAGATGTCGGTTTGCCCTTGCTGTTCACGCAGCGCCAGTCGGGATGCGCTTCCGCGACCGATGCCGGTTCACGCTGCGCCCAATAATAGGGAACGTAACGAATGCCGTGCTTGCGGCAAAGCGCCACCACCTCGCGTGTGCGGTCGCGGTCGCCCATCTTCGGGTCGGGTTTGCCGAACGCGCTCTTCCAAGCCAGTTCATTCCAGTGTTCACCGCTGTGCGCACGGGAGATGAACAACTGGACCCCGGCCTTGGCGCAGTCCTCGATGAGCTTCTCCGGCCAATCGCCGAGCGTCTGGATGTTTGGCAGATCGGTGTAGGCCACGCGCGTGATGTCGTAGAACCACTTCGGTGTCGGCGGGGTTTTGTCGGTGGCGCACAGGCCAACGCTTGAGGCAAGCAGAAGAGCGGCAAATCGTAAACGGATCATGGCATCCTTTTTGTTGTCGAGGACCAACGAGAATAATCTTCACCTTCCTCTTATCTGTTCCTGTGGCTGTTCGTAAACACGAATCTCCGCCGTGAAGTTGAAGGGGGCCACAGGGTTGCGCCGCGCGGCTGTATTGGTTCAGCCGCAATTGCCCGACCGGCGGGCTGTCGTGTTTGTGGGAGCTTGCCGGATACGGGGATGGCGTGTTACCACATTCCCGACAAAGGTGCTTTATCTCCCATGAAACCACATCACGTTCTCGCGGTGGCCGCGGCCTTCCTGGTGGCATCACTTCTTCCCTGCGGCGCGCTTCGCGCTGAGCCGCCGAACATCTCCGGCATTTATCCAAGCCTTGCGACATTCAACAATGAAGGTGAGTGCGGCACAGGCGCCGTCGTGCCGTGGGCCGACCGGCTCTGGGTCATCAGTTACGGGCCGCACTCGCCCAGCGGCTCGTCGGACAAGCTCTACGAGATCACGCCCGACTTGCGGCAGATTGTCCGGCCCGAAAGCATCGGTGGCACGCCGGCGAACCGCATGATCCATCGTGAGTCCAAGCAGCTCGTCATCGGGCCTTACTTCATTGACGAGCAGCGCAATGTTCGCGTGATCCCCTGCAAGCAGATGCCCGGCCGCCACACCGGCAACGCGCGCCACCTCACCGACCCCGCCGGCAAAATCTATTTTGCTACGATGGAGGAAGGCCTTTACGAAGTGGACGTGAAGACACTGGAGGTGCGTGGTTTCATCCGCGACGGCAATTTCAAGAAACCGTTCCCCGGCGAAAAACATCCCGCGCAGATTGACTCGCAATTGCCCGGCTATCACGGCAAGGGTTTCTATGCCGGTCAGGGCCGCCTCGTTTATGCCAACAACGGCGAGCGCGACAAACGCGTTGCCACCGACCCGACCATCCCCAGCGGCGCGCTGGCCGAATGGCGCGGCGAAGGCGACTGGCAGATGGTGCGGCGCAACCAGTTCACCGAGGTCACCGGCCCCGGCGGCATTTACGGCAACTCGCACCCCGACACCGACCCGATCTGGAGCATCGGTTGGGACCATCGCTCGCTGATCCTGATGCTGCTGGACGGCGGCAAATGGCACGCCTATCGGCTGCCGAAGGCGTCGCATAGCTACGACGGCTCGCACGGCTGGAATACCGAGTGGCCCCGCATTCGCGACATCGGCCCCGAAGGCGCGCCCGAGCTGATGATGACGATGCACGGCACGTTCTGGCATTTCCCGAAGACGTTCTCCGTGGGGAACTCCGCCGGCATCGTGCCGCGCTCAACATATCTGAAGGTCGTTGGCGATTTCTGCCGCTGGGGCGACCGCATTGTGCTCGGCTGCGACGACACCGCCAAAAGCGAGTTCCTCAACAAGCGAAAACTCAAGGGCGCCATCGCCGGTCCCGGCCAGTCGCAGTCGAACCTGCGCTTCATGAAGCCGGAGGAAATCGAGCAACTGGGCCCGCCGCTCGGTCGCGGCGCGGTCTGGCTCGACGACGCGGTCAAGGCCGGTGTGCCGAGCGAGTCATTCCTGTTCAGCGGCTACGACCGCCGCGCTTTGCACCTCGCCTGTGGCGCGAACGCTCCTGTCCGCGTCACACTGGAAGTGGACACCCAAGGCAACGGCACATGGACAAAGCTCCGGGATGTCGAAGTCGCCGCGCAAGGCAATGAGTGGATCGCCTTCAAACCGCAGGAAACCGGCGCGTGGGTCCGGCTGAAGACGGCCGGTGATTGCGCGAAGATAACGGCGTTTTTCCACTACAGCAACGCCGACCGGCGTGGCACGGAGCCGGCGGCGATGTTCGCCGGTCTCGCCGGGCATGGCGACAAAACCGTCAGTGGCGGCCTGCTCCACGCGCGCGGCGCGAACCTGCGGACATTGCGCTTCGCCGCGCAGAACGCCGCCGGCGATATCGGCTGCTACATCCTCGGCGCCGACCTGAAGCTTCGCCGCGACGACGACGCAAAGGGCATGGAGTGGATGCGAAAGAACGTCCCGATCCCGCAGAATGTCATCACTGTGGACGCGGCGTCTGTGCTCGTCGAGGAAAGGGGCCAGCGCTGGCGGTTGCCGAAGGGCGACCTGGCGTTTAATCGGCCCGGCGTGCTCGGCGACGAGCGCATCAGCCGCGAGGTCTGCACTGAACGCGATCTGCTCAACGTCCACGGCACATTCTACGAATTGCCCGCCGAAAACGCAGGCGGCATGGCCAAGGTGCGTCCCATCGCCACGCACAACCGCCGCATCAAGGATTACGCTTCGTATCGCGGCCTGCTCGTGATGAGCGGCGTGGCCGCCGACGCGCCGCGCGACAACCCGCACATTATCCGCTCCGACGACGGCCAGTGCGCGCTCTGGACGGGCACGGTGGACGATCTTTGGCAGTTTGGCAAACCGCGCGGTGTTGGCGGACCGTGGAAGGACACGGCTGTCAAAGCCGGCGAACCAAGTGACGCCTATCTGATGACCGGTTTCGACCGGAAGCGATTCGCCTTCTCCCACACAACGAATCAGCCCGTGGACTTCCGCATCGAAGCCGACTTCACCGGCACCGGCGCGTGGTCGCATGTCCGCACCGTCACGGTGCAGCCCGGCAAGCCGGTCGAAGACAGTTTTCCCGCGGAGTTCGCCGCCTACTGGGTACGCGTGGTGGCCAGCCGCGACTGCACGGCGACGGCGCAGTTCATCTACGAGTGAACAGCGGGCCAGCGTAATCCCGTTCTTGTCCATCAGCGAACGCCGCCGTAGTATTGCGCTCACTTATGAAAAACGTCTCCTCTTTCATACGGGCACTCTTTGTGGGGTTCATACTGCTCTCGTTCTCCTTCGGCGTCTACGCCGCTGAACTGGTTCATGCCAAGGACGGTTCCGGCGTCTCCGGCTACAAGGATACGCCCAAGCTGCCGTGGTATGGCTGGCTTGTGCACGATCCCGACCGGCCCGCGCCGAAGCGAATCGACCCCGGCCCCGCGCCCGCACCCGCGCCGCCGCCGTCGGATGCCATCTCGCTCTTCGACGGGAAGGACCTCGCGCAGTGGCAGACAAACACCTGGAAGATCGTGGACGGCTGCATTGAAGCGGTTTCAGGCAGCCTCGTGACGAAAGAAGAATTCGGGAGTTGCCAGATTCACATCGAGTGGATGTGCCCGGCCAACTTCGAAGGCCCGTGGTACAACCGCGGCAACAACGGTGTCATGCTGATGGGCCTCTACGAGATCCAGATATTCGATTCCTACAACGAGAAGCTCTATCCCGATGGCCAGGCCGCTGCCATCTACGGCCAGAAACCGCCGCTCGTGAATGCCTGCCGCAAGCCGGGCGAGTGGCAGAGCTACGACATCGTCTTCACCGCGCCGGAGTTCGACGGCGACAAGCTCGTTCAGGCCGCGCGTGTGACACTCTTCCACAATGGCATGCTGGTCCAACTGAACGAAGAGATTCACGGCGAGACCGGCCACCGCATCGTCGCCCAATACAAACAGAAGATCAGCAAAGGCCCGCTGCGTCTGGCGGGTCATCACTGCCCCGTCCGTTTCCGCAACATCTGGCTGCGACCACTGTGATTGGCCGCGGCGGGCGCACTACTTCACTGCCGCCTCAATCAACTCCAGCCACAAGTGCAGAATGAGCGTATGCGCTTCCTGAACCCGTGCGCCATCGGGGCTGGCGATGATGATCTCGTGGTCGGCACGACCCTTGGCCTTGCCGCCGCTCTTGCCGAGCATCGCGACGGTGACCATGCCGCGTTTTTTGGCCGCATCGAGGGCGTTGAGGATGTTCGGCGAGTTGCCGCTGGTGGAGAAGATCACGAGCACGTCACCCTCGCGACCGAGCGCCTCGATTTGCCGGGAATAGATTTCGTCGAAGGAGAAATCGTTGGCAATGCACGTCAGTGCGGTGGCATCGCAGTTGAGGGCGACAGAGGCCAGCGCGCGACGATTGCCCTTGTAGCGGCCGACAAGCTCTTCGGAGAGGTGCATCGCGTCGGCGGCGGAACCGCCGTTGCCGGCGGTGAGAATCTTCCCGCCCGCCAGCAGCGCGCGAGTCATTGCGTCGGCGCTGGCGCGGATGGCGGCCTCGTGGTTGAGCACGCTGCCGATGACGCGGCTCGCGTCAGTGATGAGAGTAGCGAGATTGACTTGCATGACAGGAGTGTTGTCGGCCCGCGCCGCCACCGTCCAGCAAAAGTTTTTGAGAACGAAACCTCTGCCCGCCAAACACGCTCGCAGACGCTACAGCAGCGAAACCCATCCGACTTTTGCGAGGGCGGGCGAGCCAGTCCCAATTCCACTGGCAATGCGCGCTACGCTCTCGGATGCGTCTTGTCGTAAACCTGCTTGAGCCGGGCGGACGTCACGTGGGTGTAGACCTGAGTCGTGGAGAGGCTGGAGTGGCCGAGGAGTTCCTGCACGCTGCGCAGGTCCGCGCCGGCATCGAGCATGTGTGTGGCAAAGCTGTGGCGCAGCTTGTGCGGAGTCAGGTCTGCGCCGATGCCGGCGATCTTCAGGTAGGTTTTCATCTTGCGCTGGACCTCGTGTGGCCGGAGACGGCGCAAGTGGCTGTCGAGGAACGCCGGCATGTCGCGCCCATGCGGGGCCTGTGGCGGCAGCTTGGACCAGTAAACCTCGATCGCGTCAAGCGCGGGCCGGCCCACGGGGCAGAGCCGTTCCTTGCCACCTTTGCCGCGCACGATGACGACCTCGCTGAGCAGATCAATGTGCCCGCGGTTCAGGTTGCAGATTTCGTGAACGCGTAGGCCGCCGCTATAGAGGGTTTCGAGGATGGCTTTGTCGCGCCACGGCACGAACGCCGCTGGCGGACGGCCGGGGCGACGCTTCTTACCGTCAGATGCAGACTCGGCGATTTTCAGCGGCGCGTTGAGGAGGTCGTTGACTTGTTGGAGTGTCAGGAATCGTGGGAGGCGCTTCTCGCGCTTTGGCATGATAAGGCCGCTGAGCGGGTTGTCCTTCACAGTGCCGCGCCGCATGAGGAAGCGGTAGAACGATCGCAGGCCGGCGATGCGCAACGCCACCGTTGCGCGCTTCAGTCCCGCCTGCATCAGCGCCATCAGGTAGCGCCGGCATTGGAACGGTTCGATGGAACGCCAGTTGATGGGAGGCAAGGGGGGAGCGGAGGACGAAACTTCTGTGGTCCGTGGGATTGAACTGCTCTTGTCTCCCGCCACTGTCCCCTTGCCGCCTGCCCCTTGCCGCTTGCCGCTCTCTGCCATCCACACGCGGAACTCGCGGAGGCACTGTTCATAGTTGCGAAGGGTGAGGGACGAGGCGTTGCGCTCGGCCTGCAGGTATTGCAGGAAATCCCGGACCAGTTCGTCGGGCCAGGCGGCTACTCCGACGGCGTCATTTTTTTCGTGGTCTTGCACTTCGGGTAGGCTGAGCAGGCCATGAACGGCCCAAACCGGCCACTGCGGATCATCATCGGGGCGCCGCATTTCTCGCACTTCTCGTCGGTCGTCGCCGGCAATGGCGGTTTGGCCGCAGCGACAGGCTCAGCGGTCGGAGAAGGCGCCATGGCCTTCTTCTGCTTCAACTGTTCCGCCGTCGCTTCCACCGGCCCGTGAGCGGCCGGTTCGGCTGCGGGTGTTTCGTCAGCGAGTTCGAGGCCAGACGGCATCGGTTTTGCGTTGCGGCATTTCGGATAACCGGAACAGCCGAGGAATTGTCCGCGCGGCCCCTGCCGGACGGCCATCGGCTTGCCGCATTCTTCGCACTCGATTTTGGTCAGCATCGCCTTCGGCTTCGCGCCCGGCGCAACACCCGGAGCAGCTTCAGTCTGGGGTTGGCTGGCGGCGATCTTGGCGCGGGCGGCAGCGAGTTCTTCCTTCAACTTGTCCGACAGCGGTTTGGTGCTCTTGCACTTTGGATACGCGGTGCAGGCGAGAAACGATCCGCGGCGGCTGCCCTTCAGCGCCATCGGCGCGCCGCACTTGTCGCATTTCTCCTCCACCTTGATCAGCGACTCGGCACGCGGCTTGGGGATAATCTTGCCGCTTTCGTCGCGGGTGAAGCTCATCGCGTTGCGGCACTTCGGGTAGCCGGAGCAGGCCAGGAACGGCCCGCGGCGGCTGGACTTGATAACCATCTCCGAGCCGCATTTCTCACACTTGATGCCGGTCTCTTCTTTCTTCTCCGGCACGATGGCCCCCGCGGCGCCGCGCGTGAAGTTCCGTGTCGTCTTGCACTCGGGGTATGCCGAGCAGGCGAGGAACTCGCCGTTCTTGCCGCTCTTGACGATCATCGGCTCACCGCACTTCTCGCACTTGACGCCGGTCTCCTCTTTCTTCTCCGGCACGACGCCGCCATTGACGTCGCGCGTGAAGTTCATGGTGTTCTTGCACTCCGGGTAGGAGGAGCAAGCGAGGAACTCGCCGTTCGGCGCGTTGCGCACCGTCATTGGCTGGCCGCACCTCTCGCACTTAATGTGCAGCTTTTCTGGCTCCTGGATGTGGACGACGCCGGCCTCGTCGCGGATGAAGTTGGCGGCGTTTTTGCACTTCGGGTATTTTGAGCAGGTCAGGAAATCGCCATTGCGACCGTGCTTGATGACCATCGGTGCGCCGCAGTCCTGGCATTTGAGGTGAGTTTTTTCCGGTTTCTTGACCTCGTTCGCCTTGTCGAGCGCCGGCTTGAAACCCTTGTAAAACCGCTTGAGCAATTCGTGCCACTCGATCTTGCCCGACTCCACTTCGTCGAGTTGTTCCTCCATCTGCGCGGTGAATTTCACGTCGAGCAGTTCGGGGAACCACTTCACGAGCAGGTCCGTCGTCGTCTCGCCGAGTGGCGTTGGCTTGAGGCGGCCTTTCTCTTTCTCGACGTATTCGCGCTTCTGGATCGTTGAGATGGTCGGCGCGTAGGTGCTGGGGCGGCCGATGCCGAGTTCCTCCAGCACCTTGATCAACGTCGCCTCGGAGTAGCGTGGCGGCGGCTCAGTGAAATGCTGCTCGGGCTTCAAGCCGAGCAGATCCAATATCTCGGCGGCGGTCAACGGCGGAATCGCCTCGCCGGCTTCCTCGGCCGTCTTGTCCTCGTCGCCTTCCTCGACGCCGTGAACCTTCAGAAACCCGGGGAACGTCACCTGCGTGGTGCTGGCGCGGAACCCAAAGTCGCGAGGCGTGGCAACGCACTCGTTGCGCGCGAGGATGTCCACGCTCTTGACGAGCAATTGCGCCGGCGCCATTTGGCTTGCGACAAACCGTCTCCAGATCAGCGTGTAGAGCGCGAGCTGCTGGTGGTCCAGATACGGCGCCACGCTCTCCGGCGTGCGCCGAACCGACGTGGGGCGGATCGCCTCGTGCGCGCCCTGCGCTGTCTCGCGCGAGCGGTAGAGGTTCGGCGACTCCGGCGCGTATTCCGTCCCGAACGTCTCGCTTATGTAGGCGAGCGCCTCGGCCTGCGCGTCGCGCGAGACCGTGAGTGAGTCGGTACGCATGTAAGTGATGAGACCCACCGAACCTTCGTTGCCCACCTCGACGCCTTCGTAGAGCTGCTGCGCAATGCGCATGGTCAGGTCGGTGCCAAGGCGGAGGTTGGTGGAGGCGGCGCGCTGGAGCGTGCTGGTCATGAACGGCGGGAACGGATTCCGTTTGCGCGGTTGCTCGTCCACCTTCTCGACGCGCCACGCCGCGCCTTCCAGTTCGGCCTTCGCGGCGTCGGCGGCGCCTTGGTCGCCGAGCAGGAACAAGCCTTTCTCGACATCAATCAGCTTCTCATCGTTGATGCGGACCAGCCGTGCGTGGAACGGCGTGCGCGGGTCCACGAGTTTGCGCAGCTCCGCTTCGACCGACCAGTATTCCTTGGGCACGAACGCGCGGATTTCCCGCTCGCGATCGACGATGAGCCGCACGGCCACGCTTTGCACGCGGCCGGCGCTGCGCGCGCCACGGACACGGCGCCACAGCAATGGGCTGATCTGGTAGCCGACAATGCGGTCGAGCACGCGCCGTGCCTGCTGGCTGTCCACGCGCTGCATCTCGATATCGTGCGGTTGCTGGAACGCCTGCTGAACGGCGTTCTTTGTGATCTCGTTGAACGCAACGCGGCGAAACCGCTTGTGGTCCTTCTTGTTTTTCGCGAGCAGCTCGCGCAGGTGCCAGGCAATGGCCTCGCCTTCGCGGTCAGGGTCAGGCGCGAGGAAGACAATCTCAGCAGGCTCGGCAGCCTTTTTCAGTTCGGCAACCACCTGCTTCTTTTTTGGCGAAACCTCGTAGGTCGGCTCGAAGTCGTTCTTGATGTCCACGCACAGGCCGGTGCTGGGCAAATCGCGAACGTGGCCCATCGAGGCCTTCACGACGTAGTCGCTGCCCAGATATTTATTGATCGTCTTCGCCTTGGCGGGCGACTCAACGATGACAAGATGTTTTGCGCTCATGCTTGGGTGCGAACGAAACGCTTGCCCGGCAGTTGACGGACCCTGCGTCTCATTTCCAGTTGGAGCAACGTGGCGAAAACCTCAGCGCTTGTCAACCTGCTTTGCCGGATGACCTGATCGAGGTCGGTTTCGTCGTTGCCCACCGCGTCGAATACTTTCTGCTCCGCTTCCGAAAGTTCCAGCGCGGGCGCGTCGGCCGCCGGCATGTCCGGACGGGAGACTTTGGGAAACAAATCCTCGAATTCGGAGAGCACGTCTTCGACATCCTCAACGAGTTTTGCACCACCCTTGATGAGGCGATGGCAGCCTTTGGACTGTGGTGAATCAATTCTGCCCGGCACCGCGAAAACCTGCCGGCCCTGGTCGAGTGCCATGTTGGCCGTGATGAGCGCGCCGCTGCCGTTGCCAGCTTCGACGACGAGGATGCCAAGCGAGAGACCGCTGACGATGCGATTACGCAGCGGGAAATGCTGCGCATCGGGCCGCACGCCGAACGGAAACTGCGTCAGCACAGCGCCGCCGCCGCTGGCAATCTTCTCGTAGAGCACGCCATTCTCCGGCGGATAAACGATATCAAGACCGGTGCCGAGAACGGCGAGCGTGCGGCCGTTGGCGGCAAGCGCGCCCTGGTGCGCGGCGGTGTCAATGCCGCGCGCCATGCCGCTGACGACCGTCATGCCGGCGTAGGCGATCTGGTAGCCGAACTTGCGCGCACTTTCCAAACCGTAGTAAGTCGTCTGCCGTGAGCCGACGATGGCGATGGCGTGCTTGTCGCGCGGCTCCAGCGAGCCTTTCATATAGAGCGCCAGCGGCGGATCGTAAATCTGCCGGAGGTTGGCGGGATAGTCGGGATCGTCAAGTGTGAGCACGCGTGCGCCGAAGTCGGCGATGCGTTTCAGCTCATCGTCGAGATTCACCTGCGATTGCCAGCCGGTAATGGCCTTCGCCACCTCCGGCCCGATGCCCTCGACCTGCGTCAATTCCCTTGCGTTGGCCGTGAGGATGGCCTGCGGCTGGCCAAAACGGTCGAGCAGCCGCTTCACACGCACCGGCCCCACATGGTCAATCATGTTGAGCGCGATGTAGGCTTCGCGCGAGTTCATGGTGATGAGAACTGACTACTGACTGCTGGTTTCCGGCTTCTGGCCTCTCTTTCGCGCGAACAGATCGAGCTGCGGGCTCTTGAGCAAATGGTAGAGCTTCAGCAAACGTATGATTTGAAGCAGGTCGCTCTTGGCGTAGTTGCGATTGACCTCCACCGAACCGATCAACTCCAGCAGCATCGTACGGAAAATGATGACCGCGTCCACTCCGGCGGCGCGCAGCAATTCGATGGTCTTCGACTTGAGCGATTCGCTGGCCGGCAGATCCGGCAACACCAGCAGCTTCAGTAAGGGTCCGTCGTGACCGAGCCGGCGATCCGCGGCATCGAGGGATCGTTTCTCGACAAACTTCAGCAGTTGTGTTTTTGAGACGACCGACGGACCGAATCGCTCGGTGTGCCATGGCTTGACGACCACAATGGCGCGCGCCACGCGCTTCAAGTCATCGGGGCCGATGATGAAGCTGGGCGGGCCGGCGGCGGGGTCGGCGTGCGGATTATGGACGAGGAAATCTATTTCCTCGTCGGCGGTTTTCGCGCGCGCCATGACGGCGTATTTACGGTGCTGGCAAACCAGAAAACCGTTCAACTCGAAAAATTCACGGACGATGGATTCACCGACGGCTGACATGGAGAACCTCCTTGATATCCGGCTCGTTGACGGCGTCGCTGGAGAAAACCTCGCCGATACGGCGGGCGAGCACGAAGCGCAGCCCGCCGTCGCGCGCTTTCTTGTCCGAGTGCATCGCAGCGAGCAGCCGATCCAACGGCACGTTGGGCATCTGGAGATCGAAACCGGCGCGGCGCAACAACGCCTCGATGCGATCCGCGTCCGCCGCCGCAAGCCCGCCGTGTTTCTGTGACAGCCGCGCTGCCGCCACCATGCCGATGGCGATGGCTTCGCCATGCAGGTAACGGCCGTATTCAGTCACGGCCTCGATGGCGTGGCCGACGGTGTGGCCGAAGTTGAGAATCTCGCGCAGTCCGCTCTCTCGCTCGTCCTTGGAAACCACGTCGGCCTTGATCTCGCAACAACGAGCGATCACGCGCGACAACACGCCGGTGTCCTTCGCCATGAGCGCGGGCAGTTCCCGCTCCAGCGTGGTAAAAAGCGCCGCATCGTAAATGACGCCGTACTTGATGACCTCGCCGACGCCGGCGCGAAACTCGCGCTCCGGCAGCGACGCCAGCGTGGCAATGTCAGCCGCGACGATTCGCGGCTGGTAGAAGGCGCCGACCAGGTTCTTGCCTTGCGGCAGGTTGATCGCCACCTTGCCGCCGACAGAACTGTCCACCATGGCCAGCAGCGTCGTCGGCACCTGCACGAAATCCACACCGCGCAGGAACGTTGCCGCGATGAAGCCCGCTAAATCGCCCACGACACCGCCGCCGAGCGCCAGCACGAACGAGCGGCGGTTCAGCCGCGCCTCGACAAGTTCTTCGTAAAGTTTTCCGGCCACATGGAGCGACTTGGAGCTTTCACCCGCCGGCACAACGTGGACGCTGACGCTCCAACCCGCTGCGGTGAGTGCATCGCGAACGGTGGCGGCGTAGCGCGGACCGACGTTGGTATCGGTGAGAATGGCGCAGCGGCGGCCGAGTTTGAGTGGTTGCAGCAATTCCGGCAACTGACCCAGCAGGCCCTCGCGGATTAAAATGTCGTAGCTGCGCTCTCCGAGCGCGACGTGAACGATGGAACTCATGAATGACGGCAGCTTAAAGGAGCAAGCGGGCAAGTCAAGGGGCCAAAAACGGTTCAGGCGACCCGAGGGTCGCCTGAACCTTCACCGCGGCAAGCCCATCTTTTGGATCTGGACCGCCGCGAAATCTGTGTGAGCCTTCGCTCACTGCAATACAACTTACACCATTCTTCTCTCGGGTCAATGGCTATTTCGATTTACAAAAAAATTTTGCCGCGGCGGTTGTCAGAACTCGATGCTTTCGCCGATGCGAAGCGGGTTGACGCGCGCTCCAGTGGTGGCGGCCTTGCGCGCGAACTCGGCGGGATCTGCGTGGATGACGTCGAACGTGTCGTAGTGCATCGGGATGACAACCTGCGGCTTCAGCATCGCGACGGCTTCGACAGCATCTTCCACACCCATGGTGAAATTATCGCCGATGGGCAGCAACGCCACGTCAATGTGGTTCAGCCGGCCGATGAGTTGCATGTCGAGAAACAAACCGGTGTCGCCGGCGTGATAAACAGTTTTGCCCTCGGCGGTGATGAGAATACCGGCCGGGTTGCCCATGTAGAGGAAACCGGTATCCGTCTCGTAACCGGAGCCGTGGTGGGCGATGGTCAGCTTGACACGGCCGAACGGGAACGTATGGCTGCCGCCGATGTGCAACGGGTGGACGTTTCCACCCTGCTGGCTGCAGAACGTGGCGATCTCGTAGTTGGCGATGATGGTCGCGTTGTTGCGGCGGGCAATGCTGACGGCGTCGCCAACGTGGTCGTTATGGCCGTGTGAAACGAGCACAAAACCGCATTTTACCGCGTCGGCCTTGATCGGCGCTTTCGGATTGCTGGTCAGGAAGGGGTCTATCACCAGCCGGTGCGTGCCGGTTTCCAGAAGAAAGCATGAATGGCTCCAATAGGTCAGTTTCATGATGGATCCTCCGTTTTCGTTGGCGCAAACATATCACAACATCCGGTGACGGCAGAATGTTCATTTGCAGGCGAGGACGGTTCTCGCGTTCCATCTTGAAATGGCTGGTGTTATCGAGTATCTGAAACAGAACAAGTTTTTAGCCAAGCATGAAACACCGGTTGCCTTTGGGGTGGATGAGCGTGTGGATTGCCTGCGTGATCGGCGCGTGGGCCGGGCCAGCGCAATCCCTCGTGCTCACGACACGACATGTTTATGGTCGTGAATACGTGGCCATGGGGGATGTGATGAGAGTGTTTGGACTGAGGGGACAGGTGAACCGTGACCGGACGGTCATGCTGACATCGTCGCAGGTGCGGGTGCGGCTGACGGTGGACAGCCGCGAGGCGGAGGTGCAGGGAGTGAAATACTGGCTGAGCGCGCCGTTGGCGTTGCATAGCCATCAAGTGTGGGTGCCGGCGATTGACGTGGTCAAGACGCTTGACCCGCTGCTGCGGCGAACGGGACTGGCGGCGGTGTGGCCGTTGCGGACGATTGTGATTGATCCGGGCCACGGTGGGCCGGATCAAGGCACGCACGCCCGGAACGGGCTGTCAGAGAAGACATTGACGCTCGATCTGGCCAAGCGGCTGCAGGTGTTGCTGGCACAGAGGGGGTACAGGGTGTTGCTCACGCGCAACGACGACCGTGAGATGTCGCTGGACTCGCGCTCGGCATTTGCGCGGGCGCAGAAGTCGGATTTGTTTGTGAGCCTGCATTTCAATTCCTCCGCGCCATCCGCCGAGCCGCGCGGGACGGAGACGTTTTGCCTGACACCTGCAGGCGCACAGTCCACTTCCACCAAGGGTGGCACGTTGAGTGTCGCGGATTTTGTGAGCTTCAGCGGCAACCGCTTCGACAACGACAACGTGGTGCTGGCGCACTGCATTCAGCAGGGCCTTGTCGGGCGGACAGGCGCGGTGGAGCGTGGTGTGAAGCGGGCGCGGTTTGAAGTGCTCAAGGATCTGACGTGCCCCGGTGTGCTGGTCGAGTGCGGATTCCTTTCCAACGCGTCCGATGTGCGGTTGATCAGCCAATCGACTCACCGCGACAGACTGGCGATGGCGGTGCTGGCGGGGATCGATACTTATAAAAAAGCCGCGAACCGATAACGCAACGTCCAACTCAGCGCGTTGCGTGTTGGCGTTGCGTTGGCTCAGCGCGTGATTTCGAAGATGATCGACTTGTTCTTCTGGAAACGTTGCTGGGTGAAAAACTCCGCGTGCCCATCGCCATAAGCGATGTGGCCGCCGCCGTTGTGCCGGTCGGTGAGGCGGGGTGCGCCGGCGCCCTGAAAACTCTGCTGCATGGTTCCGCCGCTGCCCACATTGGGCTCCATCAGAAGCACCGCCCGAGACATATCCACCGAGACGCTGGACGGTTTCCTATCGAACCAACTGTTATACGCGTAACTGGTCAGCCGCTGCGTGCTGCGTCTCTTCAATGCATCCTTCAATTGCGTGTCGGTTGGACAGGCGTAGATCTTGGGTTCTTTGACATACCGGCCGAGCGGGCCATCCTCAACACTGGAGGTCCCCGCCCATCGCCCGCCTTCGGGATAAAGGTCTTTGTCGCGCGCATACTGGACAATGAACACGCTGATTTGGTGTATGTTGTTGGCGCAGGTGGCCTTTTCCACCGCTCTCTTGCCGCTTGTAAGGGCCGGAAACATCAAGGCCGCCAAAATGCCCAGGATCGTCATCACCACCAACAATTCCACCAGTGTGAAACCGCCCCGCAAAAATCGCTGATTTCTATTTATCATTCTTGCCTCAAACTGATTTATTATCTGCGATTTTGGCGGCGGACGCAAAAGATTTTTACCGTGCCTCGAACAACGGCAGCGATAGCTTCCAGTAAATCGCCGCCAGACGCAACGCCAGCACCAACCCCGCGCCGGCCAGCGTCGCCAGCGAATCGCCTGCGCCCACGCCGGGCAGAACCACGTACAGGACCGCGCCGCACAACGACGCCGTGGCGTAGAGGTGTATCTCCGGCCGGAACACCATCGGGACTTCTCCTGTCAGCACGTCGCGCGCGATGCCGCCCGCCACTCCCGTGACCACGCCGAGCAGCACCGCCACCGGTGGTGAGAAATGAAGCACCACGCCCTTCTGCGTGCCGAGCATTGTGAAAAACGCCAGTGCAAACGCGTCGGCCACCATCAACGC
>JBAZIR010000014.1:0-31627 GCA_041651735.1 Verrucomicrobiia bacterium | reverse complement strand
GATCGCGTCTGTATTTCCACGTCGGCCACGGCGATCAAGGCGGACCTGCATCTGAGCGATGCACAGATGGGGTTGGTGTTCGGCGCGTTCACGTTTGCCTACGCGCTATTCGAGGTGCCAAGCGGCTGGCTCGCGGACCGGTTCGGTTCACGGCTGATGCTGACGCGGATTGTGCTGTGGTGGTCGCTGATGACGGCGGCAACGGGCTGGGTCGGCGGATTCGCTTCGTTGTTCGTCGTGCGGCTGCTGTTCGGCATGGGCGAGGCGGGAACCTATCCGAGCATCTCGTGCGTCTATGCCCGCTGGCTGCCGGAGCGAATGCGCGGCCGCGCGTTCGGCGCGGTGGTGATGATCGGGCCGTTCGCCGGAGCGATCACACAACCGTTGGTGGTGACGCTGCTCGGCGCGGTGAGTTGGCGGCGGTGCTTCGAAATCTTCGGTCTCGTTGGCGTGGTGTGGGCGGTGGCGTGGTACCGGTGGTTTCGCGATGACCCGCATGGCCACCGCTCCGTGAACGACGCCGAACGTGCGTTGATCGGGGAACCGAAGCCCGCTGGCGAGACGCATCCCGCCGTGCCGTGGGCGCGGCTGCTGCGGAGCCGCAGTCTGGCGCTGTTGTGCGTGATGTATTTCAGCATGATCTACGGCTGGTATTTCTACTTCACCTGGCTGCCGTCGTATCTGCAACGCGCGCGTGATTTCAATCTCCAACAAGCCGGCTGGCTCTCGGCGTTGCCGCTGGTTGGCATCGGCGCAGGCGTAATGGCGGGCGGCTGGCTGAGCGACGTGCTGCGGCGGCGTTGGGGCGCGCGTGTCGGCCGGCGTCTGCCCGCGATGGCCGGGTTGCCGTTGGCCGCATGCGCAATCGTCGGCGTGATCGCGACCGCGTCGCCGCACGGCGCGGTGGCGATGTTCGTGACGGCCGGCGCGCTGGCAGCGCTGGCGATGGCGCCATCGTGGGCTGTTTGTCTGGACATCGGCAAGCGGCACGCGGGTGTGGTCAGCGGAGCAATGAACATGTTCGGCAATCTGGGCGGCACACTCAGCAGCGTGGCAGTGGGCCAATGTCTGGATGTCTGGCATTCGTGGAACGCTCCGATCTACTCGATCGCGGTGTTTTACCTGGTGGCAGCAGCGTGCTGGCTCGGCATTGATCCGGAAAAGCCCATCGCGGACGACTGAACTGAGAAACGGCCGGATCGTGTCGGCGTGGACGGGCACGTCGGGATGGAGCGGGACCCGTGATTTGTCTATCGCTCCAAAGACCGTCGCCGGGCTTCGGGGTTGCGTCGTGGCATCTCTCCTGCCAAACTACAGTGTTATGAAGACGTTCAATTCGTTCTTGTTGATCGTGGCGCTGGGGGCGCCGTTGCAGGCGGCGGATGAGAGCAGCAAGCCGCCCGAAACGGCCGCGCCGAAAACTGCCGTCCAATCAAAAATACGATCCGCTTCGCCGAAACAGAATGGGCCGGAAAAGTGGATCGGCGTAATGGCAGCGCCGGTGCCGGAGATGGTGCGCGCGCAGTTGCCGAACTTGCCGGAAGGCCAGGGACTGGCCGTTTTCATGGTCACGAAAGAAAGTCCCGCCATGGTGGCCGGCTTGGAGCGGTTCGACGTCATTGTGCGAGTCGACGGGCAGCCGGTAAGCTCACCGCAGGACCTGCAACAGATCATCAATAAACGCAACTTCGGCACGCAGGCGAGGCTGGAGTTGATCCGCAAGGGCACGCCGAAGCAAATCTACGTAATCGTGCTGGAGCGACCGGAAGGCGAGCCGGGCGGTGGCGGCGGGCCGGGAGGCCGCGGCGGTATTTTTGGCAGTAACATGCGGCCGGAGAATGTCTCGATCCAGTTTTCCTACACCGATGCCAACGGCAGGCAACAGACCATTGGCGCGCCCACACTGGCGGCGTTCGGGCAGAAGGCGAGAGAAGACGAGTCGTTTCGCAACCAGATGCAGCAGATGTTCCAAGGCTTGCAGCAAAACACCCAGGGAATCACGATCCAACTCCGGCCGGCGCAGAATGCCCCCTCGGGTCCGCCACCGAATCCGTAGCCTCAGCGGGCATCTGCAACCGTCTTGTGCGGGTCAGCAGTGCTCAAGTCGGGCAGGGTGGGCACGGGTGTGCGCGGGATTTCCGTCTCCATTTGCCAGACCGGTGGGCCAATCTGGGCATCGTTCTTGATGAGCAATAGCTTCGCGACGCCGAGGAGCGTCGGGGCTAGCGTGCAACTGGTTTGGAGCAGTGCCGCGAGAAGCACAGCCACCAAGGCAAGGCGCCGATACATCATCAAGAATCTCACATCGCGTCTTCAGTTCCGGCCGACACCGACGGTGCGATCACATGTCACTTGCCGTCCGCCTGCCGGTGCCGCGAACGATAAGCCGCCAGCGCCAGCAATGGGAAGTAAATTCGATACCAGTGGTATTTCAGGTAGAAAACCTTCGGGAAACCGGTGCCGGTAAATTCGTTCTCGGTCCACGTGCCATCCGGGTTCTGCCGCGCCAGCAGCCATTCCACGCCGCGCTGCACAGCGGGATGGTTTCCTTCGCCCACGGTGACCAGCGCGTGAACGGCCCATGCCGTCTGCGACGCGGTCGTCTTGCCCGTGCCGCGCAGCGACGGGTCGTCATAGGTCGCGCAGCTCTCACCCCAGCCGCCGTCGGATTGTTGGTGGTCGATCAACCATTTCACAGCCCGCCGGACGTAAGGCGCCTGCATGTCTTCGCCGATGGCCGCCAGGCCGATCAGTATCTGCCACGTGCCGTAGATGTAGTTGACGCCCCAGCGGCCAAACCAGCAACCGTCGTGCTCTTGGTGCGATTTCACCAGATGAAGAGCGCGCTGGACCGGCTCACGCGAGATGTCCCAACCGAGCGCGCCGAACGTCTCCAGCATCCGGCCCGTCACGTCAAGCGAGGTCGGATCCAGCATGGCGTTGTGGTCGGCGAACGGAATCTTCGTGAAGACCTCGTGTGTATTGTCCTTGTCAAAGCTGGCCCAGCCGCCGTCGCGGTTCTGCATCGCCAGTTGGAACTGTATCGCGCGCTCGATCGCCGCGTCGCGCTCGCGCGTGTCCTTCACCTCGATGTCGCGGATGACGCGGATGACGATCGCGGTGTCGTCGAAATCCGGATAGAACTTGTTGGCATACTCGAACGGCCAGCCGGCGGGTTTGGCGTCGGGCCACTTCACCTTCCAGTCGCCTTCGCATTTCAACTCGCGGTCCAGCAACCACTGCGTCGCCTTCACCAGCGCGGGATCATTCGCCGGCACGCCCGCGGCGCGCAGATTGCCGATCACCCACGCCGTGTCCCAAATCGGCGAGAAGCACGGCTGCAGCCGCAAGGTGCCGCCTTCCTCGATCCGCAGCTCTTCGAGTTTCTCCTCGGCGTGCTTCATCAAGGGGTCGTCGTCCTTGTAGCCGAGCGCCCGCAACGCCAGCACGGCATTCATCATCGCGGGGTAGATCGCGCCCAGGCTGCCGCCGTCGGCGACGCGCGGCTTCATCCACTGCTCGGCGAGCTTCAGCGAGTAATTGCGCAGCGGTTTGAACGGAATGCCCTCCCAAAACCGCAACCACCAGTTTAAGACGAGGAAGAAGTTCCTCCATGAAAAAAGGATCGGATCGCGCGGGAATGAATAGTCCGCCTTCTCCGGCCCGCCGATGAACAGCTCGTCAATGCAATGCGGGTCGCGCCACGGCCGCACCGGCTTGTAGTGGTAGAGCACCGTCAGCGGCACAATCATCGTTCGCGACCACGCGCTCATGTCGTAGATGTTGAAGTAAAACCACTTCGGCATCGCGTTCAACTCGGCCGGAATGGCCGCGACGTGTTCGAAATCGTAAAGCCCGATCAGCCACAGGAAGATGCGCGTGTAACTGTTCACCCGCGACGCGCCGCCCTTGGCGAGGATGGCCTCGCGCGCCCGGCGCATGAACGTCTCGTCCGCTGAGTGCCCCGCCCATTTGCAGACCAAGTAGGCTTTCACCGACGCGCTGAGATCCGGCGGTCCACCGTGGTAGATGCACCAACCGCCGTCGGGCGATTGCTTGGTGATGATGTAGTTCACGCACTTGCGCAGCGGCTCCGGCGACAACTTGCCGAGCCAGTGCAGATACATCAGGTATTCCGACTCCAGGATTGTGTCGCCCTCCAACTCGGCACACCAATGGCCATCCGGCCGTTGTTGCCCACGCAACCACGCAATCGTCCGGTCAATTGTTGCATCCAGTTGTGATTTGGTTTCCATAGTGTGGCCCTTAGACGAACAAAAGGAGGGCGTATTCTATCGGTCGAGCCTGCCCGGTCAAGCTTTGCTGGCGCGCGTCTGCCGCAACGCCTCGTAAAGCACAATGGCCACCGACGTGGCCAGATTCAGGCTGCGGGCTTGCGGGTTCCACATCGGGATGCGGACGCACGCCGGCTCGTTCGCCGCCAGCAGCGCCGGCGGCAGGCCGATGCTCTCGCGGCCAAACACCAGAAAATCGTTCTCGCGATAGCGTGGCTCCAGGTAGCTTCGCGTCGATTGCGTTGTGAGAAAATAAAACGCCGCCCCTGCCGGCGCTGCCGCCCGTATCGCGTCGAAGCTTTTGTGGATGCGCACATCCACCTCATGCCAGTAATCCATCCCCGCGCGCTTCAAGGTCGCGTCGTCCATGCGAAAGCCGAACGGTTCCACCAAATGCAGCGTCGTGTTCGACGCCATGCACAGACGCGCAATGTTGCCCGTGTTCGGCGGAATCTCAGGCTCAATCAAGACGACGTTCATCGGGCTAATACTTCACCTTCACCAGGAACAATCCCTGCGGCAGCGCTGTTTCCACCCAGGCCGTCCGCTTCTTCGACGCCAGGATGCGTTCGATGTCGGCGACTGACAGCTTGCCTGCGCCGACCTTCAGCAACGCGCCGGCGAGGCTGCGCACCATCTTGTAAAGAAAACCGTCCGCCGTCGCCGTGATCGTCACCCATTGGCCCCGCCGTGCCACGATCAGCCGCCTCAGCGTCCGCACCGTGCTTTCCTGTTTGCGCCGCGGGTTTGCCGAGAACGCCGCAAAATCGTGCCGCCCCTTCAGCACCCGCGCCGCACGGCGCATAGCCGTCACATTCAGCGGACGTGGCCAGTGTGCCGCCCACCGCTGTGAGAACGGATCCATGACCTCGCCGCAAAAAAACTGATAGCGATACGTCTTCTCGCGCGCCGCGAACCGCGCGTGGAAATCGGCGGCGGCCCGCTCCGCCTTCAACACGCGCACATCCGGCGGCAGCGCGCCGTTCAGCGCGCGGCGCAGCCTTGCCAATGGAATCTTCGCCTTCGCCCTCGGAATCTGGAAATGCGCCACCTGCCCCAGCGCGTGCACGCCGGAGTCAGTCCGGCCACTGCCGTGAACACGCGCCTTTCCGCCGAAAATCCGCTCGATGGCGCGCTCTACAACCTCCTGCACCGCGATGCCATTCGCCTGGATCTGCCAGCCGGTGTAGCCGGTCCCGTCATAGGCAAGTGTAAGTTTGTACGTCAGCATTGCGCGTCGAGGTAGTTCTGCAAAATCAACTGCGCGGCAAGCGCGTCACGCTGGGCACGGCGGCGCTTGCGGCTGTAGTCGGCCTCCAGCATTGTTCGCTCCGCCTGCGCCGTCGAAAGCCTCTCGTCCCACGAGACGATTTCAAGTGAAACAGTTTTTTTCAACACCGCGATGAATGCGCGGACGCTCTCCGCTGCCGGACCGTAGGAACCGTCCATGTTCCGCGGCATCCCGACTACAATGCGCTCGACGTCGCGCTCGCGCGCCAATACGGCAATGCGTTCACAGGCGCGCGCCAGCGGCTCGGCGTCCACTTGCTCCAGCGGAAGCGCCAGCGTGCCCGTTTCGTCGCTCGCCGCAACACCAATACGACTCTGGCCGTAATCAATTCCCAGCATCTTCATGGTCTTATGGCGTCCACCAATGATTTCACGAACGCTCCCACCTGCTCGACCATGCCGGGCGCCGAGCCGAGCCTGGCGATGCGGTCCACGATCGCGCTGCCGACCACCACCGCCTCGGCGTGCTGCGCGACGGCTCGCGCCTGCTCCGGCGTGGACACGCCGAAACCGACCGCGACCGGCACGCGCGTGTGCTTGTGAATCTTCGCGGTCATGCCGCCGATGTTGGTCGCGAGTTGCTGTTGCATGCCGGTGACGCCTTCGCGGCTGACGTAGTAGATGAAACCACCGGCCTGTTTCGCGATGGCCGCGATGCGCGGCCCGGTCGTCGTCGGCGCGACGAGGTGAATCTGATGCAACGACGAAGCTTCCAGCAGCCTGCGCCACGGCTCCGTTTCTTCCGCCGGCAGGTCGAGCGCCAGCAGACCGTCCACGCCGGCCGCCACCGCGTCGGGCACGAACTTCTCCATGCCGTAGCGATGGACGGGATTGAAATAAGTGAACAGCACGATCGGCAGCCGGCAGCCGTCGGCGCGCAACGCGCGAACCGCGTCGAGTATCTTCGGCAGCGTCGTGCCGCTCTTGAACGCGCGTTCGGCTGCGAGCTGGTTGACGACGCCATCGGCGAGCGGGTCGCTGAACGGCACGCCGAGCTCCAGCACGTCCACGCCCGCGCGCTCGAACGCCTGCGCCAGCCGCCGCGTCGCGCCAAGGTCCGGGTCGCCGGCGGTGATGTAGGCGACGAAGCCCTTTTGGCCGCGCGAGCGCAGTTCCGCAAATCGTTGATCAATGCGATTGGTCGCCATCAGTGGTTCCTCAAGTAAACAATTCTCAAACCTTCCAGCGTCAAGTTCTCGTCCACGCAACCGATGTCCGGCAGCTTGGCGGCAATCAGCTTCGCGTAAGCGCCAGTGCCAACCACCACGGGCGGTTTGCCAGACATCTCGCGCCGGACGGCCGTCAGAATCTCTCGCACCAACCCGCGATAACCGATGATCGCGCCGGTTTCCATCGCCTCGACGGTGCTCTTGCCGATGGCGCGGCGCGGTTCGCGCAGGCTGAGCTTCGGCAGCAGCGCCGTCTTTTGATACAGGTAATCCGTCATCGCCGCCAGTCCCGGCGCGATCGCGCCACCGAGATATTCTGCGCGGTGGTTGATGACGTCGAACACGAGCGCCGTGCCGAACGCAACGCCGATGGCAGGCACCCCGTAACGGTGCGCGAGGCTCACCGCGTTTGCCAGCCGATCCGCGCCAATCTGCTCCGGACGCGGAAACCGCATGCCGATGCCGAGATCGAGCGCGAGCGACAGCGGCAGAGGCTCCACGCCATAAGCGCGCCGGATCGCGCGCCGGATTGGTGCGACGGCGTCCGGCACCACCGACCCGATAATCGCTCCTTCAACTTTCGCGCGAATAAACCGCGGCCGTCGCGCTACGTCGCGCGTCGGAAATTCCCAGCTGCGCACGACCCGCTTCTCGTTCGCCAGGCCGAGATGCGCGTTTGTGTTGCCGATATCAACCAGCAAAATCATTCATTTCTCCATCATTACATCGCCGCTGACCACGTGCTCAATGCGGCCGTTGTCACAGCGAACCAGCAACGAGCCGTCCTCGTCAAGCGCCTGTGCGAAGCCCTCGAGCCGGTGCGGGCCGATTTGCAGCGCCACGCGTTTGCCGAGTGTCGAACTGAGCCGGGCCCACTCCCGGCGAATGTCATCGAAACCGCTGTCGTCGCCGGCGAGTTTGCAGGTGTGATCCAACTCCCGCAGCAACGCCACGGCTAGATCGCCGCGCAACACCGGTTCCCGCCCCTGCCGCGCAAGTTCCATCTTCAGTGATGTGGCAATCCCGCCAACCTCCGGCGGGAAATCGCCGGCTTCGCAGTTCACGTCGAGGCCAATGCCGAGGACGATGAACTTGATCGCGTCCAGTTCGGTTCGCAGTTCCGCGAGAATACCGGCACATTTGCGGCCGCCGATGAAAACATCGTTGGGCCACTTGATCTCCGCCGCCAAGCCTGTCTGTTCGTGGATGGCGCGGGCGATGGCAACCGACGCCGCGATGGTCAGCCGTCCGACGGAACTCATCGGCAGCTTCGGCCGCAGCAGTGTCGAGAACCAGAGACCTTTGCCGCGGGGGCTGGCCCACGACCGGCCCATCCGGCCCCGGCCACGCATCTGCGACTCGGCAAACACGACGACGCCCTCGGCCGCGCCGTCGAGCGCGAGTCTCTCGACGAGATCGTTGGTGGAGGCGGTTCTCTCATAAACCAGCACCTGGCGGCCGATGACGGTTTTGCCGAGGCGATACTGGATGTCCTCGGCGAACAGGATGTCAGGCGACGCGATGAGCCGGTAGCCGAGCGAAGGTTGGTGCTGGATGTCGAAACCCAGCGAGCGCAGTTCCTCAATGTGCCGGCCCACGGTGGCGCGCGCGACGCCGAGCCGATGACTCAGTTCCGGTCCGGTCATGTAACCGTCATCGGCGGCGCGGAAGGCCGCGAGAAGCTGCGCGTCAACGCTCACTCCTCAATCTCCAGCGAAAAATCCACCGCGCGAACGCTGTGGGTGAGCGCGCCGACGCTGATGAAATCCACGTCGGTGCGCGCGATGGCGGCAACGCGGTCGAGGTTGACGCCGCCGCTGGCTTCGAGCTTGGCGCGGCCGGCGGTGATGCGGACGGCCTCGGCCATTTCCTCGTCGGTCATGTTGTCGAGCAGTATCCACGAAGCGCCGCCGTCAAGCGCCTGCTGGAGTTCGTCAAGGTCCTTCACCTCGACCTCGGCGACGATGCGCGGCGCGTTTTGTTTGGCGGCGCGAACCGCGGCGGCGACGGGCTGCGGATGGTAACGCTTGAGAACGACAAGGTGGTTGTCCTTGACGAGGATTTGGTCGTAGAGCCCCTTGCGGTGGTTGGCGCCCCCGCCGACGGTGACGGCGTATTTTTCCAGCGCGCGCAGGCCGGGCGTGGTCTTGCGCGTATCGAGGATCTGGGCGCCGGTGCCGGCGACACGCTCGACGAACGCGCGCGTAAGCGTCGCGACGCCGCTGAGCCGCTGGAGGAAGTTCAGCGCAACGCGCTCGCCGGTGAGGATGGAGCGAGCGCTGCCGGCGATGGTGGCGACGCGCTGTTTTGGCTGCGCGCGGTCGCCGTCGCTGGCGGCAAGCTTCACGACCAGCCGCGGGTCAATCTGCCGGAACGTTTCGGCCACCAGTTCCAACCCGCAAACAACACACGGTTCCTTGGCGTGGATGTAGGCATTGCCGCGCGCATCCTCGGGGATGGTCGCGGCGGTGGTGACGTCGCCGCTGCCGATATCTTCGGCCAGTGCGGCGGCAACAACGGTTTTCAAGATGTCAGGTGAAAGTGCCACGGCAGCAGTTTCGGATGTCAGGCCGCCGGTTGCAAGTCTTCTGCTGGCCGATGTCGGAACTCCATGAGAATGTCCCCTTTGAGGCGGAATGGCGGTGGCAATTCGTTCATGACACCGGAGATGGAAACAAGCTACGCTGCCGCAGTTGACAGCAGACAGTCGGAATCAAGCGTCCAGATCGGATTGAATATGAAACTCCATCAAGTTTCCTTGTTTTGTGCCTTGCTGCTTCCACTCCCTGCGACCCACGCCGATGTGCCTCTCGTCGTCGAGGGCCAGGCCAGGGCAGTCATCGTCATCCCTGCCGCGCCGTCGCGGGTCGTTCAGTATGCGGCGGATGAGTTGATCTATCACGTGGAGAAGGCGACCGGCGCGAAGCTGGCCGTGTTTAGCGAGGGTCAGGAGCCGAAGGAACCCGCTGGCCGCATTTATCTCGGCCCGACCGCTGCGGCATCGAAGGCCGGCATCGAAGCGGCGAAACTGTCGCCGGATTCGTTCAGCTTGCGCACAGCAGGCAACGCGCTCCTGGTCGTGGGCCGCGACAGCGACGGCAGACCGCTCGATCCGAACACGTGGGCCGGGACGTTGTTTGGCGTCTATGAAGTGCTGGAAAACGTGATGAGCGTGCGATGGCTTTGGCCGGGGAAACTCGGCGAGCACGTGCCCGCGATGAAGAACATCACGGTTCCCGACACAGACAAGACAGTCGCGCCGCAGCTCATCATCCGCCGTTTGCGCAGCACGCTGGCTGGCCGGCCCGGTGCGGCAGGGGGAGACACATTCTCGCCCAAGGCGTTGAAGAAAGCGCGGGCGGACGAGCAGCAATGGCTCCGGCGTCAGCGCATGGGCCATTCGCGGAAGATGAACTGGGGCCATTCGTTCACGACGTGGTGGGAGCGGTATGGCAAGGAACACCCCGACTGGTTCAATCTCCTCGACGATGGCAAACGCGGCCCCCAATACGGCAATCGCGGCGACCGGACCGGCATGTGCGTCTCCAACCCCGGTTTCCACGCGCAGATCGTCGAGAACTGGCTGAAGGCGTGCGCCGCCAGTCCCGACAACAAGCCCAACATCAACGGCTGCGAGAACGACGTGTTCGGCCGCTGCCTGTGCGACCGCTGCAAGGCGTGGGACGCGCCGCGGCCCGATGAGAAGCTCTACCCGGAGCGCTTCAGCAAACACGGCATCGTCTCCGACCGTTACACGCGCTTCTGGCGCACGGTGCAGGAACTGGCGGCGAAACACGACCCCGACGTCATCGTCACCGGCTATGCCTACGTGAACTACGCGCCGCCGCCCGTGCGCGAGAAGCTCAATGACCATGTTTGGATCGGGCTGGTGCCCGACGCGTTCTTCCCGCGCAGCGCAACGGAACACGAGCAGTGCATCGCCATGTGGCAGGGTTGGGCGAAGACCGGCTGCAAACTCTTCCTGCGGCCGAACTACACGCTCGAAGGTTATTGCATGCCCTATCTCTACACGCGCCAGTTCGCCGACGAGTTTGCCCATCACGCCCGGAACGGGATGATCGCGACCGACTTCGATTCGCTCACCGCGATGTGGGCGGTGCAGGGGCCGCAGACGTATCTCTTCGCGCGCTGGCAGAGCCGCCTCGACAAGAAAGTGGATGAGGTGCTGGCGGAATATTACGCGGGCTTCGGTCCAGCGGCGGAGAAGGTGAAGGCTTACTTCGACTACTGGGAAAACTACACGACCAGCAACCGTGAACGGTTCCAAGCCGCGGAGAAAAAGCTGAAGGCGAGCTGGGCCACTTACCCGCGCATGGCGCACGAGTGTTTCACACCCGACGCCTTTGCTCGCGGCCAGAAACTGCTCGACGAAGCGGCCAAGGCGGCAAAGGACGATGCCATCGCCGTTGCACGTGTCGAGTTCCTCGGGAAAGGTCTCGCGCACGCCGAGAAGTGCGCCGCCGTCAGCCGGGCGCGGGCCAATAGCGATTTCATGGCGCTTCAGGAGGCGCTGTCTGACCTGCGCGCATGTCGCAAGCAGATCGAGGCCGACAACGTCGTCAACCTCGCCTATTGCGCGTGGGTCGAATCGCGCGCGTTTGATGCGAAAAGCGCCCGCGAAGTCGCCTACAACGGCCAGCCACTGAAACCCGTCGCTGATACGGTCGCACCCGCCAGTGCCGCGCCCGTCTCGCTCCGCGGCAACTTCGGCATGATCGCGTCGTTGGGCACGAAGGAAAAATTCCGCGCCACGATCGCAATCCGAAAAATCGGCAAGACCCACATTGAGCCAGCTCATTGGAACCTTTATTCAGCCAAACGGCAACCGCTCGCGAAAGGCGACATTGAACCCGGCAAGACGGGCGAACTCGAAATTGCCGTGCCATCGGACGGCATCTGCAACCTTGTCTTGAGCACCGTCGGCAACGCCGGACGGGTCACGTTGCACAACGATCACGCCGTCATCCTTGGCCGCGAACTGGCGTTGCTGGGCGAGAGCGGACGGCTTTGGTTCTACGTGCCGCCGAAGACCAGGACCTTCACCGTCACGCTCACATCACCCGCCCCCGGCGAGACAGTGAAACTCACAGTGTTCGATCCCTCCGGCAACGAAGCCGCCGCCGGCTGCACGACCGAAACACCGAAGGTTGATCTCAAGATCAAAGTCCCGCCAAGCCAGGACGGCAAGGCATGGTCAGTGGCACCATCAAGAGCACCCAAGGGCACACTCGAAGACTACTCGATCGCGTTGAGCGACAACCTCCCGCCCTACTGGTCGCAGGCGCCGGATCGGCTGCTGGTGCCGGCGTTGTCGAAGTGAACGTTCTTGCCATGCAGCGGGATGATGCCGGAAGATTTGCATTGAGACACCCATGATGAACTCTCGACTGTTTTCCACATTCACACTTCTTTGTATCGCGTCCGTTGCCGGGGCGGCGGGCACCGTCTGTGACGTTCGCGATTACGGCGCCAAACCAGACGGAACCACGCTCTGCACCGCAGCCATCCAAAAGGCCATCGAACGATGTGCCGGCGACGGCGGCGGCACCGTGCGGCTGACCGCAGGTTCATGGCTGTCGGGCACGATCTTCCTGCGCAGCGGCGTCACGCTCCAACTCGACGCGGACTGCACGCTGCTCGGCAGCACCAACCGCGTGGATTACCTTCACCGCAAAAGCGACGATCCGCCCGCCGCCGCGCCCGTGGTGCACGACCTCATTGTCGGCGAGAAACTGGAGCGCATCGCCATCCGCGGCGCGGGCAGGATTGACGGCAACGGCTCCGTCTGGCGCGATCCGAAAGGCAGGCGGCCGAAGGCGATCCTTTTCAGCGGTTGCCGCGACGTGCTCGTCGAGGGCATCCATATCGTGGGCACTGGCAGTTGGGCGCAGCACTATCGCAACTGCGACCGGCTTGTGTTGCGCGGGATCACGGTGTTCAACCACGTGACCTTCAATAACGACGGCCTCGACGTGGATAGTTGCCGCGACGTGACCATCACCGGCTGCAACATTGACTCCGACGACGATGGACTCTGCCTCAAGAGCACCTCGAACCTGCCTTGCGAAAACGTGACGATCAGCGACTGCAAGGTCAGCAGCCACTGCAACGGTCTCAAGATGGGCACCGAGTCCGGCGGCGGCTTCATCAATATCAAGATCAGCAAGTGTTCCGTCAGCTCGCCCAAACGCTCGAAGGTGATCTACGGCAACCAGCGTGGACTGGCCGGCATCGCATTGGAGATTGTGGACGGCGGCGGGATGGACCGCGTGAGCGTCAGCGACATCGACATCGAGGGCGTCAGCGTGCCGATCTTCGTGCGGCTCGGCAACCGCGCCCGCATCTACAAGCCGGCCACAACCAAACCCGGCGTCGGCACGCTCCAAAACGTCGCGCTCCGTAACATCGTTGCCCGCGGCTGTTCAACGACCGGCTGCTCCATTACCGGCCTGCCGGACCATCCCGTGCGCAACGTCACGCTGGAGAACATCCAGATCGGATTCGAGGGCGGCGAAGGCAAGGGCGCGCTCGCGAAACCGGTGCCGGAACGGCCGGCGAGCTATCCGGAATCCAAAATGTTCGGCACGCTGCCGGCCTGGGGATTCTATTGCCGGCACGTGCGCGGCCTGAGCTTCCGCAACGTGCAGTTGCGCACCACTCAGCCGGACCTGCGCCATGTGTTTGTCTGCGACGATGCGGAAGACGTGACGCTCGCCAGATTGGACGCACGATTCTCACCCGGCGCGGCGGCGATGATCCGGCTGATCCAATCGAAAGGAATCCTGCTGAGTGATTCGCCCCTGAAGGCGCCCGGCGGCACGTTGCTGGAAGTGTCGGGAAGCGAGAGTCGCCGCATCAAACTTCAGAAGAACGACCTCGGCAGCGTCGGCAAGGTTGTTGAACTGTCCGCGGATGTCCCTTCCGATGCCGTCTCGCAATAGCCCGGTCGCGCGACAGAGAATTTACGGCGCGCTGACCTGGTTTTCCTTCCCGCGATCCAGCACGGCTTGAACGGCAACGCCGGGCGGGGGTTGAACGACATTGCCCGTTACGCGATTGCGGTCGCCTGTAATGCGGATGGCGACGCTTTCGCGTTTGCCGGCTCCCGTGGCCATCTTGCAATGATTATCGGTGATCGCGTTATCGCTGCCGGCGACCGCAATGGAAACGCCGCGCGCCGCGCACACGGTATTGCTCGCCAGCGTTTGGTGAGAACCGCCAAGAAACACACCGATGCCGCCGCAACCACGGATACGGTTGCCGGAAACGATGTTCGAGGCAGTGCCGGTTTGGATTGCCACTGCGCTCCGGCTCGTGTCGAGAAACTGGTTGTCGAGGATGCGGTTGCGGACGTTGAGTTCCGGTTGTCGGCACCAGCGCCAGAGGTTGATGCCGGCATCGCACGCCTCAAACCGGTTGCTTCGCACGAGGCAATCGTTGGCGTCGTTGAGTTCCACTCCCACACGACAGCGGGCAACGCGATTGCCGGTCGCACGGCAACCGGTTGCGAAATGGTCGAGATCAATCGCCTCATCCACCGTGTCTTCAATGACACAGTCCTCGACCACACCGTCGGCGACTGCATACATCGCCACGCCGCGCCCGAAGCACTGGCGGATGATGCAGCGGCGCACCACCAGTCCGCGCACGGGTAGTCCGATCAGGCCGCTCTCGTATCTGTAACCACCCTCCGCCAGCACGCCACACCGGACAACATGGCCGGAAATCTTGGGGTCGCTGGCGCGCCGGCCACCTTCGAGCGTCAAGCCTTCGATGACAATGCCGGCGCTGGACTTGGTGACATGAAAGATGTTCGGCTCGGCTTCGGGATAAAGCCGCGTCTTTGCCGGCGCGGCAAACGCCAGCGGCTCGGCCAGCACCAGCCGGTCCGATTCGACGCGCGCCAGTCTGGCAATGAAGTAGGGATCTGGCTTGCCGGTGAACCGGTTGGTTTTTCCGGGCGCACAGAAATGCAACCGCATCCCGTTAGTGAACCCGGCGACATTGTCCACGCTCAGCGCGCTGGCGCCAATCGCCGCCGCTTCGATCATCAGCGCGTTCGGCATCGGCGGCAGACGCAATATCGCGCCCGGCTTGCCGCGGATGGTCATGTTGGTCGCGCCAGCAATCCTCAGGCCGCTGCGTATTAGATACTCGCCGGCCTCGATGACAATCTCGCCGCCGCCCTGGCGGCGCGCGGCATCAATCGCCGCTTGAATCGGCTTCTCATTGACGCCGTTAAACTGCCCGCTGCCATCCTGCGCGACAGTGAGCAACGACTCTGCTGCCGTGCCCGCCGCTGGCATCACACACAGGATCCAAGCCACCGCCATCGCCAAAGCACTTACCGGGATTGTCCTTGTCTTCATGGAGTCTTCACTTCCTCGCGGCCCATTTACCTCCGTCGGCGATTGAAACACAAGGACGGACGTCGGCGGAACGGCGAGGTGATTGGCGCAAGAGTTGTGTGGAGTTGTCGCGTCCTGCGCGGTAGCATCGCGAGCCATTGGTCACATGAAGACGCCAAGGCTCATCCTCATCGCGCTCGCGTTTGCCCTGCAAGCCAGCGCTGCCACGAAAGAACTGGGCGGCGGTTTCCGCGACCACGGTGTCGCCACCCCTGTGAGCAATCATCGTGGCATCGTGGCCACCGCGGACGGCGACGGACGGGACGCGGTGCTCGTGTGGCTCTACGACTGCCGCGGCGGTTACGCGTTGCTGATGGTTGACGCCGAGACGGGCAAGAGCCAGCAGTTCCCCACGCCCTATCCGTGGGGCGGCGACGGGCCGTTCGCCTCGGTCCTCTCGCGCGCCGGCAAATACTACACGCACTTCGGCAGTCACTTCTCCGAATTCGACCCGGCCAGGCGCGCGTTCACGTTTTGGCAGCGCACCAAGCCGCAGATGGCCATGAGCATGACCGAAGCCGACGACGGCACGCTCTGGTCGGCGAGTTATCCCAACAGCGGACTGGTGTCGTTCAACCCTCAAACGCGCCAGTTCAAGGACCACGGTTACATCAACAAGGAGAACTGGGCGCAATACCCGCGCAGCGTGGCGGTGGACGATGCCGGCTGGGTTTACGTCAGCATCGGCAGCGCCGCCGGCCAGATCGTCATTTACGATCCACAGACCGCCACGGCCAAACCGTTTTTCGCCGCGAAGGAACGAGTCAAAGGCTACCCGCCGGTCTATCGCGAGACGGACGGCAAGGTCTATGGCCACGCGCCTGGAAACCCGACCGACGGCTGGTTTGAGTTTTACAAAGGCGAGGCGCGCAAGATCGGCAAACACCAGCCGAAGCCCAGGACGATCATCACTGGCAGCCAGGGCTTGGTTCATCGCGAGTTCCCCAGTGGCAGGCGCCTGAAGGGATGTGGCACGCTGGAGCACATTTTGATTGTGGAGGATCCGAAGACGCGGAAGTCGAAGACGGTGAAGTTCGACTACACCAGCGAAGGCGCGCACGTCATGGGCGTGGCCGCCGCGCCCAACGGCACCCTCTGTGGCGGCACGGCGTTCCCGATGCGGTTCTTCAGCTTCAACCCGAAGACCGATTCATGGATCAACTGCGAAGCCTACGGCCAGTTCAACACCGTCGCGCGACAAGGCGAGCGGTTCTTCTTCGGCGGCTACGGCCACGGTTTCCTGCTGGAGTGGGATCCGTCGCAACCGTGGGTGGACAGCAAGAAAGGCAAACCCGGCTGCAACCCGCTGTTTCTGACCGACTGCCATCCCACCATCAATCGCCCGCACGCGTTGCTCGCGCATCCCGACGGCCGCACCCTCGTGCTCGCCGGCACGCCCGGCTATGGCTACACCGGTGGTGGATTGCTGTTCTGGGACCGTGAGACGCGCCAAAGCGTATTGCTGACGCACGAGCAGATTCTGCCGGAGCATTCGACGATGAGTCTCGCGGCGTTGCCAAACGGCAAATTGCTCGGCGGTACCACCACCAGCGCCGGCACCGGCGGCGAGCGCAAAACCACCGAAGCGCATCTCTACATCATGGACATGACCACGAAGAAGCTCGACTGGCACGCTGCCGTATTTCCCGGCGCGCAGGGCTACACCGATCTTTGCGCCGGCCCGAACGGCCTCGTCTTCGGTGTGGCCGACCAGAAGCGGTTCTTCGTCTTCGATCCCGCCGCCCGCAAGGTCGTCCACGAACAAGACCTCGCCGCCGAGTTTGGGCCGACGACCTCGCAACAAGGTCCGCGCGTCTTCGTGACCGACGGCAAAGGCCGGTATTACGTTCTTTTCCAGAAAGGCATCGCCCAGCTCGACCCGGCCACCTTCAAGATCACGATGCTGGCAAAATCGCCCGTCCACGTCGGCGGCGGAGGCGATTACCTTGATGGACGCATCTACTTCGCGAACGGCTCGCACCTCTACAGCTACACACTCGCCGCAGAACACTGAACCATGAAAACACTGCCCCAACTGCTGCTCGCATTCGCGCTCACAACCACCGCCGCCATTTCGGCGGAGGCGCCCGATTTGGAGTTCATCGACACCAGTTTCGAGAACGCGTCGCCTCTCTGGTATGAGTTCGCCGCCGATGGGACGATTGTCGTGAATCTGCTCTACGACCATGAGCGCAATTCGCCCAACCGGGCCGCCGGACATTTCCATTTCCTGCTTCACGCCAAGCCCGGCTCCAGGCTGACGCTGGAGTTCAAGAACCTCGACAACGTCTGGAACGGCCGCCACGGCTCCGTTGCGAGAGAAATGAAAGCGGCGTCCATTTCCGAAAACGGCCGGGATTGGAAAGTCGTCCCGATGGACAGTCTGCCGGAGAACCGCGTGCGGCTCACCGTCGAGATGCCCGGCCCCCGGCTCTATGTCGCGCGCATTGAACCCTACCGCCTCTCCGACCTCGACCGCTTGCTCGCATCCATCCGCAGCAACCCGCTTGTGGAAATCACGCCCGTCGGCAAAACCGTGCAAGGCCGCGAGCTGGAGATCGTCCGCGTCGGCGACGAGAACGCGCCGCACCGGGTCTTCATCCGTGCGCGGGCGCATCCGTGGGAAACCGGCGGCAGCTGGGCCGTCGAGGGACTTATCCACCGTCTTTTGAAGGGCGACGCGGAGGCGAAGAAGTTTCTCCAACAGTTCTGTCTCTACGTCATGCCAATCGCAAACAAGGACGGTGTCGCGCGTGGCATGACGCGGTTCAATCTCCAGGGCAAGGACCTCAACCGCAACTGGGACAAGCCCGCCGACCCGCAGCTCTCGCCGGAAAACGCGGCGTTGGAGAAGTGGCTGGAAAAGATGACCGCCGCGGGCAAGCGCCCGCAACTGGCGATGGAACTGCACAATGACGGCGGCGGCAATCTGCATATCAGCCGCCCGGACGTGCCGCAACTGAAGCAATACCTGGAACGCATGACACATCTGGAGAAATTGCTGCGCCAGCACACGTGGTTCACGGAGGGCAGCACGAAGGCGACGTTCCGCAACCCCGGCTCGCTGGGCGACGGTTGGCTGGAGCGCTTCGGCATTGACGCGGTGGTGTTGGAGTTCAACTGCAATCGCATCGCTGGCCTCAATGACTGCGCCACGGGCCGGCACTGGCAGACCTTCGGCGAGAAGCTTGCCACGGTCTTCCACGAATACTTCGCCGGTGCGAAGCCGTAACGGAACGATCAAGGGCAGCCGCGCGGAAAACCGAATTCATGAACCCGAACAACTCCGACGCGGGAGGCTGTCCGCGAGTCCTGAGCCTGCTCATCGCCGCACAAGCCGGCGTGGTTCTCCTGGCCGGGCTGAACATCGCATGGGTTGGCACGCGCGCGTCGCTGCCGATGGGCGAGTTCGTTCGCTGGCGCGAGCTGTTGTCGTTGGGGATTTTCACGCCGTTGTCGATGGTGCTGCAATTCCTGGTGGTGTGGACGCTGGAACGCGGACGACGCGATGCCGCGGGACCGCTGACGCTGTTCGTGCTGGCCGTGTGCTGGCTCAGCGTTTCGATGGGTGTGCATGAACCCATCATCGCTCTCACCCGCGCCGGCGGGCCGCGCCTGGCGAACAGCCTCTGGTTCTGGAAAGAGGTCTTCAGCCACGCGATGTTTTTCGCCGCTTATACGGCGTTGTCGCTCGCGCTCGTGTGGAGCCAGGTCCGGAATCCCCTGGCGCGGCCGATGAGCGGCGCGACGGTCGCGTTGTTCGTGGCGTGCGGCGTGGTAACAGGCGCGGGCATCTACTACTCGCTCTTTCTCGCGAAGGATATCCACGTGGACAGGTGGGTGATGGTCGCGACGATCATCGCCATCATGGCGCTGCGTGGCCGCCGCCCGTTGATGCGGCTGCCGTTGAACATGGTCATGGAACCCGCCTATATCCTCGCGTTGTTGGCGCTGGCAGTCCGTTGAGACGAATGAGAAGAAACACAGGCTGCCGGCGGGATGCCGGCAGCCGCTCTGAGTAACTTGTATTCAGCTCGCCGCTTTGGCAGCATCAGTGCACGACGATGAAATTCCTGCCGATGAGTGAATTACTGTTGCCGGCTTGGAAGAACGGCTACGCGGTGCCGGCCTTCTGCGCTTGGAATGCGGAAGTCACCGAGACGATTCTCCAGGTGGCCACGGAATTGGAGGCGCCGGTGATTTTGATGAGTGGTCCCGGCGAGTTCCCGCTGAATCCGCCGGACACGATGGGGCGCATATCGAGGGCGGTCGCGGAGAAATACAACGTTCCCGCCGCGCTGCATCTCGATCACGGAGACTCGCCGGAGATCGTCGCGGCTTGCCTCGAAGCCGGCTACACCTCCGTCATGCTCGACTATTCCACGCGACCGTTTGCCGAAAACGTCGCGGCGCTCAAGGCCGTCGTTGCCAAGGCGCATCCCAAAGGCGTGACCGTCGAGGGCGAGATTGGTTCCGTCGGCAAAGTGGACAGCTCGACCGTCGAGGGCGGAAAAAGCTTCACGCTCACCGATCCCGCCGAAGCGGTGCGCTATGCCGAACTGACCGGCGTGGATGCCCTGGCCGTCTCCATCGGCAACGCGCATGGCATCTACACCAAGCTGCCGGTCTTCGATTTCGAGCGGTTGGAAAAAATCCGCCGCGCGATCGGCGTGCCGCTGGTGCTGCATGGCGGTTCCGGCACGCAGCCGGAATACATCCGCAAAGCGGTGTCGCTTGGCATGGCGAAGGTCAACGTCGCCAGCGAGCTCTGCAAAGCCTTCCGCGACGCCTACGCCGAACAACACGCCGGCGGCCGGACCGGCTGGCTGCCGACCCTGCTGGGCGCGACCAAGCCGGCGATTGCGAAGGTCGCGGAGCGATGGATCACGCTCACTGGCGCGGCGGGCAAGGCGAGGTGAACGGCATGGGAATAAAATGAAGAAGTGGCTGAAAGTCCCGATTCTGTTTGTGACTGCACATACAGTGCTGCTGTTTCTGACGAGTCTTGCGATAGTGCTCTCCGAGCACAGTAGTAATCCAGATTCCAGTATCGGATTCGCAATGATGTGCATAAGTTTTTACATCGTGGATTATCCTATAGGCATTTTGCTTGATGCAGCTCGTCCACACTTCGAAGCTTGGGGAGGATGGCTGCCCACGGTGGTTTTCCTTTACGGAGTCCTGGGCAATTTGATGTGGTTTCTCGCGGGAGTTATCGTCACTTTTTGCATTAGAATGCTACCATTGCGAAATCGATCTACCGTGTCAGTTCAACCACCGCCCACCCGCGATGACATGGGTGGGCACAGTTGACTTCAATGTTAGTCGTGCCAACGAGTCAGATTCGAAAGATTCTTTGAGGGAAAACACGATGGCCAAGGTTCACTGCATCGGCGTGTTGGTGGTGGATGCGCTGAGCGGTCCGCTGCCGCAGTATCCCGTCCCGAAGATCAAGACACAGGTCAACACCAAGTCCATCAAGTTCCTGCCCGGCGGCGGCGCGGCCAACACCGGCTCGGCGCTGGCGCAGCTCGGCGTCTCCACGGCGATTTTCTCGAAGGTCGGCGGCGACATGAACGGCGCGTTCCTGCTTCAGGAACTCGCCAGGAGCGGCGTCGGCGTGGCAAATATCCGTGTCTCGAAAGAAGAAACCACGCCGTTCACTTTCGTCGGCGTTCATCCCGACGGTGATCGATCCTTCATCCACACGCCCGGCTGCAATCTGACGTTTTCAGCGAACGACCTGGATCTGAACGCGCTCTGCGACTGCGAGTTTTTGTTTTATCAGGACATGTTCGTGCTGCCGGCACTCGACCCGGCCGCCCCGAAGCTGCTCGGCGAAGCGCAAAAGCGCGGCGTCATCACGCTGCTCGATGAGTGTTTCGGACTCGGACCGAACCGGACGATCTTCGAAGCCGCGCTGCCACATTGCGATGTGGTGATGCCGAGTTACGACGACATGCTGCACATCTATCCGGGCCTGACGCCCGAGGAGATCGCACGGACGTTGCGCGAAAAAGGCGCGAGCCGGGTCGTGTTGAAACTCGGCAAGGACGGCTGTCTGGTGGCAAACGAAACGGGAATGCTTCGTGTGCCGTCGGTAGCGACGGAAATTGTGGACACCACGGGTGCGGGCGATTGTTTCGACGCTGGCTTCATCGCAGGTCTCGCAAACGGTCTGAGCGACGCAGCGGCTGCGAAAGTCGGCGCTGCCACCGCGGCTGCGTGCATCCGCCACGTCGGCGGCGCGGTAGGAATCTCGAAATACGACGAACTGCTTGAATCCATCCGGTGACGCGGCCATGAGACTCAATGTTTCCAAGTCTGTAGTCCTCGGCGTCATTTGCGGCGTGTTGTCGCTGCCAACGGTTTCGTGCGCGGAGGAGCCGGTCGACTGGATCAAAGACGTGACGAATCTGATGGTCGGACCGATGAAGACCAACTCGCTGCCGGCGGGCACGACGCTGGAGAGCCTGCTCAATGATTTTCAGCCGGAACTGGCTGAGTGGAGCGTCTTCCAGGGAATGAAGAAGAGCGCGCTGAGCGCGCATCGTTTCTTCCCCCGCGTCATCGCCGGCGGCATCGAGTATCAAGAATACGAATCCAAGGGCAGGGAGTGGGAGCGGCACTTCCACACCGACTGGGCCGTGGACGAGGAGCACGGCGTGGCGATGGACATCCACGGCAACCCGATCCGGCATCTGGCGTGGGGCGGGGAAGGCAAGGGCGGCACGCGATGGAACGTCTGCCACAATGCGCCCAAGTGGCACGAGTTGCAGAAGGACAGTGTAGTCGGTCTTGCCAGGCGCGCTGGCGTCGCCGTTGTGCGGCAAGACAACATCGGCGTGCCCGTCGGCATCACCGCGCCGGGCTGCTATTGCCGCGGGTGCAAGGCCGGTGTGCGCAAGCTGCTCGCCTCGCGCTTCACGGCCGACGAGTTGCGCGCGCTGGGTGTCAACGATGTGAATAATTTCGACATCGCGCGTTATGTGCTCGATCGCAAGCTGCTGGGCAATGCCCGCATTGCGGCGGCGCTCGACGATCCGCTCATCATCGCGTGGGAAGACTTCCAGTTCGCATCGAATCTCGACGCATGGCGCGACATCGTGTCAGCAACGAAGGCGGTGCGCGCGATGCCGGTCTGCGGCAACCAAGGCTGCGCCAACATGAACGCCTGGTCGAGCGTGCTCCTGTCGCAGCCCAACGACGTCGTCTTTCTCGAACAATGGACCCAGCGAGCTTATCCGGCTGCGCGGCTGACACTCGGCTACAAAGTCCAGTGCGCCTCCGGCCGGCACGCGAAGCCCGTCTGGGTCTGGGGATTCCCGACCCAGCATTCGATGGAACAGGTCGTCGGTTCGGAAATCTTCGTCGCTGAATGCTTCGCCAACCAGGCAACGCCCTATTTTCTCATCAACAACTATTTCTGGTCGAAAGCGACCGGCACACAAATCGTGACTCCAACCCCGAAGGTGTGCGAGGCCATCGCCTCCTCCGCGCAGTTTGCCCGCGCCCACAAGGACCTGCTGACGCGTGTGCATCGCAGTTGCGCGGATGTGGCGTTGGTTTATTCGGTGCCGTCGTTCCTTTACAAGGTATGCAGCGCGATGCAGTTCGGCTCCGGCAACAGACTTTATCAACGGCAGGCGGGACACTTGGAAGGCATGAGTCACGCGCTGGAGCGACTGCGCACCCCTTATGACGTCGTGGTCTTCGGCTCGCCGAACTACTGGAACGATGACGAACTGGCTGCGACGCTGAGCCGTTACAAGGTGCTGGTGCTGCCGAACGCCGAGTGCATGACCCGGCAACAAGCCGGGGCGGTGCGTCAGTTCGCGCTCAACGGCGGTCGCGTGATCGTCAGCGGCGATCTCGCCGTTCGCGATGAGCGCTATCGCCAATGCTCGCAGCCGTCGCTCAACGGCGATTTCGACGGCCGGATGATCCGGATCGGCAACGCGCCGGAAGCGTTGCAGCGGGCGTTGCGGGCGAAGATCAAAGCGGAAGCTGGCGCCCATCAACGGCTCACGTTGAACCAGACCGCGCCGCGCGCCATCACATTCCGCGGCTGGAGCAAAGCCGATCACGTGAGCGGCGTGGCTGACAGTGACTACGCCATCTACCTCGACATCACTTTCCAGGACGGTTCCAGTCTTTGGGCGCAGACGGCCAACTTCGCGGGCGGCACGCATGACTGGCAACTGGCCCAGGGCGTTGTCGAGGTGGACAAACCGGTGAAGACCGTGGACGCGCTCGCGCTCTTCCGGCGGCGCACGGGCCAGGTCTGGTTCGACGATGTGTTTGTCGGCGAACAAGGCAATGACCGGAACCTGTTGGGCGAGTGGCAACCGCACCAGAACGGATTCCAACGCGACGCGGCTGTGACGCGCAGCGGCAAGCCTTCGCTGCGTTGCGTGATCGCGCCGAGCGGACCGTCGGATATTTCACAGACCGATGATTTCAAGCGAATTGCAGCCGCTTTCAGAAAGGCGATGTCGGGACTGACGCCGGTGCTGGAGACGAGCGCGCCCCCAACCGTGGCCATCAACCCGGTTCTGCGTGGCAACCGGCTGATCGTCCATCTGCTCAACTACGATTGCGACCTCGACACGGATACGCTGGTGGAAAAGAAAGACTTGAAGGTCCGCGTTCGTCTCCCCCAGGGCGCCACCGCCGGGCCGATGACGCTGTGCGAGCCGGGCAAGCCCGATACCGCGTTGCCGGCCAGGACTGACGGCGGTTTTGTCGAGTTTACAGTTCCCAAGCTGCGCGTGTGGGCGATTGCCCACTGCGAGCTGTCGAAGCGATGAAATGGCTCGACCCCAATTGCTGAGAATCATCGAGTGACCCAACCATGAACATCAACGAGGTTCGCGAGAAGCTGTACGAACTGGCGATGGCCACGCCGGTCATTGACGCCCACACGCACGTCCAGGATGACATCACCGGTTTCACGAAGAAGCTCGCAGCGGGCAATCTCGCCGGCACGCAGGCGTCCGTGAACAAACCGCCTCGCAGCGTCGTCGAGGAAGGCATCCGGCGCGGGCGGCTGGCGCGGCGCACGATGACCGACGCGACGCACGGGTTGTTCTACTCATGGTTCGCGCAAATCGTCGAAGGCGCGGACAACCACCTCAACGACGCCATCGCGCGGATCGGGTCCAACACCGAGAAGGAACGCCGCGCCGCCGCCAAGGTGCTGTTGGAACAGCTCCGCGACAGCCGCTATTCCGAATACGCCGGGTGGCTCCGATACATGTTCCGGCTTTATCGCGGCGTGCCGGAGAATCTGGATCCGCTTGATCCCAAGAACCTCGACATCGTCGCCGACGCCATCGCCGCCGAGCGAAACGATCCGCGGTTCGCCGAAAAAGTCCTCAAGGACCACAACGTCCGCGCCTACGTGACGAGCATTGAGAACCGTGACAAGGTGCCGCTGATGCCGCCGGTCCGGCCACGGGACGTGAACCTCGCGTATTGCACGCATCCGGAGGCGTGGAACATGTTCGATTTCAACGGCCTGATCTGGCCCGACCGCGCCACCGACTTCGGCCTGTTCACACAGGGCCACAAGTTCGAGGCTGAGAAATACATCCTCCACCTCGAAGAGTATTTCGAGCGCGAGCTTGGCAACGTGGCGGCGCTCCAGGAGGCGACGCGCGAGTTTTTCTGGAAAATCCTGCGCAGCCCGAAGAGCAACCCGAAGAGCCGCATTCTTTATGTGGACGGTTTTCAGGCGCAGGACTGGCGGTTCAGCCGGCCGTATTCGAAGGCAGTCGTGGACTGGGCGCTCGCCCATCACCGGGCGCAACTGGACGGTGAGAACCGCCGGCAGGTGATTACGTGTGTCGCCGAGGCGATGCTGGAAGCGCTCAACGACATCGGCAAGGAACGCAAGGACGCCGGCGCGCGGTTCGGCGTCTGTCTCCAGCTCTGTGGCGGCGCGCGACATTTCATGGATTGGGCGCGGGAAATCCAGTCCTTCCCGGAATACATCCCGAACCTGCCGCAGGATGAATATCCGGTGTGGGCACGCTATCCACACGTTCACTTTGAATACATCTCCGCCCACGAGATGCTCTATAACGACATGGCCAACGCCGCCAAACAAGTCGGCAACGTTTCCGCCGGGCCGTGGTGGCACTATTTCCGCCGGCACAAGATCGCGCGGATGGTGCGTGACCAGCTCAGCATGGGGCCGTTGAAGTCCATCGCTTGCGGGTTCACCGACGCGCGGTTCGTGGAAATGATCGCCGCGAAATACGTCTCCGTGCGTCTCGGTGTCGCCGACGCTCTCGCGGAGCTTGTCGCCGACCGGTATTCGCCACTGCACAATGATTTCGACGCGGCGGCGGCTGTGATGAAGGAATTCTTCTTCACCAACCCCGCCGCAGTGCACGGCATTCCGATTGAATAGCGGCGAATGAATATAATAAGGAAACCAACGATGAAACTCCCTGTGATCATTCTGTCCTGCCTCGTGTTGTCCGGCGCCGCGTCCGTCAACGCCGCCGACTCCCCGGTGATTCCCGCCGGCTGGACGACGACGGCGCCACGCGACGAAATCGCGCCGCAGTTTGCCTGCGAGCCGGCGGCGGGTCTCGACGGACAGCCCGCGCTGGTCATTCGCAGCGACGGTCGCGACGGACTCGACGGCTGTTGGACGAAAACCTTCCCGGTCACCGGAGGCAAGTACTGGCGCTTTGAGGCATTCTTTCGCGCCACGAACGTCGCCTTGCCGCGACGCAGCGTTGCCGTGCGCTTGATGTGGCAAAATGCCGCGGGCCGGCAAGTGCCGAGCGATGAGCCAACCGTGAGCGGTTATCTCGTCAGCAAGAGCAAACCGATGGCGTCGGCGGAGTTCCCCACGACGAAGCCGGCTCGCGCCGACGGCTGGACTGAAATCTCCGACATTTACCTCGTGCCCTCGCAGGCGACGCAGGCGAAGGTCGAACTGCATTTGCAGTGGGCCGCCAACGCCGAGGTGCGCTGGAGCAAAGTCTCGCTCGCCGAGGTCGCTCCTCCAGCGCCGCGCGTCGCCCGGCTCGCGACGGTTCATTTCGTGCCACGCGGCGGCAAGACGCGCGAAGACAACTGGCGGTTCTTCACTCCACTGCTTGCGGAGGCCGCGCGCCAAAAAGCCGATCTTGTGGTGCTGGGCGAGATCGCTCCCTCGGCGAACCTCCACAAGAAATCCGAGGAAGTGGCTGAGCCGGTGCCGGGTCCGTCCACGGAGTATTTCGGCGCGTTGGCGCGGCAGCACAACTTCTACATTGTCTTCAGCCTCGACGAGCGCGCCGGCCATCTGATTTACAACGCGGCGGTGCTCATCGGCCCCGACGGCCGGCTCGTGGGCAAGTATCGCAAGGTCTGCCTGCCGCGTGAGGAGGTCGAGGCGGGCGTCGCGCCGGGCGATGATTATCCGGTGTTCCAGACACGCTTCGGCAAAGTCGGCATGATGATTTGCTATGATGGATTTTTCCCCGAGCCGGCGCGCGAACTGGCCAAACGCGGCGCGGAGGTGATCGCGTGGCCGGTCTGGGGTTGCAACCCGTTGCTGGCCCGCGCCCGCGCCTGCGAGAACAACGTGTATCTCGTCAGCAGCACCTACGAGGACGTTTCGCGAAACTGGATGATCTCTGCCGTGTTCGACCGCAGCGGCGATCCAATTGCGCAAGCGAAAGAGTGGGGCACGGTGGCCGTGGCCGAGGTGGATTTGAACAAGCGGACGATGTGGAACTTCCTCGGCGATTTTGGCGCGCGCGTGCCGCGTCACCGGCCGATCGCCGACAACCGGGAGAAGTGAAGGAGACAGAATGAACGTGCGTAACGGATGGATGCCGGTCGTGGGCTTGCTGCTGGCTTTGTCGGCAGCACCGGTCCAATCGGCCACAAACGCCGAACCCGTCCAGTTTGTCAAACAAGGCCGGCCGTTGGCCGTCGTCGAGGCAGGCCGCAAATGGCAACGCGGCAAGGGCTGGATCGAGTGCTCCGGCGTCGGCAACTTTCTCTATGCCGCGAAAGTGCTTGGCGAGGGCGACTTCAAGATCACAGCGCGGTTCAGCCTGAAGGAACTCAACGGCACGGCCGCCTCGCTGGTTTTTGGCAGGAATCATTTCGGTTTCGATGGGCGCGGCGGGAAACTGTTCGTCGAAGGACCTGACCTCGGGCGCTCGCGTTCTGTTGGTTCGACCGAAGGACTCATTGCGCCCGGCCAGCCCGTCGTCGCGGAAGTGACTCGCGCCGGCAAGAACCTCACGCTGCGGCTCGCGGGCAAGGATATCGTGACGCTGCCGTTCAAGACCGGCCCCGTCGGCGTGTTCGGCCTGCGTCCGTGGCGGGCGACGATGCGCGTCCATGACTTCGCCGCGACGGGCAATCTCGTCGAGGACCGCGCCGCATTGAACGTGGCGTTGCCCAAGGCCGGCCCGGCCTCCGAGATCAGCGTGGGTGGCGCGAAGTTTGATCCGACGGATCCGCCAGGCACTCTGGTCTTCCGCAAGACGCTCGGCCTCGTCACCGCGCCGCAGGTGGACGGCCAGCTTGTCCACGAAAGCAAGACGCGCTTGTTCGAGACGCGCGCCACCCTCACGCCGCGCGGCGATTATCTGCTGATGTTCCCCGAAGGCGATCACTATGGCGGCAGGACAAACAAGATCAACGACCTGATGGCCATGCGATCCTCTGACAAGGGCCGGACGTGGAGCGCACTGAAACCGGCGTTCAATATTGATTACAACCAGCACGGCTTCGTGCCGCTGATTCCGCGCGGCACAAAGCGCATCCATGCTTTCGGCACGCAGCCGGTCTTCCAAGAGTTCTCCGTGGCGAAGGGCCAGCAGGAAAACGCGCCCATCGGCTTCCGCTTCAGCGACGACGACGGGCGCACGTGGTCCGACGTACAACTCATCCGGCCCGTCAACGATCCGGACTTCCGTGGCATGTCCGTGATGCGAATGTGCGAGACCGACAGCGGCGCGTGGCTCCTCGGCTCGCATCTGGGCGACTGGTCGGTGAAGCCGCTGCTGACGCGCCAGTTTCTGCTGCGCTCGGAAGATCGCGGCAAGACCTGGACTCTGTTGCCCGACAAACGGCCGAACGGCTGGTTCGTGCCGGGTTTCAACCGCATGGACGAAGGCCGCCCCATCAATCTCGGCGGCGGCAAGGTGCTCGCGATGTTTCGCACACCAGAGGGCCATCTCTGGGCCGCGCGCAGCAGCGACGACGGCAAGACCTGGACCGAGCCAAAGCCGACACCGCTTGTTCATCCCGACGCGCCGCCGATGCTGTTCCATCTCAGCGACGGCAAGACTCTCGCCGCGTTCCACCACAACCGCCATGCGCAGACACAATACACCGGCCTCACAGCGAAGATGGAAGGCATGAAGGACCGCAGCGAACTCTGGGTCAGCCTCTCGCGCGACGGCGGCGGGACGTGGACCGAACCGCGTTTTGTGCTGGCCAATGCGCTCGGGGAGACCGAACCAAACGCGTGGTTCAACTACCAGTGCTCCTACCTCGACGCGTTCCCCGACGATGGCACGATGCACCTCTTCCTGCCGCATCGCTGGAAACGCGCGCTGCATCTCACGATCAAGGAATCCGACCTGGAAACGCTGCCGACGAAGGCCGCGATCAAAGCCGCCGCGACGTTGCCCGAGGTTACCGGCCTGCTCGCGAAGACCAACGTCTTCGTCTCCGGCGTGGACGGCTATCACACCTATCGCATTCCCGCGTTGCTCGTAACCCGGCGCGGCTCCTTGCTGGCGTTCACGGAAGGCCGCAAGTTCAGCCCCAGCGACACGGGCGACATTGACATGCAGGTCAAGCGCAGCACGGACAACGGAGCGACGTGGTCCGCCGCGCAAACGATCTGGGACGACGGCCCGAACGTGTGCGGCAACCCGTGCCCCGTCGTGGATCGCGACACCGGCACAATCTGGCTGCTGATGACGTGGAACCGCGGCGACGATCCCGAGTCGGGGATCGTCACGCAGACCAGCAGAGACACGCGCCGCGTGTTCGTTACGAGTTCCACCGACGACGGCCTCACGTGGGCGAAAGCACAAGAGATCACCGCCGATGTAAAACAGACGAACTGGACGTGGTATGCCACCGGTCCCGGCGCGGGCATCCAAATGGAACACGGCCCGTACAAAGGCCGGCTCGTCATCCCCTGCGACCATATCGAGGCCGGCACCGGCCGTTATTATTCCCACGTCATTTACTCCGACGACCACGGCCAAAGCTGGAAGCTCGGCGGACGCACGCCGCAGGACAAGGTCAATGAATGCGAAGTCGTCGAACTGTCCGGCGGACGCCTGCTGCTCAATATGCGCAACTACGACAAGACCCAGCGCGCGCGCCAGCAGGCCATCAGCGGCGACGGTGGCGCGACGTGGGCCGGCCAGCGCCATGTGCCGGAGCTTGTCGAACCGATCTGCCAGGCCAGCATCCGCCGCTACTCATGGCCCGGTGACGGCCACAAGAGCGTCATCCTTTTCTCCAATCCCGCCAGCGTCAAACGCAAGAAGATGACCGTGCGCGCGAGCTTCGATGAAGGTCAGACCTGGCCCGTGTCGCGTTTGCTCGATCCACGCCCGAGTGCCTACTCCTGTGTTGCTGTCCTTCCCGACGACACAATAGGCGTCTTCTACGAAACTGGCGACAAACACGCCTACGAGGCTGCCGTGTTCGCGCGGTTCAACCTCGACTGGCTGATAAATGGAAAGACTCCGTAAGTCATGACAAAACCAACCTCTCTCTCCGAACTGGCTGTCTCGCCTGTGGCGTTGGGCTGCTGGCCGCTCGCCGGAATCACCAGCGGCGCGATCACCGAGGAAACGGCCATGGCGGTGATCCACGCTGCGCTCGATGCGGGCGTGAACCATCTCGACACGGCTTACGCCTACGGCCGCGACGGCGAGAGCGAGCGGCTGATTGGCCGCGCGATCCGCGGCCGGCGCACACAAGTCATGCTGGCGACCAAGGTGGGTGTTTACTGGGACGAGCACGGCGTGCTGAAGCGGACCGGAAATCCCGAACTGCTCCGCCGGCACTTCGAGGAAAGCCTCCGGCGTCTTGAAACCGATGCAGTCGAACTGCTTTACCTCCACGCCCCGGCGGACGACGCGCCACTCGCCGAATCCGCCCGTCTCTTTCGCGAACTGCTCGCCGAAGGAAAAACACAAGCCGTGGGCGTTTCAAACCTCTCGGTTGCGCAGATGGAAACCTTCGCTGCCGAGTGTCCCTTCGTCGCGTGCCAGGTTCGTTACAACTGGTTCCAGCGCGAGATTGAAGCAGACATCCTGCCGTGGTGCCGCGCGCACAACGTGGGCGTTGTGGCCTACGAGCCGCTGGCGATGGGCCTGTTGACGGGCAAGTTCATGCGTGATCACGTTTTCCCGGAGGGCGACTGGCGGCGCCAGTCGCCGCTATTTACGGGTGACGCGTGGACGAAGAATCTGGCCGAAGTCGAGCGGCTGCGCGCGATCGCGGCGCGCTCCGGTTGCTCAGTGGCGCAGTTGGCCATCGCGTGGGCCATCTCGCGTCCCGGCGTGGCGGCGGCTTTGTGCGGCGCCAAGCGCCCCGAGCAAATTTGTGAAACAGCCGGGGCCATGCGCCTCGCGAAGTCCCTGGATTTGAACATCGTGGATCGGAGTGTATGACGTTCGACAACCTCGCTCAGGACGCCCGTGTCACCATTCGCCGCGGTGGCACACCCGACGCCGGGGGTCGTTGTGTGGTTTACTGGATGCAGCGCGCGCAACGAGCGGTGGATAATCCCGCGCTCGACACTGCCATCGAGGCCGCCAACATTCTCGGCAAACCGGTCGTCGTGTTTTTCGCGCTCGTGTCGTATCCGAACGCGAACTGGCGGCACTATCAATTCATGGTCGAGGCGCTGACCGACACGGCGGCACGGCTCGCGAAACGCAACGTCGGCTTTGTGCTGCGCCGCCATCCCGACAGCGACCTCGCGGCGTTTTGCACGGAGGCGCGCGCGTCGCTGGTCGTCGGCGACGAGAACCCGCTCCGCGAACCGGAACGCTGGCGGCAGGAACTCGCGAGGAAGCTGCATGTGCCGTTCTGGACGGTGGACGCCGATGTCATCGTGCCGTCGAAGCTTCTCGTGAAGGAACAGTTTGCGGCACGCACCATCCGGCCGCGCATCCATGCGCTGCTGCCGAAGTTCTTCGCGCCGGACGCAGAACCAAAGCCGCGGGTCGTTTGGAAGGTCACGCGCGGTCTGCGTTCGCTATCGACAACCGATGATCTGCTCGACGGCTTCCCTCTCGACCGCTCGACGCGGCCGGTGGCGGCTCTTCGCGGCGGGACAGACAAGGCCCTGAAGGCTCTGCGCCAGTTCATCACGCAGCGGCTCGTCAGCTACGCAGCGCAACGCAACGAACCAGCGCTCGCCGGCACCAGCCAGCTTTCGCCT
>JBAZIR010000013.1:0-33218 GCA_041651735.1 Verrucomicrobiia bacterium | reverse complement strand
GCCGCTCGGTCCCATCCTGTGTGGCTCGGGCTTCCAACCGCATGGCTTCGAGCTTGTTGATGGTCGTTTTCTCCTCCTTCTCGACCACCACGTCAGGGTTCAGAGCGCGCACGTCGGCCAGACAACGGTCACGCAACGCCAGCAGCGACGGCATTCCCCGCTCGACATAAACACGGGTCTGAGCGCGCAGCGTGTGCTGGTTCAACACAGCCACGGTGTCTTTGGGACGAACGGCAGGCAGATCCTCCAACCACTCGCGCGCAGGCACGATGAACCCAAACTTCCACTGCTGGTCGATGAAATAACGCCCGCCGCGAGTCGCCGGGTTGTCGGAAACCTCTCGAACATGCGGCGCACTCTCAATCTTCCAGAGTTGCTGCGTGTAGGTGAAAATGCCCACCAGCGCGCCAAGCACCAACCCGATCGCACCGGCCAGATGGCCGCTCACAGTCCGATGGTGACCAGGAAAATAAATGCGAATGAACCCCATCAACGCCAGCAGCACCGCTACGCCGCTGCACACGTAGCGCGCGTAGTGAGTCATCCGTGTCAGCCGGTAAACTTGCTGTGCCGACAGCCACGGACCGAGAAGCAGTTCCACCGGCAGGAACGCAGCCAGCGCAATCGCCACCGATGCGTAAACGTAATGGTTCTTCCCCGTCCCCCGGGATTTCCAAATCCATGTCAACCACCCGCCGCCCAGGACGACGATGGCCATGTAGATCAACGTCTCCAGCAACGCGCTTTCGTAATCTCCCGGCGTTGTTGAGCGAAATGGATTCACGATGCGCAGAATACGGGTCGTCGTGGTTTACGGTTTGATCAGCGGCAACCGATATTGCTCGGCGATCTTGCCGAATGTAACGCCACCTTCGACCATGTTGAGACCCGACCGAATCGCGCTGTTCTCATCCATCGCGCGCCGCCAGCCCTTGTTGGCGATCTCCAGCACGCAGGGAAACGTCGCATTGGTCAGCGCAGAGGTCGAGGTGCGCGCCACCGCTCCGGGCATGTTCGTCACACAGTAATGAACGACACCATGCTTGATGAATGTCGGCGCGCCGTGCGTCGTCGGCCGCGACGTGGCAATGCTGCCGCCCTGGTCAATCGCCACGTCCACAATCACCGCACCGTGTTTCATTTGTTTCACCAACGCCTCGCTCACCAGCACCGGCGCTTTCGCCCCCGGCACCAACACCGCGCCAATGAGCAGGTCGGCGTGCTGCACGACATCGCGAATGTTGTAGTCATTGCTCATCAGCGTCGTGACGTTCTTCGGCATGACATCGTCCAGATAACGCAGCCTCGGCAGCGACACATCGAGGATCGTCACGTCCGCACCCAGTCCCGCCGCCATCTTCGCAGCGTTGGCGCCGACGATGCCGCCGCCGATGACGACCACCTTGGCCGGCGCCACGCCCGGCACGCCTGCCAGCAACAACCCTCGTCCCTTGAAAGGCTCCTCCAGATACTTCGCTCCCTCATGCACCGCCATCCGTCCCGCGATTTCGCTCATCGGCACCAGCAGCGGCAGCGACCCGTCCGCTGCCTGCACCGTCTCGTAGGCAATCGCCACAATGTGCGCCTTCATGGCTGCCTCGACCAACGCGCGGCTGGACGCAAAATGAAAATAGGTGAAGACGATTTGTTTCGGCTGCAACCGCCGGAACTCCGACGGTTGCGGCTCCTTCACCTTCACGATCATCCCGGCTCGCGCATAAACCTCCCGCGCAGAACCCACCACCGTCGCCCCGGCTTCGCGGTAATCCTCGTCGCTTGCGCCGCTGCCTTCCCCCGCGTCGCGCTGCACCAGCACTTGATGCCCCGCCTTGCGCAAGGCGTGCGCATGAACCGGCAGCAAGCCCACCCGATATTCGTGATTCTTGATTTCCCGAGGAATGCCGACGATCATGCTGCGAGAATAAGAGCCGCGCTCCATCGCTGCAAGACAGAACAAATAACCGCAAAAACAAGCTGGCGCGTGGACGATGGCGGACGATTCACGCCCGCCGCCGTTTCACGCGCCAGCTCCGTTTTCTGCCGCGGTGAAGAAAGTAGTGGGAGGCCCCCTGATACCAGGGGGAACGACCAGACCGCCGAGTCGGTTGATCGCCTGAGGAATCACCTCCCACAAAAACCGAGTGTCAAATAGCGCGTCGCGCATCAACTGCTTTGACGATAATGAAAAATGGTCCCTTCAGAAAAAAATGCAAGGGAAACTTGCTTTTGACGCTTTCAGATTATTCTGGAAGGCATACGCTCTTGTCCACCCCGTGCCACGGCGTCAAGCAGCGCCTTCACCCGGCTCATCGCGCGTGCCCGGTGGCTGAGGGTGTTCTTCACGTCCTCGCCAAGCTCGGCGAACGTCAGTTCGCAGCCCACCGCCACGAAAAGCGGGTCGTAACCAAACCCACCCACGCCACGCGGCTCAAACAGGAGGCGGCCTTCGCATGTCCCCGCGCACAATGCCACCATTCGATCGTCGCGTTGTTCGCACGGCACGCCCGTTTGTTTCGCCGCGGCCACCAATGCGGGCGAGGCGCCGGCAATGGCGATTACACACTGAAAGCGTGCGGTACGTTTCTCAGCTGACACGCCGGCCAGCGCGCGCAAGAGCTTCGCGTTATTCTGCTGGTCGTTGGGCCGCAGACCGCCAGCCTCTTGCGCGTAACGCGCCGACATGACACCCGGCGCGCCGCCGAGCGCATCCACTTCAAGCCCGGAGTCGTCGGCGAGGGTAAACACGCCAGGCGGCGCGATCCGTGCCGCCCAGACGGCTTTCTTGGCCGCGTTGCCGGCGAACGTCGGCTCGTCCTCGACGACGTCAGTGGCCGACGGCACGGCATCCAACCCAATCACCTCGAAACCGGAGCCGAGGATGGCGCGGAGTTCGCCGAGCTTGTGCCGGTTGCGTGTCGCTGCAAGTAGTTGCATGGGCGGAAAAGTGCGGACTGCTTCTGCGGAAGGCAAACAAAAACTCGCGCGGAAATGGCAGACGTTCGCCGTGATATCCTGCCCTTTGCCACGCCCAAACCCACATGCAAGTTTCGACGCGACAGATGAAACCGGTGGACATGCACGTGCATATCGTGGGCAACGGCTCCAGCGGCAGCGGTTGCTGGGTGCGACCTCGCGGCCTGCATCGATTGCTGGCAGCATTTATGCTTCATCACAACGGCCTGCCACACGATGCGCTCGCCGGTGACCTTGACCGACTTTACCTTGAGATGTTGCTTCGGTCCCTGCACACCTCCTCGTTGGGCGCAGCCCTGATTCTGGCGCACGACGACGTGTATGACGAATCCGGACGGCAGATGGAGGGCATCGGATCGCTCTACGTTCCAAACGATTACGTCCTCGGCCTCGCGCGCCGGTATCCGGAATTCCTGCCGGGGGTTTCGATTCATCCGGCGCGGCCCGACGCAATGGAGGAGCTTGATCGCTGCCTCGCCGCAGGGGCCGTGATGATGAAGCTGCTGCCGAACTCGCAGAACATCGACTGCAACGACCATCGTTACACCAGATTTTGGGAGCGCCTCGCTGAAGCTGGTCTGCCCCTGCTCGCGCACACCGGCGGCGAGCACACCGTGCCGATCCTCCGGCGCGAATGGGCCAATCCGCGAGTGCTGGAGCGGCCGTTGCAATGCGGCGTCACCGTCATTGCCGCGCACGTCGCAGGCAAGGGCGGCGTATTTGACCGCGACTACTTCGATGAGTTCACCAACATGACCCGCCGCCACCCGCGCCTCTATGGCGACCTCAGCGCGTTGAACATTCCGTTTCGCAGCAAACACCTCCAAGCCTGTTTGCGTGAACCGCTGGTCCATCGGCTTTTGCACGGCAGCGATTTCCCCGTGCCGGTCATGGGCCACTGGGCGTGGATGCGGGGGTTGGTGGACTGGGAAGCATTCCGCCGCCTGGAGCGCGAGCCAAATCCATTGGAACGCGACTACCAACTCAAGCGCGCGATGGGTTTTCCTGTGGAAACCTTCACGCGCATCTGGCAACTTCTCCGCCAACCAACTGGCCGGTTTCTTGAACCATGAAATATCAACTCGCCCTTCTCCTCGCACTCGCGCAAGCCATCGCCGCCGACACGCAGCGGCCCGGCGATAACCTTGCGCTCGGCAAGCCCTGCACGTTCGATCCGAGGCCGAACTACAGTTACTGCACCGACCCTGGCGACAAGACGCAACTCACCGACGGCGTTAACACGAAAGGCTACTTCTGGACCCAGAAGAGCACGGTTGGTTGGAGCGGCGCGGCGGGCATCACTATTACGATTGACCTCGGTGCCGTGCAGCCGATTCGCGGCGTGTCGTTCAACACCGCCGCAGGCGCAGCCCAGGTGACGTGGCCCGCGAGCATCGTCATCCTCACCAGCGACGATGGCAAAAGCTTTTACCCAGCCGGCGAGTTGATCAATCTCAGCATGAAGCACGGTGCCGCGACATGCGACAAGTATGCCGTGCATCGTTTTTGGACCGATGAGTTGCGCACACACGGCCGCTTCGTATCCTTCCTGGTGATGCCGGGCGGATCTTACACGTTCGTGGACGAGATCGAAATCCATCGAGGCGAGCCGGACTGGCTGAAGCTGCCGTTCAGCGGCGAAGGCGTGACGAATGCGAAAGCCTACCAACTCCACGCGGCGTTCGAGCAGCGCATCCGCAAGGACCTGATCGCCGTGCGCGAGGCCGCCGCGAAGCTGAAAGGCGACGCGTCGAAGAATATTCTGGCTGAACTTGACGCTGTTGAGCGCGAATTGCCGTCCATGCCACGGAGGCACGACCCAGCGGCGCGCGTCACGTTGCCGCTGAATCCGCTCCATGAGCGCGTCTTTCGCGCACAGGCGATGGTCTGGCGCGCGCAGAAGGCCGCCACGCTCGCCGCTTCGGCCGCAAATCCCTGGGACCCACTCGACATTACCGGCACGTCATTGAAGAAGACCGGCGCTGTCAGCGTCGCAATGATGCAGAACGAATATCGCGCCGGCGCGCTCAACATCAGCAACGCCGGAGACAGCGCCGCCGAGTTGCGTTTACAGATCGCCGGCCTGCCCGGCGGAACGAACCCGCCCTATGTCGCCGTGCATGAGGTCGCGTGGACCGACACGCGCAAGGGCATCGCTGCGGCGGCCGCGTTGCCGGAAGCACGGCGCGACGGCGACGCATTCATCATCACGGTGCCATCGGGCATGGTGCGGCAGGTTTGGTTCACGTTCCATCCGACGGACATCAAACCCGGCGCGCATCGCGGCACGATCTCGCTGGCCCACGGGAAAACCAAACTGCGCGTGCCGCTGACGTTGCGCGTCTATCCGCTGCGGTTTCCCGATCAGCCGAAGTTTCATCTCGGCGGGTGGGATTACAGCGACGCCGTCAAGGGCCGCGATGTGACGATGGAAAACCGGGACGCGTACATCCGCCACCTGCGCGAGCACTTCGTGGACTCACCGTGGGCCACGGCCAGCGTGCTTCCTCACAACCTCGACACAGCACGCTTTGACGAGTGGCTCCGGCTCTGGCCCGGCGCGCGGCAGTATTGCATCTACGCGGCCGTGGGGGAACAGATTGGCCGGGCGAAGATGGGCACACCGGAGTTTGACGGGAAAGTCCGTGAGTGGATCACGTTCTGGGCCGGCCACGCGAAGAAATGCGGACTGCGGCCGGAGCAACTGGTCGTTCTCCTTGTGGACGAGCCTGCCGAGGATCATCGCGACAATATCATTCTGGCGTGGGCGAAGGCGGTCCGCGCAGCGAACACGGGCGTGACGTTGTTCGAGGACGTCTGCCATGCCAACCCGCTGAAGGCCAATCAAGAGATGATCAAGCTCTGCCATGTTCTCTGCCCGAACCGCCCCCATTTCCTGAGTTCTGCGGCGAGCTATCGCGACTATTTCGCCAGGAAACACGCCGAAGGCATGGAGCTGGCGTTTTACTCCTGCAACATCGGCGCGCGACTGGCTGACCCGTATTCGTATTTTCGCCTGCAGGCATGGACGGCATGGCAATACAGTGCCGAGGCGTCATACTTCTGGGCGTTCAGCGATTCCGGCGGTGGTTCGTCGTGGAACGAATACGCCATGACGCACTCGACCTGCTATACACCGCTCTTTCTCGACCCGACGACCGTCACGGGCAGCAAACAAATGGAGGCCATTCGTGAGAGCGCCGAAGACTACGAGTATTTTGTGATGCTGCGCGCCCGCATCGCCGCGGCGAAGAAAGCGGGACAGAAAGGCGCCGTCGTCGAACGCGCAGAGAAGCTGCTGGCCACCGCCGCCGACCGCGTCCTCAACGCGCCCGACGCCGACAAATTGATGTGGGCCGACCCAAAGGACCGAACGACGGCCGACCGCATCCGCGTGGAAATGTTGGAAGCGATGAGTGCGCTGGCCGCGCCCGACGGCAACCGCTGACAACACCCCGTGCAACGAGGCGACCGGCTGGCCGCGATCCAGCCGCGCCTTCGCAGTGGCTTCCGAGAATCTGAGCCGGCGCGCGTAAGTTCTCGCGAACAAGGCGGCGCGGTGGTATATACTACGCGTTACGGGAGAAGAGCCATGAAGCCTTCAATATGGTTGCTCATACCGCTTGTCTTTATGTTCTGCCCCCTCTCACCCGCCAAACCACCGCCGGAAAAACTTCCCGATATCGGTGTCACGCGCGGCATCTGCGTGGTGCTCGGCGATCCGAAGTGTGAGTTGGCCATCAAGCTGGCGAAGAAAACCGAACTGCTGGTTTATGTCCAATTGCCGGAAGCCGGCGAGGCGGAGCGGGCGAGGCGGCAAGTGGACAGGGCAGGCCTGTATGGGGCACGCATTCTTGTCGAGAGCGGCCCGATTGCCAGCCTGCATCTGGCTGACAACGTTGCAGACGCGCTGGTGGCCGTGGGCGAGGCGGCTGCGATGCCGGAAGCCGAGGCGCTTCGCGTCCTGCACCCGCAGGCGACGGCGTGGCTCGACGGCAGGAAACTGGTGAAGCCGATTCCGGCGGGTGTGGATGATTGGAGCCATTACTACCACGGCCCGGATAACAATCCTCTCTCGCATGACGTGATCGCCCGCGCGCCTTATCTCACTCAGTTCCTGGCCGAGCCGCGCTACGCGCCGTTGCCGCAAGTGGCGGTGGCGTCGGGGGGACGCGTGTTCAAGCTGTTCGGCCACATCGCGTTCAAAGAGCGCGAGGAGCCGTGGCTCGACACGCTCGCGGCATTCAACGGCTACAACGGCACGCTGTTGTGGCGGCGCGAGCTTCCGCCGGCGCTGATGGTCCATCGCAGCACGCTCATCGCCACGCCCACGGTCGTTTACTTCGGCGACGACAAGTCGTGCAAAATCCTCGATGCGGCGACGGGCAAGTTGCGCGGTGAGATCGCGCCTCCCGCCAAGATGGCCGGCGGCACGTTCTGGAAATGGATGGCGCTGGAGGGCGGCGTGCTCTACGCGCTCATTGGCGAGCAGGAAGAGCGCGACCCCGTCATCCGCGCCAAACGCGAAACACACGGCTGGCCGTGGAACCCGCTGTCGCCAGGCTACAACAAACCCGAGCACACGTGGGGTTTCGGGCAGACGCTGCTGGCGATTGACCCGAAGACGAAGAAGGTGCTGTGGCGGCACCGTGAGGCGGAGCCAATGGACAGCCGCGCCATGTGCATGAAGAACGGACGCATCTTCGCGTTCCGGTTCGGTTCGTATCTGACGTGCCTCGACGCGAAGACCGGCAAGGAGCAGTGGCGGAAAACGAAAGATAACGCGACCGCGCTGTTCCATGCGCTGGGTGACTACCTGCCGCGCCAGGACTGGCGCACGAACTGGCGCACGACGGCTTACCTCAGATGCAGCGACATGGCGCTCTACTTTGCCGGGCCGCCCATCAGCAAACTCCTCGCTGTCTCAACCGAGGACGGCAGCATGTTGTGGGAGCACCCTTACAGCAACTACCAGATCGTGATCTGCGACGACGGCCTCTACGGCTTGGGCGGACAGATTGACCGGGATCCGACACGGAAGTTCGATCACTGACCGGCAAGATCCTCGCCGAGATTCCGCTCAACCGGCGGGCGTGCTCGCGAGTGACCGGCTCCACAGACGCCATCTTCTGCCGCGCCGGCGAAGGTTCCACGCGACTGGACCGCGCCAGCAACCTCCTGCAGCTCGTCTCGCCGATGCGTGCACAGTGTCACGACGGCGTGACCATCGGCAACGGCCGGCTCTACTGGTGGCCGTCCACGTGCGACTGCAACCTGACGTTGTATGGCATCACCTGCCTCGGCCCGGCGGGCAACTTCGATTTCAACCGCAAGGCCGTCGAGTCGGAGCGGTTGGAACGGTTCACCGCCAGCGACGACAAGCTTGCGGCCTTTGACGAATCGCCCGCCGATTGGCCCATGTTTCGTGCGAACAACTCTGCGGCTGTGACAACCCGTGCGACGGTTCCCGCACTGCCACACTGCAAGTGGCAGGACGACCCAGCCGTGTCGTCCACGCCGACCGCACCGACCGCGGCGGGCGACCTGATCTTCATCGGCGGCTCTGACGGCATCGTCCGCGCACTGGGCGCCGCGACGGGGAAGATGCGCTGGAAAGGCTACACCTGCGGCGACGTGCGTTATCCGCCCACGTTCTGGCTGGGCCGCGTGTTCGTCGGGTCCGGCGACGGCTATGTTTACTGTTTCGAAGCGAAGACGGGGCGGCTGTTGTGGCGGTTTCGAGCCGCGCCAGTCGAGCGGCGCATTCCGGTCTATGGCTCACTGCAATCCACATGGCCCGTCGCCAGCGGCGTCCTCATCGTCGACGGCGTCGCCTACGTTGCGGCAGGCATCGCCAACTACGACGGCACGCACGTCTATGCGCTCGACGCCGCCACCGGCCACATCAAGTGGCAGAACAACACTTCCGGTCATCTCGACGTCGAATCGCGCACTGGGGTCAGCGCGCAGGGACACATGATGGTAGTGGACGGCCGGTTTTACCTCGCTGGCGGCAACGCCGTCTCGCCCGCCATCTACGACATCGCCGACGGCCGCTGCCTCAATGATCCGGCGGTGTTACACCAGGTATCGAAGAACAACGTGCCCGGCTCCATCAGTCCGCGCGGCAGCGAACTGTATCGGCTCGGCAACGAAGTGAGAGTCGGCGGCAAACCGCTTTACGCGCACCCGAAATACCAAGTCTATGACAATAGCGTCGTTAACAAAACCCTGCTGGCGGCGACGGGCGACCGCGCCATCGCATGGGTGAACAGCTCTGCGCTGATGTGTTTTCCGCGCAACGATCTGCCGGTTGTCGCCGGGAAGATCCTCTCCTCCTGGGGCAATCCGAGACTCCCCAACCTCTCCCCGTTGTGGGCGAACAAATGCAAAGACATCATCGCCCTCGCCGTCGCGCCGAATGCCGTCGTGGTCGCGAGGCCATCGGAGCTGGTTGCACATAATTTGCAGGACGGCAAAGTCCTCTGGACTCAGCCGCTGCCAGCTTCCCCGGTCCCGTGGGGTCTCGCCGTCAACCGCGACGGCCGCATCATCGTCTCGCTCGAAGGCGGCCAAGTGGTGTGCTTCGGCGCGGTCGCGCGGTAAACAGGAAGTCCGGCAAGAACCGCAGGCGGCTGCTATTTTTCCTTCGCGTCGGCGCTCAACACGATGTGCGACTTCGCGGGGACGCTGCAACGGATCTGGCCATCGCGAGGTTTTGCGATCGTCGGCACGGATGCTTCGCCACGTGCCTGGAAGCAGCAAACTTTAACAACGCCCGGTGCCGTGACGGTCGCCGTTGCCGCGGCCTTATGTGGATTGTGGATGACCATCAACCACCGGCCATCCGCCACGACTTCCAACGCGCGCAGGCCGCCGGGCAGTTCGTGACGTTTCACGTGCGCGGCGGGCTGGCTATCAGCAGGCAGGACTTCCACGGTAAAGAACTGCTCCGTGCCAGCGGCGTAAGTCCTGGGTTCCTTTTCGCCGGACTTCACGCTGTGCGCGTCGCGGAGGACGATCTCGGCACTGCGAAATTTTTCCGGCGGGTCTGTGTAAAAGGTCTCGGACGGTTCCGTAATCGTATCGGCGTAGTTGTGTTCGTGGAGCCGGACGCGCAGGCCGCCGTAACGGAACGTCGTTGTATCCAACTTTTCAATTTCCTTTTTCAGGCCAAGCCGCACGCGGCCGTGGATGGAATACGCTTTCTCGTCCGCGAGCGGCCGGATCGAGAGTGTGCCGACGAGCCGGCGTGGCGTCATCAGCCATTCCTGCTGTCCCTCCCAATTCGTCAGCGTGGACTTGCCGCCCCACGAGACGTTCTGGATGCGGTAACGCGTCGTCAACGCCGCGAACTCCCTGGCGACCGTGACGGCATTCTCCTCGTTCGCCGAAAGGTAGCGGCAGGCCCGCCAGCGCAAGCCGTCAGGCTGCAACCGAAACTGGCTCGTGACCACCTGCAACGCCGCGTCGAGTGGGAACCTCGTTTCCTCCCGCGAAGTCAGCATAGCGCCAACGAAAGTGTCCTTGCCTTGCGCGCCCTTGCCGTGGTTGCGCGTCGTGCCGGCGAACGACCAGTGACCAAACCGGCCGCGCGGGCCCTGCACGTCGCGGTCGTGGATGATGTAGCCGTCGCGCTGCGGCGCTTCGGGAAAATCGCGCCACAACGTCGCCGCGTAAATGGCGTAGTAATGGCTCGGCTTTGCCCACTTCAGCTCGACATTTGCGACGCGGCGGTTCTGCGCCGCAAGCTCAACCGCCTTGGGCCGGAAGACGTGCAACATCGAGGCAACGATATCCGGACCAATGGCCGACGCTCCGCTCCAATAATGTTTCCAGAAACAATCGGTGTAATACTCCGGCACGCCGCCCGGCTCGACGTTATTGGGATAGTAGGGAGCGCTCGTCAGCACGAGGTCGCGCGCCACGCGGCTGCCGGTCAGTTGCCAGTAGCGCGCGAGGTGCGTCACGTTGATCTCGTGATAGACGAAACACTCGTTCTGCCTGCCGAGATAAGTAAATGCGCCATCGGGATAGAGCGAGTTGGCGATGAGTTTGAGGAACCGCTCGGCCTCGGCGTGCCAGCGCGGCTCGCCGAGGATGCGCGACGCCAGTTCCATCAGCAGCAGATAGTGAACGTCCATGTTCGGATACCAGCCCGCGCCATGGCGGTCCACTTTCTCGCCGTAGGTCTTGAGTTGGAACTCCGTCACCGCGCGCGCCGACGCCTCCCACTCCTTGCGTTTGCTCTGCGGGATGAGGTCGGGATATGTCTCGCGCAGCAACAGATACGCCTCGAACGCCGGGACGTAGCAGAAGCGGTTGATGTTCGGGTCGTGGCCGGGCATGCCCTTGCCGCCCGTGCGTCCGACGTTGAGATCGCCGCCGCGATGGTTCTGGAAGACGCCCTGCATCCAACGCATCGCCTGCGCGATCAATGCGGGGTCGCCGCGCAACGGGCTGGCCGGATGACACGCGGCCCACGTCATCGTATAGGTCCGTGTTCCGAATCCGGCGAACTGCCAGAAGTTCTCGATGGCCTTGTAGCCAGCCTCGCCTTTGGGGAAACGCTGTTTCACGTCTCGCACGCGTTTGGCTTCGTTCAACACCGGTTCCAAGTAAGGATTGCCCTGGGTTTCCACAACCGGCGGCAGCAAACCTGTAGTCGCACCACTTCGTGACGCCGTTTTTGGAGATGATGATGGCGCGGCTGCTTTGTGCACATCGTCCAGCACCGCCTTCGCCGCGGTGCCCATGCCAGCCGCGACTGAAGCCTCGACGTCCTCGATGGCCCAGAGCAGCACGGCGCGTTTGCGCGCCACCTCGACCGGCTCCGACGGCAACGCCTCGACCTGCTTGCGGAGTCCGGGGAGCGTTTTGGCGACTTCGTCGAGCGCGGCGCGGTTCTGCTGCGCCTCCAGTTCCTGTTGCCGCACACGCGCGGCCTCGGCGAGTCGTCTTTGCTCTCGAAGCGCCGCTATCGTCCGCCGCTTCGCGCTGTCGCGCACGACGTGAAAGTCGCCAAGCTGAATGTCCATCGCCGCCGCGCTGCGCGGCACGCGTGTGATCATGAACTGCACAAACACGATTTGGCCGAGGTCGCGCACCGGGTCGCCACCCGTCGGCGTGATAAACCGCGTCAGCGACGCCTTGCACTCGCGCCAACCGGTGAAATCGAGCGTCACAGCCTCGGCGGTGTTGACGTAATAGAGCGAGCCACGCCCCTGTAACCCCGGCGCGCCAAGCTGGACCTGCAACCGATGTCCGCTGCCGTCGCCTTTGACCCAGTAGCGGACGCTGCCGGCGTCCGCCACGTCGAGTGGTTTCTTGAACTGCAGCGTCGCCCACGTGAACTCGAACGGCGCGAACGCACTGCGCCAGCGATGAACACCCGTGCGCGGCCCCTCGTCCGCCTGCGGTTCGAACGTGTTGTTGTCTTTGTGCCGCCATTGGTCCACCAGTGCCTTGTCGCGCGGCCAGTCGAAAGCGAGGTCGGCCGGCGCTGCGACAGCGCAGACGGTTGCGAACACCAGAACGGGAAGAGTTATTTTCATGGTCATCAGGGCCTTCTCAACACCAGCCGCGGCTCACCCCACGCGGCCCAATCGAAGCTGAAATCACCCAGCGCGTCGGTGATGAGGCTCAGCACGACCGTCTGGCCGGCATAGCGCGTGAGATCGGCGATCAGCGGTTTCCATGCGCCAGGGCGCAACTGTGCCGAGCAAGCTTCGCGACCGTTGATTTGCACGATGAAGCCAACCCCGGCGGAGTTCGAGCCGTCGCGGATGCCCGCGAACGCCTCCAGCCGCGCGGGCGTCGGCGGCAGTCGCAGCAAGTAATCCACCACCATCCGGCCGTTCGACGGTGGATGGGCATTCAGCGCCGCCTTCTTCACTCCGCCAACAATCACATCGCCGGGTGACGGACTCATAAAACTGTGCGGCACACTTTCGGTCCCGTCTTCAGCGACCAACGCCGCCGTGTGCGGCGCGCTGCGAAGATCGAGCGGGAGATTGGCCGCGTGAGGCTTCGCAAAGAGCAGATGGAAGCTTCCCGGCAGCGCGAGCGACACGGCGTAGCGATTGCCGCCCATCGACTCCATCCGCAACTCGCCATCGGCTCCCAACGCAACACGAGGCTGCCGCGGGCTGTGGACGACCACCCTGCGTGGTTCATGCGACTCGGCGACAATGTGCGGTCGGAAGAACCGCCCTTGGTCAAAGCTCACATTCCCTTTCGGGCCGGGATTCGCTTCCAGCCGCAGCACGATGTCGCGCCCGCGCAACGGTGACAGGTCGAGCGTCAATGGCGCGGGTTCGGTTGCGGCGTTATGTGTTTCCGCCGCGAGCCGTTGTTTGCCGGCACTTGCCTCGACACGAAATGTAACGCCGTCGGATTTACCGGTGTTCTTGCGCAAGCCCGCGCCGGAATTGAAACGAATCACCGGTTGTTTCGGCAACCGCAACCGGTATTCGACAAACGTCGTGCCCGGCAGTCCCGTGCCGCGCCACGGCGGATGAATGAAGATGCCGTCCGACTCCATCGCGACGTTGCCGCCGGATTCATCCTGCAATGTCTGGCCATCGCTTCGCCGCTCCACGCCATCGCGCAGCCGTACGCCGACGGAAACGCGGCCGTTGAAGTCCCAAAGCCGCGCCACCTCCGTGTCGGACACGTCGAGACTGAGAGTCGCCGTCGCGTCGCCGACACTGGCGCGGCGCACCATGACGCCTTCGGGCAGCGCCGCGATATGGAACGCGTCGAGGTCGCGCGGCCATTGCTGGTGCGTATAGCTCTGCGATGGGTCCAGCCCGAAAAGCCGCTTCTCGTCGTAGGCAAGCCAGCCAGCGATGCTCCCCGGCACGCGCGCTTCGCTGACGCCTTCGATGCGCCGGTAGATCTCGCGTTTGTCACCATCAACCAGCACTGCCCCGCTCTCCCGGCGCAACACCGCCCGCCCGCCGTCGGCCGAGCGATAAACCATCAGCGCGTCCTTCGGCCACGGCGTGGTGAAGTCCGGCAGCGCTTGCGTGTGCTGGAAGAATTGCGCTTCGGCGAAGAACGGCGCAAGTAGATTGCCCGACTCACGCATCTGCTTCACGCTGGGGTGCGACAACGTCGGGATGACACCAAAGTGGTCGTAACCGCGCCGCCATGCCTGGTAGAGCGAACCGCTCGACGGATTGGACATGCCGAGGTACCCGTAAATGGCCGTGTGCGGCGTCAGGAGCGCCGAACTAACCGGATGCGCCGCGGCGATCCAACGGTTGTCCCACGTCCCTTCGGCGTGATTGAGGCCGGTGAGATGACGCTGCGCAAACTCCTCGTAGCGATACGTGACTTCGTTGAGGCCCTCGCCGGAAATCGCCACGTCGGGCAGCGCGGCGCGCAGTTCGCGGTGGAGCGTGAGAATTCCTTCCGCGCAGTTCATGCCGTCCACGAGGCCGTTGTTGTCGTTGTAAATGCAGAGCGTCTGGTCGAGGTGGAGCGCGTCCACGCGATGTTTCGAGCAGAACTCCTTCATCCGCGAGACGAACAGTTCGCGCCAGGCGCGGCTGGCGGGATTGATGTAAGCGAACCTGATGACAGGCTGGGCCCGCTCCCACAGCCACCAGAGCGGCTCGTTGTTGAAGTAGCCGCGCATGTGCTGGTGCTTGAATTTCTCGTAAAGCGGATGCAGCGGGTCGCAGCCGAAGTAGTTGACGTGTGGCATGACGCGGAAGCCAAGCGCGTGCGCCCGTTCGTTCCATGGCCCGAACTTTTCGGCCGCGGTGTAGTCGGGATAATTGCGGTCGTAGCCGTCGCGCCGCCAGCTCGGCACATAGAGCAGCGTCTGCTCCGGCTTCAGCCGTTTGGCCAGTTCGTCGAGCAATTCCATCTCCATCGGCACGATGATGACGGTGCGAATATCACGCGCCCACTTCGGTTGCGTCGCGCGAGCCGCGGCAAGGTCAAACGCCTTCTCCGCCCACTCACGGTAAAGCCGCGCGCCTTCGAGCCACGAGCCTCGATACGGCCGCAACCGCCACATGACTGACTTTACTTCGCGCGCATTGGCGAACGGCGCGGGCGCCTGAGTTTCAAAGGAGAGCGTCATGCGGCCGGCGCGACGGCGCACGACCAGTTCCTTGAACTGCATCGTCGTGTCGTCGCTCATCACGAGAAAACCGCCGCGTTTTCCCTGGAGCAACACGAACTGCGCCTCCCAGCCCATCGGCCATGTGAAATGCTGTTCGCCATCGGGCGTTCCCGGTCCAAACCTCAACCCGCTGCGGCCCGGCACGAGTACTTCGATATCCTTGGCCAGTTCCGCGATGCCCCATGACACGCCGACCAGCGGCGGCGTTTTGACGCAGGCTTCCTGGCGAATGACAATGTCGTTGCCCTCGGTCGAGACGTGTTGCGTGACCCGGACGGCCTCGCCGGACGCCAACACTTTGTCGCGGGCCACGCGCGCACCCGTTGGCGGCGTAGCTCCACGGGGCGCCACAAACGTCTCGCCTGTAAGCCGGTTGTGCAAACGCACCAGCACGCCATCCCGCGTCCAGTCAGACGCAACGTCCTGAGCGGCGGCGAGGCTGGCTGCCAATGTGAAAACGATCAAGGTGCAAACGTGCATGTTGAGCCCGAATACGATTTTTCGGTCGCGAGTTACAGCCGCCAGCAAACTCAGACAAACCGTCGCGGTTGGCCCGTGGCGGCGAGGACGCTGGCCCAAAGCTGACCTTCGGGATCCAAACGTTTCTTCTGACTGACAGCGAGCGAGATGGGTAGATGCGTGAATGTGCCGTTCCAGAACCCCACGACCATGTTGGTCTTGCCGGCCATGGCGGCATGAACCGCTTTCCGCGCAAACTGATCGCACAGGATCGCATCATCACAGTTCGCCTTGGCACTGCGAATATAGTAGCTCGGATCGAAATACTTCACTTCCACGGGAACGTTGATGCGCTTGAACCACGCGGGAATCTGCTCCTTCAAGAACACGCCGATGTCGGCATGACGCTTGTTGCCCGATGCGTCTTTTTCGACCGGCAGGTCCTTGAACAAATCCTGACCTGCGCCTTCGGCAACAACGATGACCGCGTGACGGCTGTTTCCCAGATAGCGGCGGAGCGCTTCGAGAAAACCGTTCGGTCCTTCGAGCGCGAAAGGCACTTCGGGAACGAGGCAGAAATTGACGTCCTGGCTCGCGAGTGTGGCGCCGACGGCAATGAACCCTGCGTCACGCCCCATGACTTTCACGAGGCCGACGCCATTGAACGCGCTGTGCGCCTCGTTATGCGCACCGTCGAGGACCTCGCGCGCCTTCTCCATCGCCGTGACCATGCCAAAGGTGCGCGTGACATACATGACGTCGTTGTCGATGGTCTTGGGGATGCCCACCACGGCGAGGGGCAACCCGCGCTTTTGTGCCTCAGTCGCCACATCGCGCGCGCCGCGCAGCGTCCCATCGCCACCGATGCAAAGCAGGATGTTGATCCCATGCTCGACAAGAAAATCCACGATGGTGTCTGCAGGCTGCGGGCCGCGCGACGAACCGAGCACCGTGCCGCCGTCCTCGTGGATTTCCGAGACCATTTCCTGCGTCAACTTAATCGTCGGCAGACCCACCTTCGAGTTCAGTCCGGCGTAGCCGTAGCGAACACCCAGGACGTTCTTCACACCATAGTTGTAGTGGAGTTCCAGGAAGGCCGAGCGGATGACGTTGTTCAGCCCCGGGCAAATGCCACCGCAGGTGACGATGGCAGCCGTGGTTTTCGCCGGATCGAAAAACAGCTTCTCTCGCGCCCCGGCTTTCTCAAAAAGAATGCCGTCGGGCAAATCGTTGTCGCCACCGCATTCCACCTGATAACGGACGCGCGCAGCGTCGGTCACAAACTGTGCAACGCCTTCGCCGCATCGGGCGGAAAGCCGCAACGGCGATGGGATGTTTCGGGGGCCGAGGTTGGCGATGACAGTGCTTTCGGAAGTGATCATGGCTGACGGGAGATTGTTGTCATCAGCGGCCGGAGTTCAAGTAACTTCACACAGAAATCCGCACCGGGATTGGAACGGCCCTGATCAACGAAATGGCGGCAAGCTCCCACTCTCAGCAACCCTCATCACGGGGTCGATGCCGGCTGGCTCTGCGGCAGCATGGACTTGATCATCTCGCGCTGGCTTTCGATGAACTTCTCGTAGCTCTGCTGTTGTTCCGCCGTCAACACGGCTCGCAATGCCTCTTTCTTGCCATCCAGCATCTGCTCCCAATTGCCGGAAGCCGGCATGGATGAGGCGCCTTGCTGGCCGATGTACTGCTGGTATTGCTGCTGAAGAATGCTGGTGACCTGTTCCTGTTGTTGCGCGCTGAGTTGGAGCACCGGCGAGAGTTGCATCAGCTCGGCCTGCGTCGCCAACTGCGCCTGCTGACGCTGTTCGTCAGTCTTGTATTGCTGATAGCCAGTCCACTGTTCGGGCGTGAGGATCTGTTTGAGTTGGTCGTCGAGGTTGAGCTTCGCGCCGGAACTCATATCCTCCGCCGTCAGCTTGCCATCGTACATTTTCGAGGCCATCTCCGCCTGTTGGTCGGCTTGTTTGCTCAACAACGCCTGGACGGCAGCGGCTTGCTCGTCGGTCAAGCGCAGGCGGGATTTCAGGGCTGCCAGTTTCAGATCGGCTTGCTGCCTGACCGCAACAGCGATCATTTTGCCCATGCCCGCCCGTCGCGGTGCAGCAGCCGGGTCGCCGGCGCGGGAAGATTTCGGCTCTGGCTTGGCCAGTTCGGTCATGTGTTGGTCCAGTTCCGAAAGCAGAGCCGTTTTCTCCTTCCTCAGCCGGCGGATTTCATTGCTCTGCTGGGCGAGCACGTGCTGGAGCTTGGCGGGATTCGGCGCCGCGGCTGCCGCACGAGGCGGCACGGGCGCGGATTCAGGTGAAGCGGACGGTTTGACTCTGCTCAAATGCAGCGCGAGCGCGAGAACAATAACCCCCAAACCTCCCATCGTGACATACAGCGCGATCCTCATAAGATTCTCCTTCCAATCACGTCTAAACTAAAATCATCATAACGCCGCGCACGCGGCAGAAAAGCCTAAAACCAGAAAACAAGGCCGTCGTGTCATCCGTCGCGCGCCTATGTGAACGCTGCGAACAGCGCTCGCATCTCTTCCTCGACCAACGCAGGCTCGGCAAGCGTCTGGGCAACTTCCTCGCGCAACAAGGCACGATAGCGACGGCGCAGGCGGTGCACCGCAACACGTGCCGCGTCCTCCGAGATGCCCAGCGCGGTAGCGGCTTGCGGATAGGAAATCGTTGACTTGTCCGCCATCAGCAACGGCTTCAGGTACGCGAACGACTCCGCCTTTCCCTCGGTGCCGCACTCGTCGCGCAGGCGTCCCACAACGCGCTCCAGCAACGCCACCGCCCACGCGCGGTCGTAGAGTTTGTCCGGGCTGAGGTCATCGCGCAGGTCCAGTTGGTAGCGCGTGTCAGCGTCGCGCCAGTCGAGCGAGAGATGCGTGGCGTTCGCGCCGCGTTTCTGGCGGCTGGCGCGATCCCATTCGTTGGCGAGGAAATGTTTCAGAGACGCCAGCAGAAATGCGCGAAACCGGCCGCGCTCGCTGCTCAAGCCTTCGAGATAATTCTTCTGGAGGAATCGTTCGAAGAACGCCTGTGTGAGGTCTTCGGCGTCCTCCTTCGACCGGCCGTGGCGGCGGACGTAGGCGTAAAGCGGATACCAGTAGACGCGGCAGAGTTCCTCCAGCGCGACATCGGCCTGGGGCGAACTTTTGCGCCCCGCCGCGAGCACATGGGTCCAGCGCGTGGTAACGAAACCCACGTCGGGTGTCGGTGGCGTTGTGTTGGTGCTGGAAGTCATACAGGGAGTGTCATCGGGATTGTCGCTTGGGTACATATGACACGGGTTGCTTTGCAAGTTCCAGTGCGCGAAGGAGGATATCATCCTTCTCTTTGCTCCTCGAATCGCGGACCTTGATGTCCGGCGGAATTCCGGTCGTTGAATAGTCGCGTCCTGTTATTGAAAGCACTGTCGGTTCGGTGCGAAAAAAGATCGTCTTTCCGCCCACCAGTTCCGCCATGTCTTTACCGAACAGAGCGCCGGCTGTTTCTTCGCCAACGAGGGTCGCCTTGGAGTTATCGCGCAACGCCATGGCCAGCATCTCCGCCCCACTTGCCGAGTTCCTGTTCGTCAAAAGAATCAGCCGTGCCGCGCATCGAGCACCCGGGTGGGACGAGAACGCGACGAGGCGACCGTCTCGAAACGCCAGGATTTGAAGCAGCCTGCCATCGAGAAACATGTCCGCAACGGCATTGGCTTCTTCGGGCCGGCCTCCCACATTGTCCCGCAGATCAAATATGATAACGGCTCTTTGATCGTTCGTCCGTCCTTGGATCATCCGCTTGACCCTGTCCGCAATGCCGGACCCTTCAAACGTCGGAAGGGTGATGAGCAGGACGTGAGGCTCGATTTGCCGCGCCTCCACCCTGACCGCTGACCCGGCGCGCGTGACGTCGAAGGTTAGCATCGCACCGTCGCGCTTTACCGTGAGTCTGGCAACGCTGCCCACCGGCCCTTGGAGAATCTTGAGCGCGTCCTGTGCTGTGCTGGCTTCCGCCACTTCTTTTCCATTCACAGCAACCACAACATCCCCGTTTCGCACGCCTGCGTCCGCAGCCGGGCCACCGGACACAAGTTCCACGACAGGCCACCGGCGCAACCTCAAACCGACAAAGCCTCGTTCTTCCGTCGCCGTCTCGCGGGCTTTGGCCATTCTCTTGACGTCTTCGGTCTGGTCTTTGGAGAGCACCCAACCTGCGTTTGTGAGAATTCCATTCAATCCCGCATCGATCAATCGGTTTTGATCGGTCGTCGCCGGGGCAAGCGACACGAACTCTTTGAGAAGTGGATCGAAGCTCCTGGTTTGCGACACAGTCGACACCCACGTTTCCTGCTGCCTCATGGGGGTCTTGTCACCCGTTTGCCGCCCGAACTCCCTGCAGAGCGACTCGACAGTGGCTCGTGCCAATCGCGTGATATCCGGTTTTGGATAGCTTTTGGCAAGCAAAACAGCGAGCGCATGATCCAAAGCGTTGGGAAACCGGTCGCGAGCCGGCTCATCTACCTTCTTCACGAATCTGTCAACAATGGCCTGTTCCTTTCCCGTGAGAAAGACTTCCACGGTCTTGCTTGCGCTGGAGGTATTACCCACCAGCCAACTTTGGATCAAAACCACAGTGTCTTTCCGGATGGGTTGGATATCAGCGCTGTTCGACGGCGCAGCAGCAGCCAGAGTCGAAGGCGGCGAAGCTCCGCCGATCCAGCCGGCGAGCAACAGGAACACGACGAACACGGTGGTCCAGCGCGCGGTGACAGAACCGGCGTCGGAACGGTGCGGCAACGGTGGATCGGTGGAAGTCATTTCAACTTGGTCGCATCACTCCGGGACGAGGCCACTCTGTTCACTTCTTCGTCTGGAAGACCAGCAGATACGGCACGGCAGGATTGTTAGCGGTGTCGCGGAAGCTGTTGAACTTGCCGCGATTGAACCAGAGCACATAAGTCTTGCCCGGCTGGAGCTTCACAGGGAACACGCACGTCCGCTTGTCGGCGAGGTAGTGAATCTCACCCGCGCCTTTTCCGGGGAACGTGTCGTCGGAGATCTGGCAGATGGCCCACATCCGGTCGGTCTTCATGTCCTTGCTGAACGTGACGCTGATCTCCTTCAGCGACGGGTCCACGACCGTGTCGCCAGCTTGCGGCACGGTCTTCACCACCGACGGCGGCATGGTCTGAACGGTAACGGGTTTGTCTTCGGCAGCGAATGCAACGGCAGACAGTGTCATCGTCACGGCCAGCAGGGTTGCGATCTGGGTCTTCATGTGGGGTTCTCCTTTCATGCTTATGGTTACCGGTTCAACAAGTCTTTCCCGAACTCGATTTTCTGCCGCCAAAGCCTTGCCCTCCACCGGACACGTGTGCGGCGCGTCGTCTGGCAGCCATGTCTGCACGCCCGGCAATCGCACGGTATCCGCCGACAACTACGGCGGCCAGAGCAGCCCACTGCACGATTCCAGCCAGAAGCACCGCGATGACCCCGGGGGCGGCCCCTATGAATCGAAGCAACCAGACCGAGGGGAGGTTCAGATAGTGAAACAGGAGAGCAACGGCGAAACTGGCATCCTGGTCGTTGATCCCATGCGTGGCCTCAATGACGAGGAGGGTCGCGCCAAGAAGTAGGTGCGCACCAACGAGCAAGAAAGCAAGTTTCATTGTGTCTCCACGATCTCGACCCGCGGCAGCGATACATACAGGATGGGCATTTCCCCGTCTTCCGAGGCGAAGTAGGGGATGTGGTAGATGCCACAGTCCAGTCGGCCGCCGCCGGTCGGATCCACTTGCTGCCACCCCTTGCCGACCACGAGCACCTCGGCCCAGATGTGCCCGCTCGTGCCAAACAGCCAGCCGCCGACCTGCCGAGCCGGAACCCCGGCGGCGCGAGCGAGCGTGACGAAGCAGTCCGAGGCGTCCCAGCAATGGCCGAACTTCTGCCGCAGGACCTTCTTCACACCCCACCGGGAGCCAGTGGGGCCTGAGGACTTGATGTTCCGGCCCGGCTTAAGCCATTCGAGAATCGCCCGAACTTTCGCTTCCGGAGTCTGCCGTCCCGCCGTGATGTCTCCGGCAAGCGCTGCGACTTCAGGGTCGCCGACAGGCCAGTATGGAGTGGACGCCAAGAGCGAGGCGCTTGGTGCCCGGTCCGTCGGCGTCAGTCCGGTGTGGTCACACGGAATCTCAGTGTGGAGCGTCACGTGCGGCACGCCGAGGGTTTTGGGTGTTTGATCGAAGACATACACCACCCTGTCGCTTCCCCGGGGTTCCGTCCGGACCGGTGCTGGCGTGAAGCGGAGAACTATGCCGGCTTGCTGTCGCGCACGCAGCGCGAGGGAATCGCCAAATGTGAACCCCTTCGACAGTTCCGCCACGCGCGCGACGATCTTCGGATTAGGGCGGTTTGCGTCCGTGGAGAAGAACGCACGGCACAGTTCGTTGAAAGCCATGTAGTCGGCGGTCCGAATTGTCGCGATCTGCGCGGTGATGCGGTAGAGGACACGCGATGGCTTCCTGACGAACCCCAGTTCGTAGGCCGCCTTGATGGCCGTGGCAGCATCGCACCGGCAGAACTCGACGACCTTGCGCCCGCGCTGCAGGCAGAAGGCCGGATGGTTCTTCGTCCTGAAGATCGCGGCATGCAGCTTGGGCGCGTCTTCGTCAGTATTCGCCTCCATGATGTTGACCCGCAAGGCCGCGCCCTGCAGCACCATTTGCGTGTTGGAGACCGTTTTGAGAGGGACTCCCAGTCTTTGTCCGATGGCGTCCCGCTGCTCACCGGAGAGCACATCCGACTGCACGACCTCGCAGCCAAAAGGAAGGCGCTCGAAACACGAGTCCGTTGCGGCCATGCAGGCTTCGGCCACTGCCGAGAGAACGATGATTGTGAGTGAGGTTTTCATTTCTTCTCCGTGCCTGCGGATTGGGCCTGCCCGTCATTCGCCACCAGCCGAAATCTGTAGCTGACCTCCAAGCTGTCTCCACTGGGAACCACGCGGTCAATGGACAATTCGATGCGGTCGTTGACGGTGCGCCCGGCCAACTCGCGCGGTTCCTTGCTCAGCAGACGCGCGCCGGGCGGCAGCAGGTGGCGCTCCATGCGGCGCGTGCGGATAGTGCCCGGCCAGTGGCGCATGGAGTATTCGAACTCACCCGGTCGCGGCAGGGGTTTCACCAAACCGGTCTCCGTTCCCTCCACAGTGTAGGAGTATTCCGCGCCCGGTTTCACCGGTTCGGTCAGCGTGGCCTCGTAACGAAGGGTGATTGTTTCCACTCGTTTAACAGTAAACGGAATGGATCGCCCCTGTCCGTCGGAGAGCCTGTCCACCCGGATGAAGTCCGAAGTGGAAAACCGGATTGTTCGCAGGGACTCGCCGGTTGCGTTGCGCTGCGTGATGGTCGTCTTGGACCGGACCGTACCGTCCGGCTGGAGATCCTTCACCACGTCCTGCGCCATATCCGCGTCAAATAGCGGCGGTTTGGAACCGCCAGCGGCTTTCTGCGCATGCGTGAGCGTTTTCACGATCGCGTCCGCCACGGCGGCGCCGAGGTTGCCGGTGATGACAGCCTTGCCATGGATTTGCGACATGATCTTCGGCGCGGAGAGCACCTCGCCATCGAAAATCATCGCCAGCCGCTTGCCGATGTTGGCGCGGGTGATCTCAGCGAAGCGTTTCGAACCAGCTTCGGTGAATGTCACCTCGATCTGGAAGCCTCCACCCGCCGGAGCGTTTGTCATGGTGGCGCTGGCAATGGCAGTTTCATCGAGCAACACCTCGCGCCGCACACGCAGCGGTTCCTTGCCGCCCGGATCGGCGAGCGTGTCGGCGGGCGCGGTGTCGTTGGCGTCGGCGACGAGGCGGAATTGCAGGCGCGTCCGGTCTTTGGCATTGACGAGTCCGGTCAGGGCAAAGTTGAGGTTGGTGGTCACACGGAGGTTGCGAGTTAACAACTCCACGATCGCCTGAGTGTTGGCGTGCCCGCCCGTCTTCTTGTCGTCCCACGGCATGACGGAACGCAGCCACTTGGCGAAGAATCGCTCGGATGGCGCCAACGCAATGCTCTCTGGGAGCAACTGTCCCACAACCACCTGCTTGGCCGTGTCGCCTTTGTCCAAGACTTGCTCGACTGGATCGTCCGCAGCAGCCATGCGCATCACCACCTGCAACCGCTTCGTGAGAACGGGGAAACCACCGGCGACGGGCATCATCACGTCCACCTCGAGCAGCACCCGATAGTGTTCCGCACTCAGCGAAACCGGATCGTTCCGCACCGCCACGCGCAACGCGGCGTTGGGAAAGCCTCCTACAGTAGCACCGGAACCGCTCCCCACAGGAACAGCCACAGAGGCCCCCTTGCCATCGCCGCTTGTCTTCGGCACGGCCAAGCCCTCCATCCGCACTCGCAGCTCTTCCTGAGGCTGCTCAGGCCAGACGAGCGCAAGGTTGTTCTTCTGCAGTTCCAACCGGAACGTAAGGTCATTCGCCCCCCCGGCGACGCGCGGCTCGATGGCGCTCAGCAAGACCCCGGGATGATCCTCCTCCGTGACATCAAGAACCCCACAGACCAGCCGGAGCGGGACGGGGCGTTCGGCTCGCCAACGATAGACTCCCAACTTGTCGTTCGTCTCGAGCCAGCGGAGTCGCGCCACCGTGTTCGTTCCCCTTTGATCATCCGCCTGCCGTTCGATCCCCAGAGGCAGCGTTTCCAGCCGAACCTCGATGGGCAACGCCGGTCCGCTTTCCGGCCGGAATTCGCCGAGGATGAAGGAGCCGTCGGGTTCCGGTTCCAGCGTGCCTTCGCGGAACACGATCCGGCCCCGTTGGTGCTCAATCATGGGGCCAACCCTGCTGCCACCGACGGTAAGAAGCACGTTGCCGCGCGAATCCTTGACGATGTACTTGAACCCTCCACCCCACCACGCGCGTTCGATGGCGGCTGTGAAGGGGGAATCGTTGAGGAATCTGCAACTCAAAGATCCCTCGCCGATCCGAAGCACGAACTTCGCATCCGTCGCGCCGCGGCCCTCGATAATCTTGCCACGCCCACCGTCCACCACACGCGTGATGCCTGAGCCGAGGGCGGCATTGGCATCAACCGGTCTGGGGTGTCCCAACTGCACCAACTTATAGCGAATCTTCACGCCGTGCGGGTTGTCGGTGAAACCGGTGATTTGCAGCACACCCATGCCGCCTTCGCGGGTCTTGAACAACCAAGTCGATGGCAGCTTCCCGGTGACACTGAGATACACGGGATTACCCGGCTTGCTGAGCGACAGGGCCTCTTGTGAGATGCGAAAAACAGATGGGTCCCAACTCTCGTTGGGAATCGGAATGGCGACGATGTCAAAACCGATCAGACCTCGATCCTGCGTGCAACAACCCGCGTCGATTCCATTTTGCTTTGCCCACTCCATCGCTGACTTCGGGTCGTTCACGAAAGCGTCCCGCAGAGGCGTGAACATTCTGCCGGTGTCCAAGTCAATCAGAGAATTTTCGCCAGGCTCGTTTACGGTTCGCTCGATCACCGGGCCAAACGGATCGGGAGGAACCGGCCGTGAGGGCAGCACTTGAATGATCCTCTTCGCCTCCGCCTCGCTCACGTTGTTTCCCAACAAATATATCATCTCTTTTCCGGCGATCGCCGACTGGATCACTGGCGCAGTGAGCAGCTTGCCATCGAACACAATGGCCAATCGTCGCCGGATGTTGGCAGCCGTGATTTCTCCGAATCGTTTCGCTCCCGTTTCCGTGAGCAAGATATTGATTTGTCGCTGACCTTCGGGCGAGTTTGTCAACGACGCGCCAGCCACGGCGGTTTCGTCGAGCAGGTTTTCCTTGCGAACGCGCAGCGGTTGGTTGTTGCCCGGATCGGCAAGTGTGTCGGTGGACGCGGTGTCGTTGGCGTCGGCCACGAGCCGGAACTGCAGGCGCGGCGCGGTGGTCGTTCGAGATGGGGCATCTTGCGCGATGGGCTTCTGGCCCACCTTGACAGAAACGAAATTTTTACCTGAAAGCCAGATTCCCTTGCAGAGGCCCAAGCCGACATTGCCCTTTTCCGCAAGATACGGGAAGTTGGGCAAGCCCGCACTGGCCACAATCCACGCGCGGTTGCCAGGGGCGCCTTTTCTGTAACGATATCCCCAGCCGCTTTTTGACTTTTGATAACCTGCCGCGCCTTCTTGCGCCGTCTTTGCTGTGGCGAATGGGTCCGCCGGCAATTCGCTGAAATATTGCGGCACAAGTTGGTCGAGTGTATCCGGCAGTTGGCCATCATGCTCGTCCGCAAATCTTTCGAGAGATGTCCACAGCAACATGAAGTCGCGCGTCACCTGCTCCAACTTCTCACGATCATCAGCCGACAGCTTCCGATAGGCATCGGATTTTCTAAAGTCATAAGAACCTGCAATGATCGTAGGTGGCGAATTGGTTTGGGAAGAGGTCGCGCCAGCCGGGATGGCGCCCGGCATGCCGGTTTGCGAGGCTTCGACTTCAGCCACACGCAACTCGGCTTGCCGCAATTCGACGGTGTTCCTGGCCGCCTGATAGTCCGGGGCAGCCATGACTCCCCCCTTGAATAGTGCCTCGGCATATTGAAGCTGACGTTCCGCCGCCGCCAGTCGGACGCGAGCGACTTGCACGGGGTCGCCAGTAATCTCGGCTTCCAGCAATTCCACCTTGTCTTTAGCCGCTTGAAACTCCGGAAAGGCAAGCGTACCTGCCTTGAACCGTGCCTCGGCCAAAGGCAGTGCCTCCCGGGCTTGACGAAGTTGCACGCGCAGCACATTGAGTTTGGCATTCGCCAGGATTTTCGTTGTAGACGGTTTCTCCACCCGAACCGTGATCGGCGATGGCAAACCGCTGTCGGGACGAAACTCGCCGATGACATACGCGCCGTCCGGTTCAGACGACAGCGTGCCTTCGCGAAACACGAGCCGGCCCTGCTGCTCCGTCATGGGGCCAACACTGTTGCCGCCGGCGGTAAAGAGCACGTTGCCGCGCGAATCCTTGATGTTGCAGTTGAAACCGCGTCCCCACATCGGGCGTTCGATGGTGGCAGTAAACGGAGAATCCTTGAGGAAGCAGCCAAGATGTCCCTTCCCTACGCCGATGACGAATCGCGCGCCCGTCGAGCCGCATCCCTCGATGACGACTCTTCTGTGATATGCCACAGCACTGGAGATTGTCGGGAAGGCGTTGGTCGTTGTCGGCACGCGAGACGGTGCAGGCGGCGGAGCCGCGGCCCGCGTATTGAAGATCACTTTGCCGACGACGCTGGAGATCAGAACTGACTGAGGTGACACATTTCGGCGCTCAATCTGAAGCGTGCCGTTTGCCGGCCCTGCTTGCGCCACGCGCCCGAGCATCGTCTTGTTGCCGGCTTGGTAGACGACGATATCGCCGGGCAGGTAGGAGCGAGCCAGCTTGTGAACCAAAACGTAGCTTTGCTGCGGAATCTCCGGGGCAACGACATCAGATGCAGCATAGTAGGGTGCGACAACCCACGTGCGCACTGCCAGGGCGACAGCCACACCCACCAGAACCCCCCAGAACAACTTGAATCCACGATGCTGCGCGCTGGCGACGACTTCCGGTCTCCAACCGGACAATTGATCCAACGGCATCGTCCAACCTCGAATCAAGAAGAATGCCAGTTTAAGCAATAGGAGGAGGGTCAAAACGGCGATGATGGATGCGCCAGCCTGCACAAACCACAGCACCGCGAGAATCACTCCAATTCGAAGCAGCGCAATCCTAACCACTGGCCAGTGAATAACCCGCTGTCCCTCTCGTTGGACAACGAGCGACAGTCGTGGTTTGCCCGGCGCGCGCCAGACACGTTGGAGGATCAACCAACCTACCGCGACAGCTATGCAGATCCATACCGCAATCCGGGCCATGTCGGCCACTGAGCAGCTGCCAGCCAGGGCAGTCGCAGAGATCGTCCGCGTCCAAGCCCAGATGAGCACCGTCACGCCAGCGGCCATGACAGCCGCCATGACCATCACCAGCAACGCGCCGATGATTTTTTTCGCCGTGCTGGCCTTGGCTGCCGGCGCGGCTGCGGCTCGTGCCGCATCGCCGGCCCCCAGTTTTAGCGCCGCTATGCGCATCACGGCGCTGGCCGCCATCAACCCGAACACCCACGGCAATTCGCGGGGTTGGAACATCGGCCAAGGTTCCTCCGTCAGCAACCAAAGCATCAGGGCAATGGCGAGATTGCCGCCCAACACCGCCAGTCCGAGCGTCCCGCAGAACAGCAACACGTTCGGCCAGTGGAGACGCCGCCAAACCTCTTCGGTTGCCACCGCTGGCTGTGCGGCGACCCCCGTTGGTGTCGCGCCTTGAGGTGGCCTCGGTTCCGGACCGGTTGAAGCCGGGACGCCAACAGCCAGTGGCGCGGGCGGCGTTGCGGGAACAGCATCAATCAATTCGAGGCGATAGCTTTCAATCCGCCATTCACCATCAGGTTGCAGCGCGGCAACCACCGTTTCCATCGCCGTTCGCTCGCTGCCGAAAGTGGTCTTGCAGCGGGTTTCATGGCGTATCCCGACGTTAAGCCAACAGAAGGGAAACTGTTCGCGCCGCACAGCCTTGCCCAGTGGGCGGCGGTTTTTTTCCATCCGCGCCATCCATTCATCCTTGCCAACGTCCCGCTGAAAATACGGGGCAGTCCGCTCCCAAGCCCGCGCATAATCCTCATCCTCCAACGCCTGCCAAAACTGCAGAACGGGCAGCGGATTCGCTGCTTGTTGAGCCAGTTTGCTCGACGCCGGGAAACCAACAGCAGGCGTATCCAGCGACACCAACTGATCCACCGGCATTGTCTGTCCGCGTCGGATGCGGATGCCGGTGATCATGAGCGCAATGAGGAATGTCGCAAGCATGGCGTTTGTGTTGACTCTCTCCTCCAAGACCAAGGATGTCACAATCGTTGCGACCTCCATGATGGCCAGCATCAGGACGAAGGAGAGCAAGACACCGGGCCAGTTGACGACCGCCTTGCCGCCGCGCCGCCCCACGACGACGAATTGCAGCGCCGACGGATCGCCTCGTTTGCCCCGGGCAGCCATCTCGATCATGAAAGCAACGCCAATCAAGCCAAACAGACCGGCGAAACCGGAGAAACCAAAAAAGCCATGCCAGTCGGGAGACACGTAACCCAAAAAGCCAAGCGAACCGAGAAAGCCGAGCGCGGAGAGATTCGCGCATTTGAAGGCCAGCGGAGACGTGAAAGTGATGCCGAACAAGTAGCCAATGAAATGGCCCCAACCCATTGTCGGGGATTGCCACGCCTGGCCCGCCGCAGGCGCGCTTGCCGGCACAGTCTGGGCGGATGCGCCGGGTGAAGGGGGAGTGGTCGCGATGGTTTCCACCTGCGTCTTCACTTCACTGACTTGCTGGTAGCGCCGCGAAGGTTCCTTCTCCAGCGCGCGCAAAACGACCTCGTCGAGGCGCACATCAATGACCACTTTTTTCGACGGCGGCTCGAACCTACCCTTGGGCAGTTCGCCGGTGAGCATCTGGTAAAACACGACGCCCAGTGAGTAGATGTCAGCCCGGTGATCTACTTCCGACGGATGTTCTGTCTGCTCCGGGGCCATGTATTGCGGCGTGCCCATCACCAAGCCCCCATCGGTCTGCGCGGGAAGAGGCGCAACGGCCCCGCCGGCGGCGGTTGTCGCCGGTTCACTCGCGACGATCTTGGCCACGCCAAAATCAGCGATCTTCACCTGACCGCCTTTGCTGAGCAGGATGTTCTCCGGCTTGATGTCGCGGTGGACGATGCCGCGGTCGTGCGCGAACTGGAGCGCGTCGCAGATGGGCGGAACAATGGCCAGCGCCTCTTTCGGTGTGACACGGCCTGCGTTGAGCAACTGCCGCAGGTTCATGCCGTCCATGAATTCCATCAGGAAATAGAACAACCCGTCGGCCTGCCCGAACTCGTAGAGCGTGACGATATTCGGATGGTTGAGCTTGGCCAGCGCCCGGGCCTCGCGTGTGAACCGCTCGGCAAACTTCGGATCGTGGCTGACGGCGGGCGGCAGGATTTTCAGCGCAACGATCCGGTCGAGATGTTTCTGGCGCGCTTTATAAACCGCGCCCATGCCGCCCTGGCCGACGAGCGATATAATCTCCAACTGCGGGAAAAGTTTTGCCAGTTCAGCAACGCTCGGCGGGGTGAACGGCGCTGCCCCGGGCGGCGGCGCGGTATCGGCGGCAGCGCCTTGCTTGAGCAGGCAGACTGGGCAGAGTCCCGCCAACGCGCCCGCCGGCAACGCGGCGCCGCATTGAGGGCATGTGTTTCCGTTCGGCATGGCCGGATTCGCCTCAGATGTGTTCATACACCTTCTTCAGAAGCGAAGCCCGAAATTTGTTACAGGAAATCTGCGCTGTATCTACTTCTTCTTCGGCAACGCACGTGTTGCGCCGGTGGAGATGCCGCCGTCCACCAGCAGCGTCTGGCCGGTGACGTAGCCGCTCGCCTCCGACGCCAGAAACACCACCGCGCCGTTGAGGTCCTGCGGCTGGCCGGGACGTTTCAGCGGGATGCGGTCGCAGAGATACTCGACCCACTCCTTGTTCTCATACATCACCGCATTCTGCGCGGTCTTGAACCAGCCGGGCGCGAGACAGTTCACGGTGATGCCGTGGACGCCCCAGTCGTCGGCAAGACTCATCGTGAGTTGCTTCACGCCGCCGCGGCTCGCGCCATAGGGGCCGAGTCCCGCGTAGCCAGCAACGCACGTCACGGAGCCGATGTTGATAATGCGACCGTATTTCCGCTCGATCATGTGCCGCGCCACTGCCTGCGCGACGAAGAACGTGCCGCGCAGGTTGGTGTCGAGCACGAGATTCCAGTCGTCCCACGTCACGTCCAGCGCAGGTTTGCGAACGTTGCAGCCGGCGTTGTTCACGAGGATGTCAATCTTCCCGTAATGCGCACCGGCGGCGGCCACCATCTGCTGGATGCTATCGTGATCGCGCACGTCGAGCGCCAGCGGCAATGCGCGGCGGCCGAGCGATTCGATTTCCCGTTGGAACGGCGCCAGCGTTTTCGTGTCGCGGCTCGTGATGACGAGGTCCGCGCCTGCGTGGGCAAGCGCGCGGCCGAGATACTGGCCCAGCCCGCGGCTGGTACCGGTGACTATGGCAACACGGCCGGTGAGGTCAAAGAGGTTGGTGTTCATGGTTTTCGTCCGGATTTCATTCGCCCGGTTTCAAGATGACTTTCATCAAGCCCGGTTCCTTGCGGTAGAGACGCTCGAACCACGCCGCGCCTTCCGCGAGCGGCGCAACCGCGCTGATAAGCGGCGAAGCCTGCACCGTGCCGCGCGCCAGCAGACCCAGGCAATCGGCATACTCGCCGCTTGATGCGCACGAACCGCGAATGGTCAGCTCGCGCGCCACCGCGACCTGCAACGGCAGTTCCACTTTCGGTGTGACGTTGCCCACCAGTGTCGCCGCGCCGCCTTTGCGCACGCAACGCACCGCGAGGTCCACCGTCGCCGTGATACCAACCGCCTCGAAGGCCAGGTCCACACCACGATTGTTTGTCAGCCAGAGGATTTCCGCCGGCGCGTCGGCGTTGGCGGAGTTGATGGTGGCGGTCGCGCCGAGCTGCGCCGCCATGGCCAGCCGATCCGGGGCAACATCCACTACGATGATCTGCTCGCACGCGGTCGCTCGCAGTGCCTGAACCAACATCAAGCCGATGATGCCTGCCCCGATGACCACCGCCGCCTGACCACGTGACGTCTGTGCCACCCGCGTAGCATGGAGCGCGATGGACAACGGCTCCACCAGCGCTGCGTGCTCGAACGACAGCGCGTCCGGCAGGCGATAAAGGATGCGCGCCGGCACGACCACGAACTCCGCAAACGCGCCGTCCTGGCGGTATTCATCGCACGAGACACCGAGCACGCGCCGGTTGCTGCAAAGGTTGATCCTGCCCGCACGGCAAAAATCACACTGGCCGCAATAAATCGTCGAGTCGAACGTCACACGGTCGCCCGGTTTCCACCCGGTCACCGCGCCGCCGGTCTTCGCGATCACGCCTGCCGCCTCGTGGCCCATGATGATCGGCGGCCGCCGCCGCCCGGTGCTGCCGTCCATTCCGTGCACGTCGCTGCCGCAGATGCCGCACGCCTTGACCGCAACAAGTACCTCGTCCGGCCCGAACTCCGGCACCGGCACGTCTTCGATGACGAACTCTTTGTAAGCTTTGAGAACCAATGCTTTCATGGATTGTAAGGAGGACAAAGGCTAACGACCGGCGCGCACATCGTAAGCGAACAGTTCGTTCAAGTGGCGGATGTAAAGCCGTCCGCCGCACACCACCGGATGAGAGAGACATGGCGGCTTGTTTTCCCACGGCGGTGCAAACCGGCTGACGATCGCCGCGCGCTGTGGCGTCACATCCACCAGCGACATCGAGCAATCGTTGCCGAGACAATACAGCCGGCCGGCGGCGTAGGTGACCGAGACCTTTCCAATCTCGCGGGCATTATACATCGTCTTGCCGGTGGCGAACTCCAGGCAGACGAGGCCTTTCTTGTAGAGCCGGCAACCACTGCCGTAGAGGTAACCATCGAGCGCTATCACGCCACCATGGCAATTGTCGAGGTCGGTGCCGAACCACGCTTCCGTCGCGCCCCGACCGTCGGCGTTGACTTTCACCATGCGTCCGCCGGCCTTATGGCCGCTCGTCACGTAAACCGCGCCTTCGTTATAAATCGGCGACGTGACGTTCTGATCGCAGGTGCTCGGATGCCTGTGGCTCCAAAGCAATTTGCCCGTGCGCACATCCACCCCCAGGATGGTCTCATGGGCCAGTGTAATGAACTGGCGCACGCCATTGTGCGTCACAATGATCGGCGACGTGTAGGCGGCGCGATCAGGGATTTCCGTGTTGGCCCAGATCGTCGCGCCGGTCTTTTTGTTGAGCGCCACGACACGGCCTTTGGCGCCGCCGGGCATACAGAGCAGCATGTCGCCTTCGATGATGACGTTCTCCGTGAAACCCCAGCCTCCGCTTTGGGCATCGAACCGTTCCTTGAGGTCCACCGACCAAAGCGGTTTGCCGGTGGCAGCAGTGAACGCCGACAGCAAACCGTGGGCGTTCATCTGATAGACGACGCCGTCGTTGTAGGTGGGCGTGGTGCGCGCGCCGGGCTGCGCGCCTTTCCACGCTTTGCCGTTCGGCGCCTTCCATTTCAAGCGTCCGCCCAGATCCACCGCCAACACCATCAACTCGTCATCAAAATCACCCGTCGTGAAAAGGAGTCCTTCGGCTATCGAAACGCAGCCGAATCCCCGGCCGCAGTCGGAAAACTTCCAGAGCAGCTTCGGCCCCTCCTTCGGCCACTCTTTCAGCAGCCCGGTGTCGCGCGAGTGGTTGTCGCGAGTTGGCCCGTGGAACTCCGGCCACCACGGCTCCGCCGCCATTGCGTTGGTCCATACCGCGACGGTCGTCAAAGCCACCATCGCGATTCTTGAAAGCAGAACCCGTGGGTGGATGACAGTGCGTGCCTGAAGCTGGCTCATGCTCAGGAGATTCCCGAACCCACGCCGCCGCGTCAAGCACTGCTTCCGTCGACCGAAACGGCTCCATGGCCGCCAACAGTCACCCGGCA
>JBAZIR010000012.1:0-33488 GCA_041651735.1 Verrucomicrobiia bacterium | reverse complement strand
CCTTGGCGGCTCACCACGCCGCAGGACTTTCTCTACGGCGGCGTGTGCCATCCGATGGACTCGCTGGTCTGGTTCATGGGCGAGGTTGAAGAAGTGCACGCCTACGCGTGCAAGAGCACGCTCATACCGCGTTACCCGCTGCCCGAGAATTTCATCATCAATGCTCGGTTCCGCAGCGGGAAGATGGCGCGTCTGGTTGGCTCGTATGGCATCGTTCAGCCGCCGTATCCGATGATGGGCCTCGCGATCTACGGCACTCGCGGCAGCGCGGTTGCGGACTTCACCGACTTCGAACCGACGTCGCTGAAGGTGCGGCTAAGCGAGCCGCAGACTGCCAGCCCCACCGACGCGGATGTTGGCCGAACGCGGCAGAAGGCCGCCCCCATCGAATACACCTACCCTCCGGACACAATGGGCGCCTATGGCCAGGGGCTTGCGGTGTTGCGCTATATGGCCGACTTCGAGGACGCCATCGTGAACGCCCGCCGCCCCGCCATTGACGCTTGGGAAGGCGTGAAGACCATCGCCGCGCTCGCCGCCTGCTGGGAGTCCATCAAATCCGGCAAGCCGGTGAAGGTGCAGAACAAGTTTTGATTTTGGGTTCAACATCTTCGCGCTGCGGCGAGTTCTACGATCTGCGCAGAGACATCGAAGAACAGACTCCGCTCAAGACAAAGACGGTTGAAGGCTCGTAAAACACGAATAACCAGCACTCAGAGCTGTGTTTTGCGATAGTTGACTGGGGACTGGCCAAAGTGTTTCTTGAATACGCGTGAGAAGTAGAACGGACAGACGAAGCCGCACGCGTCGGCTATCTCGGCCACGCTCTGGCGCGTGTTGGTCAGTTGCTGGCGGGCTACTTGCAGGCGGCGCTGGTTGAGCCATTCCATGGGTCTGAGGCCGGTCTCGCGCTTGAACGCGCGGCCGAAATAAACCGGAGTCAATCCCGCCGCTCGCGCCCAGTCGGCCAGCGTGATGACTTGCGACAGCCGCGGCACGACCCATGCCTCCGCCACCAGGATGCGATCCACCACGTTACGAGCCGCGTCGGCAGCGGGCAGCAGCGGCGGGCGCAGACGATTCAGCAGGCCGGCCAGCCATTCCAAGACGGCCCCGGCCATCTCCAAGTCGCGAAAACGGGACGTGCCGGCTTTGATGCGGAGGACTTTCTCGAACTCACGCGCGAACTCGGCCGGATCGCGCCAGGTATATCGCCGCTTGAACCGCCGGTGCAGGAGCAGGTTTGCCGCGCTGCCCTGACGCAGCGCCAGCGACGCGCTCAAGCTGACATGCGGCCGGGCGGGGTCGTGGCCGTAGCTGAATTGTTCGCCGCCTCGAAGTACCAGCAGGTCGCCCCGGCGCAGAACCATGCGCCGGTCGTTGACGATCGCCCAGCAGGAGTTTTTCTCCACGAAGAAAAAAGAAACCATGTCGGCCGCCAGCCGCGCGGGCCTGACGCTCCACTTGGCGTAGCCGCCGTAGCGCCCAAACCAGTGGACGCGCAAACCCAGCTCGCCCTGGAAGAGAGGCTTCCAGTCCTTGTGATACGGCTGCCAGTGCATGGTTGAAATAATGCATGTTTTTCCCGTGCGCCGTCTATGTCAAATATGACGGCGTTGGGTCAGACTCCGGCCCATGAACTCTAACGCCATGAATCATCGTTCATCTCACAGCCAACCAGACTCCCCAAACTCACGCCTGCACTCACGCCGAAGTTTTCTTGGATTGACCGGCGCCTTTGCGGCGGCGCTGGCATGGAAACAGACGGCTCAGGCCGCGGAGAAACCCATCCCCGGTTTCGAGAAGGTTGCCGTCGACCCCAACGCCTCCAAAGGATGGAAGCCGGTGTCCGATCGCAAGATTCGCGTGGGCATCGCCGGTTACGGCTTGTGCAAGTTCGGTGCGGCGTGGAGTTTTCAGGACCATCCGAACGTCCAGGTCGCGGCCGTCAGCGATCTCATTCCCGATCGCTGCGACGGACTGGCCAAGGCCTGCCGTTGCAACAAAACGTATCCGTCGCTCGAAGAAATGGTCAAAGACGACACCATCGAGGCGATCTTTGTGGCAACCGATGCGCCCAGCCATGCCCGGCACTGCATCGAGGTTCTGAAACACGGCAAGCACGTCGCCACGGCTGTGCCGGCGGTTTTTGGGTCGCTGGAACATGCCGAACCGCTCCTCCAAGCCGTCAAGTCCAGCGGTAAAAAATATATGATGCTCGAGACGTCCTGTTTTCACGCCGACCTCCATGCGATGCGGCAGATTTACAAAGCCGGTGGTCTGGGCAAGCTGGTCTATGCGGAGGGGGAATACTACCATTACATGAGTGAACCGCTGCCGTCCTACAAGGAATGGCGCGTCGGCCTGCCACCGCAGTTTTATCCCACGCACTCCAACGCTTATTATGTGGGCGTGACCGGCGGGAGCTTCACTGAGGTTTCGTGCATGGGCATGCCGAGCGTGGTCAAGCACCTGCAAGCGGCGAACAACCGCTACCAGAATCCGTTCGGCACCGAGATCGCGTTGTTCCGCACGAGCGAAGGCGGGATGGCGCGGATGGCGGTCAGTTGGGACACGCCCGGCGCTGGCGGGGAAATGGGCCGGATTCGCGGGCAGCGAGGCACTTTCTACGACAAGTATCAGGGGTTGGAAAAGAAGCTGCCATCCTTGGAACGCCCGCCGCTGCCGGCCCGCGTTGCCAGCGGCCACCACGGCGGCTCACATGGCCACCTGATGAACGAGTTCGTCACAGCGATTCTCGAAGACCGCAAGCCGCTGGTGGATATTGTGGCGGCGCTGAACATGAGCGTCGCCGGCATCGTGGCGCATCAGTCCGCCCTGAAGGATGGCGAGTTACTGAAAATTCCGCAGTTCACGTTGTGAGGGTGCCGTTGGCCGGGACATGAACACGATTTGGATCGAGGAGAAACAACTAGCCCGGGCGCTCCAGCGCAATGAAGCGTTCTGGAAAGGCGAACTCGATCAAGGCCCGTTGCTGTGGGTGACTGCGCCCGGCACAAAGCCTTCGCAGTCTGTTCCACAGCCTGCTTCGGAAGAAGAGTTGTGGACGAACGTGGATTACGTGATGGCGGCGGCCAACCACACGCTCGGCGGCACTCACTACGCCGGTGATGCGCTGCCGGTCTTTTGTCCATGGCTGGGGCCGGACCAGTTCGCCGCGTGGCTCGGCGCAGACCTCGAACTCCGGCCGCACCAGAATACTTCCTGGTGCAAAACGTTCGTGCAGGATTGGGCCGGGCATTCGCAGCTGCGGATCAACCCGGAGAACCGGTGGTGGCGGCTCTACCTGCAATTGTTGCGGGAGTCGGTTCGCGTCGGCGACGGCAAGTGGGTGACCGGTTATCCCGATCTGCACACTGGCATTGACGCCCTGAGCGCCATCCGTGGCCCCGAAAACTTGGCCACGGATCTCGTCAATAATCCCGACGCCATCCATCAAGCCATGCGGCAGATGACTGACTCGTGGAAGTTCGTCGTGGACACGGTTTCAGAGATCATCCTGCCTGCCGGACAGGGCACGTCGAACTGGACGATGGGCTGGAGCCAGGATCGTTTTCTGTGCATCGGGCAAAACGATTTTTCATGTATGATCAGCCCGGATATGTTTGAGGCGTTTTGCGCGCAGGACAATCTGGAATGCTGCGCCCATGTGGATCATTCGTTGTATCACCTCGACGGCCCCGGAGCCGTCCGGCACGTGCCGTTGCTGCTGAAATGGGAGCGACTGGACTGCATCCAGTGGATTCAAGGTGCGGGCAACCCTTTGCCCTCGCAATGGCTGGACCTCCTGCGGCGCATTCAGGCAGGCGGGAAATCCATCCAGCTTTACTATGGTGGAGACCACGGTGGTGACGCCGACCTGAAACATGAGATAGATGTCCTCTGTGGCGCGCTGGATCCGACGCGGCTGTTCATCTGGGCAACCGCGGATTCGGCGGAGACCGCGGAGGACATCGTCGGCTACAGCCGCCGCGCCGGTTTACGACAATGAAATACCTGATGACCATCCTGTTTGGCGTCCTGGTTTCTTCCGCTTGGGCGGACACCGTCCAGGAACGCTACTACGGCCACGAAACCGTCCATGACGCGCACGGCGTGATCGCGCCATGGTATCGCGGGCTGAACGGCCAGTGCGACCTGCGCGTGCGCATTGCGGCGGAGACGCTGAAGCGTTATCCGTGGACCCAGGCGACCAATGCCATCGCCGCATATCCGCATTACGTTTTCACCGGCCACTGGAAGATCGCGACCGACGGTGCGATCACGCCGCTGGCGACGACCGACTGGCACAACGGCGATCTCGGCCAACGCGCGACCAGCGTGCTCAACGGCTTCGTGGACTACTACCGCTATACGGGCGACCCGGCGGCCATCGCCCACGTCACCTATATGGCGGATTACGTGTTGGATCATTGCGTGACAGCGGACGATCACCCATGGCCCGGCTTGTTCATCAGCGCGCCAACCAAGGGCAAGACCTACCGCAAAGCCGACCCGACGGGGATGATCCAAATCGACATTGTTGGATCGACCGGCGAGGGCCTGCTTCGCGCGTATCAGCTCACCGGCAACACGCGCTGGCTGGAGGCGGTGAAACATTGGGCGGATGTTCTGGCTGCGAAATGCAATCTCAATCCCGGCGCCGACCCGTGGCCGCGCTACGCCAATCCTGACGATGCGAAGTGGGGAAAGCAGGCATTCGGCAACAAACAAACGTCCGGTGTGGTGATGATCGCGCGTTTTCTGGATGAAGTCATCCGGCTGGGCTACACGGGCAAGGACAATGCCGTTGTAGCCGCGCGCGACGCAGGCCGGCGCTACCTGCGCGACAAGCTGTTGCCGATGTGGTGGGTCAACGACACGTGGGGCCGCTACTTCTGGGACTGGGAAGACGCGGTGCAGTCGTGCCTCATCACCTCCGAGGTGGCGCGATACATCATGGACAACAAGACCGAGTTCCCCAACTGGGGCTGCGATGTGCGGAACATCCTCACGCTTTTCTTCAACCACACCAGCGTCAGCCCCGCCTCCAACGGCGACGTATATAGCGGCGCTTGGGCGTATCCGGAATCATCGAGTTGCTGCGGGCGCTCGCTCTGGTATAGCCCGATGATTCACGCGCCCGCGTTCGCACAATACGCCGTGGATACGGACGACGCCTGGATGCGTGAACTGGCTTACCGCCAGATGGTGCTGCAAACCTACGACGTGCATGAAACAGGCGTCTCCGAGGACAACATAGACGGCGGTGCCATCGTCAACGGCGCGTGGTTCAACATCGCGCATCCGTTGCCGCTGCGGTTCGTGCTGGCCAGCATCGGTTGGCTGCCGGAAGAAGTGGGCACCAGCCGGGAGAACCACATCGTTCGCTCGACGGCGGTGGTGAACTCGGTGAGTTACGGCGACGGTCGGATCGAATACACGACCTTCGATGCGCCGGCAAACACCACCGAAGTGTTGCGTCTCGCATTTGCGCCGAGGACGGTGACGGCGGACGGGAAGAAACTGGAGCAACGGGCAAACACGAACGCGAACGGCTACGCGGTAAAGATGCTCTCCAACGGTGATGCGATCGTCACCATCCGGCACGACGGCGCGAAGAACATCATTGTTGCCGGCACCGATCCGCAACAGGTGCTCGACGGTGTGGCATTGGCGCGCGAAGGGGCAGCGATCATCGCCACGTTCGAAGGAAATCAGGTTCGCCTGATTGGGCGCGCGGGGCCTGACGGTGGCCTGGCCGATGTCTATCTCGACGATCAGAAGCAGTTGGTTCATATTGACTGCTGGAATCCGACTCCGCGCAACGGGCAGGTGCTCTACTATAAGAACGGCTTGGCACAGGGCCGGCACACGCTAAAAATCGTGCCGCGCGACGAACACAACCCGTATTCGAAGGGCAACCTCGTCGGTGTGGAGGCCGTGCAGTTCTCCAGCGAAAACAAAGCGCACGGTTTCCCGTCCGGAACCGGGCCGGTGGAGACTCAGCGGATGATTTTTGGCTGCACGAGCGGAAATGACTGCCGCGACTCACAAGACCGGAGTTGGCGGCCCGCCACCGAGTTTGTCACCCGATCGAGCCAAGGCACAGACTCGGTGGTCACTTCGTGGTGGCCCACGCCGGCCACAAATGCGATCAGCGGCACATCAGACCCTGAACTGTATCGCTACGGCATTCACGGTCACGAATTCTGGGTGAACGCAACAGTCGGGCCGGGCAAGTATCACGTGCGGCTGAAGTTTGCCGCCACGCGCGGACTCGACACGCGTCTGAACTGCTTTGACATCCTCATCAATGGCCGGCGCGTCGTAACCAAGCTCGACGTTGCCGCCACGGCCGGCGGGCCAAACCGCGCGTTGGACCTCGTCTTCAACGACATCGCGCCGCGCAACGGCATCATCGAGGTTCGCTTCAAGGCCGCGCGCGTCATGGATGGCGACAAGCTTTTTCGCGGTGAAGCGTTCGTTCAAGCCCTCGAACTCGGCCCCGGCGACGGCGGCAAAGGAGCGCAGGCCGTTTCCTCATCTGCGCCGGAGCCAACCGGCAATCTGTTGATAAATCCGGGGTTCGAGGAGACGAATCACGGCGCAACGATGCTGCGCGGCACACGGCGCGACGTTGCAGGATGGACCTATCAGTTCGCCGGATCGAAGAAGTCCTACATCTGGCAGGAAGCGGACTACATCAAACATCCAGAGTGGGGCCTGCCGGAGTTTCACAGCGGCAAGGGCGCCATTCGCACCCACGGCGACGGCAACGCCCACACGATGATCGCGCAGGATGTTGATGTCGCGCCCAAGACAGCTTACGTGGCATCCGTCTGGGTGCGCACCACGGACCTGCACGGCAAAGGCTTCGGCCATGGTCCCAAAGACTCCGCCAGCCTGGTCCTCCTGGAACTTGACACCACCGGCAAGGTCGTCCACCGCCACGCCGAAATCGAAGTCAAGAAGGCAGCCCCGTATCAACAGTTGGTCCGCCGTTTCACAACGGGCGCCTCCACCACGCAGATTCGTTTCCTCCTCAACACCGTCATCCGCTGCCCGTATCAGGAAGGCCATGTCACCTACGACGACTGTTCCCTGACACAAGATCGCCCATGAACACGCTGAACTTCATCCTCTTCGGCTTTTACATGGCGTTCACCGTCGCGCTGGGCATCTGGGTCGGCCGGCGGAAGGCGTCGGATGCGAAGGACTACTTCCTCGCAGGTGAAGAACTGCCCTGGTATGCGATCGGCGGCTCGATCATCGCCGCCAACATCAGCACTGAGCACTTCATCGGCATGGTGGGCATCGCTTACGCGGTGGGTTTCGTCGTGGCACAATGGGAGTGGGGCAACGTCATCACTTTCTCCGCGCTGATCTGGATTTTCCTGCCCTTCTACATCCGGGGCGGCCTTTACACGATGCCGGAGTTTTTGGAGCGCCGCTACAACGCGCATTGCCGGTATTTCTTTGCCGTCTGCTGCCTCGTGTTGTGGATCGTCGCGCAGATGGCGGTCGTGATGCTCGCGGGCGCGAAGGCGATGCGCGGCATGTTCGATGTCAACGAGACCGTCACCATCATCGCGCTCGCGTTGCTGGCGGGGAGTTATACGATCTACGGCGGATTGAAGTCGGTGGCGTGGACGGATTTTCTCCAGTTCGTCGTGATGATGGCCGGCGGCTTGATGGTGGCTGTCATGGGTTTGGCGAAAGTCGGCGGCCTGTCCGCGCTCATGCACGCGGCGCCGGAGAAATTCAAGATCATCTACCCGATCACCGATCCCGAATACCCGTGGTTGGGCGTGTGGACTTTGTTCCTCTCGGTGGGCATCTGGTACAACTGCACCAATCAATTCATCGTGCAGCGTTGTCTTGGCGCGCGCAGCGAGTGGGATGCGCGCATGGGCGTGGTGTTCGCCGGCTTCATGAAAATCCTCCTGCCGCTGCTGGTCGTGATCCCCGGCATCATCGCTTTCCGGCTGTATCCGGGCCTGGCGGACAAGGACCTGGCGTTTCCGAAACTCGTGCGCGAACTGCTGCCGGTGGGCTTGAGCGGCATTGTGATGGCGGCGCTCGCCAGCGGCATGCTCTCTCACATCAGCTCCGTGCTGAACTCCTGCAGCACGGTGTTCACGATGGACTTGTATCGTCCATTCCTCGGCAAGAACAAGAGCGACGCGCACATGGTTGCGGTGGGAAGATGGAGCGCGTTCTTGATTCTGCTCACGGCAACGTTGTTGGCAGTCTGGTTCACGAAGCGCCAGATGGGCGTCTTCATCGCGATCCAAAACGTCGGCGCGTGGGTGGCGGCGCCGATTGCCTCGCTGTTCCTGGTGGGCGTGATGTGGAAGCGGGCCACGGCGGCGGCGGCGACGTTTGTGTTGTGGTTCGGATTTCCATTCACCGCGTTCGTGGAGCATGTGCTGTTCAAATACGTGGCGGCACTGCGCCCGTTCGACAACTGGCTGAACCGCACCTTCGTCGTCTGGCTCACCTGCATGGCGCTCATGGTGGTGGTGTCACTCTTGACGCGCGCGCCGTCGCCTGAGAAGCTCGCGGGCATCATCTGGTCGCCGAAGATGGCGCCGCTGCCGGCTGCGGAACGCCTGAAGTATGGCGGCTGGCGCAGCCTGTTCCTGTGGTGGGCGATTTTTGCCGGGGCGGTTGTCGCGCTGTATGCCTGCCTGTTTTACTTCCAGCTTTTCGGACCGGCCAGAGGACTTTGAGGTTGTGACCATGTCAAACAAATCTGCTCCCAACTTGGATTTCAATTCCGTCAACGCCTCGCTCGCCGACGTAATCGGGCGCGAACGCGCCGAGGCTTCCTGCCGCGCCCGCGCCGCGCTGACCGGCGAAGACGCCGCCAAACTCACTGCGCTCGCTTGCGAAGCGATTGATTTTCTGCCGGCACATTTCCTGGCGCGGCAACACGCGTTGCTGAAACAAGTCGGCGAGCGCGTGGCCGAGCCACCAGCGGGCGCGCCGGTTCGCGGCGCTTCAACGAAGATGTTCGATTCCGCCACCAAGCCCGGCATGGCGCCGCTGAGCGCGTTGGGGCTTTTCCGGGTCGGCGAGGACGGGCGGCTGTATTTGATTTCCAAGAGCGAGCATTACCACACCCCGCTCGGGCACGGATTTCCCGGCTACGCGTTGCTGGAGCGCGCGCGGCAGCTGGGCATCCCGAACGCGACGCACAACAACACCCGCGGGCAGATCACCCGCCTGCTCGAAGAAGAACTGGTTTGCGCGGCCAATGGACTCGCGCCCGACGACGCTGCGGGTTTGGCGAAAGTCCTCGCCAGCCAGGACCCGTATGTCTGCAACCGCGTGTTGAATCTCGAAACCGGCAGCCTTGCGGCGGAGGCAGCGCTCAAGATGATTCTCGCCCGCTTCTATCGGATCGAGCCGGATTACCCCGCGCCGAAATACCGCGGGCGGACTCCTGTCATCCTCGTGATGGGCAACGACGATGGCGGGTTCCAGGCCAACTACCACGGCACGACGATTCTGATTCAGGCCGCGCGCGGCATGTGGCCGGAGTTTTACGCCGGGATCGAGAAGGCCGGGTTGTATCGCGTCTGCCCGATCCGGCCCAACAGCATCGCCGACCTCGAAGCCGCTTTTGCGAAATGGGAGCGCGACGGGCACAAGATCGCGGGCTTCTTCCACGAGATCGTGATGATGAACTACGGCGGCCGTCTGTTGTCGCGCGAGTTTCTCCAACGCGCCTATGCCCTCTGCCGCCAGCACGACGTGCCGACGGTGGTGGACGAAATCCAATCCTGCCTGTGGCACCACGACTTCTTCATGTTCCGCGAATGGGACCTCACCCCGTCGTTCGTGGCGGTCGGCAAAGGTTTTCCCGGCGGCGAGTATCCCGCGTCGCGTTTGATCTTCAGCGCCGCGATGGATTGCATGCCGCAGTTCGGCGCGCTCGTCACCAACGGTCAGGAGGAACTCGCCTCGCTCGCCTACCTCGTCACCATGCGCTGGGCGCGCGCGAACGCCCGCGCCACCCGCGCCGTGGGCGATGACTACGAGGCGCGGGTGCGCGAGTTCGCCGCTGCGCACCCGGACAAGATTTCCACCGTAGAAGGCAAGCGTCACATGAGCACGCTCTATTTCAAGGAACTCGACGCCGCGAAAGCCTTCGCCCGCCGCCTCAACGAGAGCGGCCTCGACATCAGCACGCAGACCTACAAGCAGGATTGCCCGCCTGCCGTGCTCACCAAGATTCCCCTGATCGCCACGCGAACCGTTGTGGATTTCATCCTCACGCGGTTCGAATGGGCAATCCAAGCGAAAGAATCAAAATGAAAATCGGAATCCCCAAAGAGATTAAGATCAAAGAAAACCGCGTTTCCTGCACGCCGGGCGGCGTCCGCATGCTCGTCCAGCAGAAGCATGAAGTCCTTGTCGAAACCGGCGCGGGCGTCGGCTCTGGGTTTCCCGACGAAATCTACCGCCAAGCCGGCGCTACCATCGTCCCGACCGCTGCCGACGCGTGGGCTGCGGAAATGGTCATCAAGGTCAAGGAGCCGCAACACGACGAATATCGCTTCTTGCGACCTGACCTCGTGCTGTTCACCTACCTGCACCTCGCCGCCGAACCGGTCCTGGCCAAACGCCTCCTCGAAAGCCGCACCTGCGGCATCGCCTACGAAACCGTCGAGGTCGGCCGCCGCCGTCCACTGCTCGAACCCATGAGCGAAATCGCCGGGCGCATGAGCACCATCATCGGCTCGTATTACTTGAGCAAGGCGCAGGGCGGGAAAGGCATCCTGCTGGGCGGCGTGCCCGGCGTCCTGCCCGGCAACGTGCTGGTGCTCGGCGGCGGCACTTCCGGCATCAACGCTGGCCGCATGGCCGTCGGTCTTGGCGCGGACGTCACCATCCTCGACGTGGACCTGGAGCGGATGCGTTTTCTGGACATCACGTTCGATCGCTCGGCGCACACGCTCTATTCCAACGAGCAGAATCTCATCGAGCGTCTCGCCACGGTGGACCTCTTGATCGGCGCCGTGCTGGTTCCCGGCGCGGCTGCGCCCAAGCTGATCCGCCGCGAGATGCTCGCGGAGATGAAACCTGGTTCCGTGTTTGTGGACATCGCGATTGACCAGGGCGGCTGCGCCGAAACCTCGCGCCCGACCACTCACGACGATCCGGTCTTCGTCGAACAGGACGTGATTCATTACTGCGTGACCAACATGCCCGGCGCTTATGCGCGCACCGCCACGCAGGCGCTCACGAACGCGACGATGCCTTATGCCCTCAAGCTCGCCAATCTTGGCGCCGAGCGCGCGCTCGAACTGATGCCGGACTTGCGGCACGGCCTGAACACCTGCCAAGGCAAGCTGGTGTATCCGGCTGTCGCCGAAGCACTCGGCCTGCCGTGCTCGCCCAATCCTTTCGACGCTGCTGCGAAATCATGAAAACCATTCGCTTCGGAATCATCGGCGGTGGCTTGATGGGCCGCGAGTTTGCCTCCGCTGCTGCGCGCTGGTGTCACCTTCTGCAAATGGACGCGCGCCCGGAACTTGTCGCAGTTTGCGATGCAACGCCCGAGCCGCTCCGCTGGTTCACGGAAAACTTCGCCGGCATCAAACAGGCGACCAACGATTACAAAGAACTCCTCGCGAACCCGGCAGTGGACGCGGTCTATATCGCCGTGCCCCACAACCTGCACGAGAAACTGTATGGCGCGGCCATCGAAGCCGGCAAACATCTCATGGGCGAGAAGCCCTTCGGCATCAACCTTGCCGCCAACCAGGCGATTCTCGCCGTTCTCGCGCGGCATCCGCAGTGTTTCGCGCGCTGCTCTTCCGAGTTCCCTTTCTTCCCTGCCATGCAGCGCATGGGCCGCATGATCGAGCGCGCCGAGTTCGGCACGATTCTCGAAGTCAACGCCAGCTTCCAGCACTCCAGCGACCTCGACCCGAACAAGCCGATGAACTGGAAGCGCACCGTCGCCGCCAACGGCGAATACGGCTGCCTCGGCGATCTCGGCTTGCACTCGCTCCACATGCCGCTCCGCGCCGGTTGGGTGCCGCGCAACGTTCGCGCGATCCTGACCCGCGTTTTCACTCATCGCCCCGGTCGCGATGGCAAACCGACTCCCTGTGAAACGTGGGACAACGCCACGCTACTGTGCGAGACCGCCGATCCGGTCACGGGCGCGACTTTTCCGCTCACCATTAAGACGCAGCGCATCGCTCCCGGTGAAAAGAATTCATGGAATTTCGAAGTGCTCGGCACCCGCCGGTCCGCCCGCTTCTCCACCAAGCAGGCCAACACGATTCAACTGCTCGATTACAGCGGCGGCGAACAGCCGTGGCAGCACCTCGACATGGGCCACGAAATGACTTTCCCGACAATCACCGGCGGCATTTTTGAATCCGGTTTCTCCGACGTTATCGTCCAGATGTGGGCGTCGTTCGTCAGTGAACTCGTCCATCGCAAGACGCCCGGCAAGTTCGCCGGCTGCATCACGCCGCAGGAGACGCATCTGCACCACAAGATTCTGACCGCGGCGCTGGAATCACATCGCAGCGCAACCGTCGTGAAGGTCGATCCCGACTGATATGTATCTCGGCATAGACATTGGCTCGACCTCGCTCAAGGCCGCCGTGTTCGATGCGCGGCGCGGACGCCTGCTCGCGCAAACCGAGCAGCGGCTCCCGCTCGACGTGGACAAAACCGGCAAGCGCGAGCAAGACCCCGCCGCGCTCATCCGCGCGCTAAGCGCCGTCGCCGGCTCACTGCGCCACCAGGTCGGCAACCGCTGGGTCGAGGTGCGCGGAATCGGCCTCGCCACGCAGGGCGGCAGCGCGATCCTCGTCAACCGCAAGACCGGCGTTCCCTCGACACAGATGATTTTGTGGAACGACACGCGCGCCTTCGGCCACTTCCACAAGATTGCGGCCAAGTTTCCGCCGCGCTGGTGGCGCGCCTTCTCGCTGCGCGACGAACCGGGCATGGGCTTGGCCCGCGCGCAGTGGTTGCGCGAGAAGTGGCCGCGACTCTTCAAGGGCAATCCACTCTGCGTCGGTGCGGGCGAACACGTTTATTTTGCGCTCACCGGCGAATGGCGGCAGGACGCCTGTCACGCGCTGCAATCCGGCTGTTACGACGCCCGGCATCACCGGCTCACCACGCGTCCGCTGGCTGAACTCGGTTTGCCGACGGACTTCTTCGCGCCGCTGCGGCGGGGACACGAGACGCATCCGCTCACGCAGGACGCGGCTGCTTTGCTGAAGCTGCCCGCCGGCATTCCGGTAGCCGGCCCCTACAACGACCACGAGGCCGGCTATCTGTCGGTGATCCATGTCTCACGCCATCCGCTCGAATGTTCACTCGGCACGGCGTGGGTCGGTAATTTTGTTCTCCCGCCCGCGTGTCGCGGCGGAGCGCCGTTCCAACTGTGCATTGCCGCTCCGACTGGAACAGGCCGGCTGGTCATTATGCCGCTGCTGACCGGCAACGTCACTCTGGATTGGGCGCTCGCAACCTTCGTTCATGCCGACCACAAAACCGCGCTCGCGCGGGCCGCCAGAATCTTGTCCGAACAACTGCTGCCGCCACCGGGTCTCGTCGCGTTGCCGTGGCTCAATCGCCCCAACGCGTTTCGTCCTGCGCACACCGGCTCCGCGGCGTTTTTCGGCATCGGCCCGGCCACGACGCATGCCGACCTCTTTCGCGCGGCGGTCGCTGCGATGGCTTTCGAGTTCGCCCGCGTGTTCGATCCCGTTGCGAGATCAGGCGCGGTTGACAGTCTCGTGCTCTGCGGCGGCACCGCGAAGAACGCGCGCATCCGGTCGTTGTTCACTGCGTTGTTCACGCCGCTGCCGGTTCACCGCGTGGTCGAAACGGAACTGATGGGCGCCCGGGGTTGTCTCTACGCTTTCGATCCAAGGATCGCGCGCGCGGCCACCGAGCCGGTTCGTTGCGAGGCCGGCCTCGACCGGAAGGCGCTGGCGGAAGCCCGGTCGCTTTACTTGGAAACGTCTGAGCGCCTTTACGGTCACGTGCGGGCCGGCAGACCCTACGCGCTCACCATGCCGGAGAAGAAATGAAGAAACCAAAAGTTGGACTGCTTCCCTTGTATTTGAAGTTCTACGACGGCGTCTTGCCGGACCTTGCGGCCCGAGTCGCGCCGTTCGTCGAGCACGTCCAGACGCATCTCGGCCGCGCCGGGCTTGATGTCGTCGTTGCGCCCATCGGACGGACGCGCCCGGATTTCGCGAGTGCCGTGGAGCGGTTCGAGTCGGAGGACGTGGACGCAATCATCACGCTGCACCTCGCCTACTCGCCCTCGGGTGAATCCGCCGGGGTGCTCGCCCAATCGCGGCTGCCCATCATCATGCTCGACACAACGCCGGACCTCGACTTCGGCGGTCACGTGAACCCGATGCGCCTTCTGGAAAACCACGGCATCCACGGTTTGCAGGATTTGGCGTCGGTGCTGCGACGGCTGGACAAGCCGTATCGCGTCGTCGCCGGCCATCTTGACGATCCAAGCGTGATCCAGCGATGCGCGGCTGCGGTTCGAGCGGCACGGGCGGCGCAGTGTTTGCGTTCGATGCGTGTCCTGCGGATCGGCGGAGTGTTTCCGGGCATGGACGACTTCGCGGTGGCCGACGACGTGCTCCAACAGATTCTCGGCATCGCAGTTGAGAACATCGAACCCGACGGACTCGCCGACGCTGTCAACGCCGTCAGCGAAGATGCCATCGCCGCCGAGATCGCCGCCGACCAGAAACAATTCTGCGTGAAATGCGACGGGGCGGTTCACGCGCGTTCTGTCCGCATCGGGCTTGGCCTGCGCCGGGTTCTCGACCGCGGCGGCTTCGGCGCGTTCAGCCTCAATTTCCTCGCCTTCAAGGAATCCACCGGTCCCGTCAACACCGTTCCGTTCCTCGAATGCTGCAAAGCGATGGCGCGCGGGACCGGCTACGCCGGCGAAGGCGACGCGCTCACGGCCGCGCTCGTCGGCGCGCTGTTGCAGGGATTCGGAGCCGCCACCTTCACCGAAATGTTCTGTCCCGACTGGGCCGGCCAATCGCTGTTCCTCTCGCACATGGGCGAAATCAACCCCGCCGTCGCCGCCGCGCAACCGCTGCTCTACGAAAAAGAATACCCGTTCACCCCTGCGCTGAATCCGGCGACGATCGCCTGCGCCCCGCGACCGGGGCGCGCAACGCTGGTGAACCTCTCACCCGGTCCGAACGACAGCTTCCGTCTCATCACTGCGCCGGTCGAAGTGCTCGCCGACGGCACACATCCCGACCTGAATCGCTGGGTGCGCGGCTGGATTCGTCCCGCGATGCCGCTGGCGCGGTTTCTCGAAGGGTTCTCGCATCTCGGCGGCACGCACCACAGCGTCCTGATGTTCGACGATCACGTCGAGGCGCTGGCGCACTTCAGCGCATTGTTAAAGATCGAACACTGCAACATTTCCTGACCCACCATGAATGCCTGGCGCACTCCCGAAGAACGCGACTACAACCAGCGGATTTTCCGCGAGGAACTGAACGACTTCGTTCCCGCAAAAATCTTCGACACCCACGTCCACATTACGCCCACGGATGGGTTTCTGCCCGGCGCGCCGTTCTCCTGCGGCGGCGTGCCCATCACTTCCTACACTTACGAAGAACTGGCTGCCGATCTGGAAGTTGCCTTTCCCCGCCGGCAGGTTGAGGCGCTTTGTTTCGGTTATCCGGACCCGAAATTGAATCACGAGCGCAACAACGCCTGCGTCGGCGGCAGCGCGGACTTCAATCGCTTCTTTCCGCTGCGCCTGCTCGATCCGCGCCGCGACAATGCCGCATTGGTCAACACCGACATTTACCGCTATGGCTTCCTCGGCTTCAAACCGTATCCCGACTACGCGCGTCCCGACGACATCCCGAACGCCGAAATCCCCGAGATGCTGCCCGACTGGGCGATGGCCATTGCGCACGAACGCCGCCTGCTCGTGATGCTCCACATCCCGCGCTCCAAACGGCTGGAAGACCCGCTCAATCGCCGCCAGTTGCGCGAACTCTGCGTCCGCTGGCCGGGCGCGAAGATCATTCTCGCCCACATCGGCCGCGCCTATTATCTGCGCGGCATCACGGGGTTTCTCGACGACCTGCGCGAGCTTCCCAACCTCTACTTCGATCTCGCGATGGTTCAACACTGGGAGGTGATTGCCCACCTGTTTTGCCAGGTGCCCATCAGCAAAGTCCTTTACGGATCGGACATCCCCATCGCGCTCGCGCAGGGCAAGGCCGTCGAGATCAACCACCAATACACCTACATCACGCCGCGTCCGTGGTCGCTCTCGCTGTGCGACGAGAAGAAGAAGTTGCAGTTCACCTCATTCCTCAACGAGCAATTGCGCGCCATTCAACAGGCCGCCACCGCTGCCAAACTCCCGCGTCCTGCCATCACTGCATTGTTTTACGACAATGCGCGGGCGTTAGTTGGCGAAGTTGCGGCACGAATCAAGCCCGCGGGCCGCTAACGTGATGATGCCGATGGTGACGAGCGATTTCTTCGTGATGAAATGAGACTGCGGCTGGATTGAGGCTGGCTGGATGTTTCGACTATCGCTTCTGTCGCGTGCTACGGCGCAGACAACACAGGGCATCACCTGCTGCGAACAGGATAGCTGATACCGGTTGCAGGTGTTTCACCGATTTTGACAAAGGCAAAAAGAAAGCCGGAGGCGACACCTGCCGCCTCCGGCTTAAACTGAACTGCCCGCGGGCTATTTCTTCTTCTCTTTGAAGGAATCGACTTTGTAACGATCACCTTTGCCGAGCAGAGCCTTATTGGCCGCTTTCTTGGTGAGTTCGCACTTGTCATCCTTCATGGTGACGATGGCCGTCAATGTATCGCGATCAAATGTGACTTCGGCCACGCCGGGCAGGGATGAGATCGTCTCACGGACGACCGCTGGACAACTCCCTCAGGTGGCACCAGGCACACCGATCAGATAGACGCGACCTTTTGCAGCATCGGCCGCGAGAGCACTGGGCACCAACTCCGTGGCGACCAGGCATCCTACGACCAACCCGACAACTGCCAATGAACTCAGCAGTTTTGTCATGCGTTTCCTTTCAGTGGATGGTTGTTGTTTCTTTTGACTTCAACCGGTTCCCAACCGCGGGAACCCGAAGCAATCTTACCACACCTCTCCGACTCGGCAACCTGAAAGATGTGTCTGTCCAAGTCATAACACAGCCGGTCGTGCGCAGCGTGGTTTTGAGGCCGCATCTTGATGCAGAAATGCCAGCAACACAGAGAGAGGACAGAAAAACGGAAAAGAAACTGGCGCCATGTAAAATCACATGGGAAGAACCAGAAAACGCCGTGACGGCGTCAAAGCACCACACGCCATCTCCTATGAGACGCCGTTGCTCTCCCGCTCCTCGCGTTTGCGCGCCCAGCGACGTGGCTGGGCGGCGGCGCGACTACTTGCCACCGCTCTTTTGCAGCTCGGCCAAAAGTTCGTCCACGGCCTTGTCCATGGACTCACCACGGACGTTCTTGAAACGGATGACGCCCTTGTGGTCGAGGACATAGATGGTGGGATAGGAGCGAACACCCCAAGCGGCGGCAATCGGGCCGCCTCCACCATCGAACCAACTGCGCCAGGTCATGTCTTCTTTGCGACAACGCCTTCGCGTTTCGCTTTTATCCTGATCACTGTTGATGCCCAGCAATGCGAACGGCTTTCCTTCCAATCGTTTCACGAGCGACCGCTCGTGTGGGATCATAGCCCGGCAGGGTGGTCACCAAAATCCCCAGAAATCAAGGACGACAACCTTGCCGCGAAACTCGCTGAGCTTCATCGGCTTGCTTTCGAGGTCTCTGCCTTGGATTTCCGGAGCCACCTGCCCGATCGCGAAGCCATCCCCGCCCGCCCGGCTCCTCTTACCCGTCTGCGCGTTAGCCGCGTCGAGCGCGCACACAACGAGCAACGACGCGATGATAACTGCAATTCGTTTCATGTGGTTCCTTATTGCGGTTCGTGCGCATTATATATGCCACTTGCCGACCTCGATTACAAGTTTTCGCTGGCCCACGGCGCTCCGCGCGGCCGCGTGATCGCAATGCCTGAAGGTTGGCATTGGACCGAAGCGCAACAGAATTGACGAAGTGTGCGCCAAAGGCTGAGTGCCGGCGTATCGGCCTGATCGGCGCTCTTTTTGGTTGTCGGTTCATCGCGGGATTCATAGACTGGCCGTGTTGATCAAAGCCATATTGCCAATGCCGCCGTCGAAAGTCGCAAGCGTGACCCGCCTTTCTCGTGAGGCGTGGAGGGTTCTGCACGCTGGACGGTGAGTTCAATATCCCACGTTCTAATGAGCACCGAACCGTCAAAAGTTTTCGAGAGACGCTTCCAGAACCGTCTGGCCGATCTGAACCGTGCAACCGAAGAGGCCGTGCGGTTCATTGAAGAGAACGGCGTCAACGGCGCGGCGGTTCACGTCGCCAACCTCGCCATCGAGGAGATGGCCACCAATATCCTCAAGTACGGCTACGACGACGCAAACGCGCACGAGATACTCTTGGGCGTGGAAATCCTGCCCGAACGGCTTCTCCTGATTCTCGAGGACGATGGCCACGAATTCAATCCGCTCAAGGTCCCAGACTCGGTCGTCGATCTCCCAGCCGAGATGCGAGTGCCCGGCGGCCTCGGGATCCATCTGGTCCGCAGGTTCGCCGAAGAGATGCGCTACGAACGCCGCGACTGCCGCAATCGGCTGACGATTGCGATTCGGCGCTGACACGTGTTGAGTTCGGAAAACCAGCGCCGCCCGTGCGAACACATCTGGCGTCCTTATAACAACGTGCTTGTGAGCCGGCGGAATTCGCAATTGACCAAAATTTTCCTTGCTTGCTTCCAAGTTATGTGGAGAGTAGCTCACATTCGCCGCGGAAAATTTAATGTCGTCCGCGTTCTTTTTGTTGCGAATTGATTGAGGTAAACCATGGAAACACAAAAACTTCCCAACGCCACTGTCGTCAAGCTGATCGAACGGATTGATTCTCTCACGTCTCGGGATGTCGAGGCTGCCCTTCAGGAAGTCGTAGCCAGCGGAGCGCGCAATATCATTTGCGACTGCGCGGCCACCAAGTATATCTCCAGCGCCGGACTGCGCGTGTTGTTGATTGTTACCAAGCCGCTGAAAAAGGCCGGAGGCCAATTGCTGATTGTGTGTGCCCGGACCGGATATGTTTATGAGGTCTTGGAGACTTCTGGATTCACCAATATCATCCCTGTATTCGAATCCGTCGAAGAAGCCGCGCGGAACGCTTCCTAACCGCTGATCCTGCCCACCCTATGAAAACCCAAGTCGCCGACGTCGTCATGAAGTTTCTAGAGGCCGAAGGTGTGGAGTACATCTTCGGAGTCCCAGGCACCACCATCGTGCCGCTGTTGGGCGCTACGAACCGCAACAAGGCGGTCCGGCCCATTCTGGCCAAGCACGAGGAGGGCGCAGCCTTCATGGCGGACGGTTATGCGCGCGTCAAAGGCGGGTTTGGCGCTTGCTTCGCCACCTCGGGTCCCGGCGCCACCAACCTCATGACCGGTGTGGCCAACGCCTATATGGACAACGTGCCGATCCTCGTCATCACCGGCCAGGTCGAGACCTCCGTGTATGGCAAAGGCGCCTTTCAGGATTCGTCCAAGGAAGGCGTTGATTCGGTGAAAATGTTCGAGCCGATCACCAAGCACTCGAGCATGATCATTTCCAAGCACAAGGCGGTCGAGGATTTGCAGGCTGCGCTGCGCACCGCCATGACCGGCAAGAAGGGGCCGGTTCATCTCAGTTTCCCGAAAGACATTCAAACCGCCGAGATCGAATTTGACACCGTGGCCACGACCGCCATCCGCGTGCCGGTGGAATATTTCGATCGGCGGCTGGTGATTGATGCCGCCGAACAACTCGTGCAGGCCAAGCACCCTGCCATGCTGGTGGGTTCCGGCGCCGTTTCCTCCGGGGCTTGCGAGGACATCAAGGAACTTGCGGAGATGCTGAACCTGCCTGTGGCCACCACGCCCAAGGCCAAAGGCGCATTTCCTGAGGACCATCCGCTCGCGTTGGGCGTGCTGGGTCTATGCGGCTCGCCATTGGCGGAAAGCTATCTCAAGTCCGGCGAGACGGACGTGCTCCTCGTCGTGGGAGCGAGTTTGAACCAAATGACCACCATGTCGTGGGATCCGCGTCTCGCGCCATCGAAGTGCCTCATCCACATCAACATCGATCCGGCGGAAATGGGCAAGAACTACCCCACGCAAATCCCGCTGGTGGGTGACGCCCGCACCATCATCAACGAAATTGGTTTCCGCGTGCTGCGCCATCTCACCACGAGTCAGACGAAATGGGAGGATCGGGTGAAAGCTGTGGCGGACCTTCGAGATAAAGTGGGCACGTGCCTCAATCCGGAGAAAATGGATTCCGACAGTGTGCCGCTCAAGCCTCAGCGCCTTGTTCGGGAATTGCAGGAAACGCTGCCCGACGATGCGATCCTCTTTGTGGACGTGGGCAACTCAATCAACTGGGTGACTCACTACATGAAGTTCCGTCGGCCCGGCTCGGTCATTACGCCGTTTGGCATGCTTTCCATGGGCTATGGTATTTCGGCGTCGGTCGGCGGCAAACTGGCGGCGGGTCGCCGCCCCGTCGTGTGTCTGGCCGGCGACGGCTGCTTCCTCATGAACGGCATGGAAGTTGCCACGGCGGTCCACAACGACATCCCTGTCGTCTTCATCATCCTGAACAACCAGAAGCTCGGTTTGGTGCATGATCTCCAGACCTTCAGCCTGGGGCAGAACACCGTTGCTACCCGGTTTCGCAAGATCAACGCCGCAAAAGTGGCGGAGGGCTTGGGCGCAGTGGGGTACACTGTGGAGAAGCCCGGTGAATTGAAGCGGCTCCTGCCACAAGCGATTGCTTCAGGCAAGACAACCGTCATTGACTGCATCATCGATCCGAATGAAGTGCCGCCGCTTTCGCCTTTCGTAGAGGGCGCGAAGCGGTTCCTCCAGCATTTGGACTGAGCGGCGTCGAACGCAGTCTATAGAATGTTGCGACCGATGGAATCGGACGGTGTCTGGTTCCACCGCCGTTGTGCGAGTTCGGCTTGAGTCGCTCGTCGGCGGTGTCTAATTGTCGCGCTTATCGTCAGTTAGAACGTTAGAGAAGAAGTTCCCAAGTGAAACAAGGAGGTTATTCATGACAACGCAAACATTCCCGTTCTTCATCCCCCCGGTCAATCTGATGGGCATCGGCTGCCACAAGGAAATCGGCAAGCGCGCCAAGATTCTCGGCATGACCAAACCCTTGGTGGTCACCGACAAAGGCGTTGTGCAGACCGGCATGGGCGAACAGATATGCGCTTTGCTTCGTGCGGAAGGTCTCAAGCCAACCGTGTTCGCCGAAACCGTTCCCAACCCAACGGACACCAACGTTGCGGCCGGTGTGAAAGTCTATAAGAAAAACGGCTGCGACTCTCTCATCACCCTTGGCGGCGGCAGTCCGCACGACTGTGGCAAGGGCGTCGGGCTGCTGGTCAGCAACGGCGGAGCCATTCACGATTATGAGGGCTTGGACAAATCCACCAAACCCTTGCCGCCCTATATCGCCGTGAACACGACCTCCGGCACCGGGAGCGAGATGACGCGCTTCTGCATCATCACCGACACGCGTCGGAAGGTGAAAATGGCCATTGTGGATTGGCGCGTGACGCCAACGCTTTCAGTGGATGATCCACTGCTGATGGTCGGCATGCCGCCAAAGTTAACCGCTGCCACCGGCATGGACGCGCTCACGCACGCCGTGGAAGCTTACGTTTCCACCATCGCCTCGCCGATTACTGACGCATGCGCGCTCAAGGCCATCGAGTTGATCGCCGGCAACCTGCGCGCGGCGGTGGCCAACGGCCAGGACCTCGCGGCCCGCGATGCCATGACCTACGCTGAGTTTCTGGCCGGCATGGCGTTCAACAACGCGAGCTTGGGCCACGTTCACGCCATGGCACACCAACTGGGCGGGTTCTACGATCTGCCGCACGGTGTTTGCAACGCCATCCTTCTGCCACACGTGGAGCGGTTCAACATGATTGCAAAGTTGGATCGCTTCGTCGTGATCGCCAAAACGATGGGCGAACCGGTGGATGGCCTGTCTCAACGCGCTGCCGCCGAACGCGCGCTGGAGGCCATCAAGCAACTTTCCGTGGACGTCGGCATCCCTGCCGGACTGCAGGAATTGGGCGTCAAGGAAAAGGACTTCCCGTTGATGGCCGAAAACGCCATGAAGGACGCGTGCAGCTTCACCAACCCGCGGCTGGCCACGCTTGGCGATATCGTTCAAATCTACAAGAACGCCCTTTAATCATCGCGTTGGCAGGAACGTCGTTCGGCAGCAGGAATTGGGAGCGCAGTCCTGCCAGTTGTGCTTTCCCTGTTTCGCACTGTCGTCAAGCGGTGTGAAGCGGTTGACTGACATCCTGCGATCGCTTCATTTGTCACCATCAAAAGAACCCGCATGTTGTGTTCGCTTCTGAAGCGCCGACTGTGGGGCAGGGGGTGGCTGCCGGTTTTTCCTTTCAAAGACTCTGACCGGCATATTACAGTTCTTACGGTCGCACGGTAAACCTGAAGGAGAAAGTCATGAAGCTCTCGCTGAAGAACAAAGTAGTCGGGCTGGCCGTGCTGGCGGCCTTGGTGCCCTTGGTCGCGACTATCACACTGACAATCTTTGAGAAGAAGCCGCTACAGGAGCGTGTTCTGAGTCACATGAACACGTTCGCTCAGGCTGAGGTCGAGAAGACAGTCAAACAGGTCTACTTGATGTGCAAGACGGTTCGGGAGGGGAATACCCGGCACCTTCTGGGAACACTGAAAGGGGCGGAGGAAGAGATTAGTCGCTCAGGTGGCATTACCCTCGGCAAGGAGTCCGTGACCTGGAAGGCGCGCAATCAGTTCACGCAGAAGGTGACGGATGTTCCGCTCCCGAAGATGATGGTGGGCGATGTGTGGTTGGGGCAAAACGTCGAATTAAACGTCGAGTCACCCGTGGTGGATGTCATCACCAGGTACTCTCAGAAGTATTGCACCATCTTCCAGCGCATGAACGCCGAGGGGGATATGATCCGTGTATGCACCACCGTTCGGAACGAGGAGGGCAAACGGATGATCGGGACCTATATTCCCTGCAAGATGCCGGACGGCACGGACAATCCGGTTTTGGCGAAGGTGCTGAAAGGCGAGACATACTCCGGCATGGCACAGGTCGTCGGCAAGTTCCAAGAAACCGTGTATGAGCCTATTTGGAAAGGGGCCGACAAGAAAGAAATCATCGGCATGGTCTACGTGGGCAGGGATATGAGCGACGTGCTCAAAGAGATTCGCGACGCTATTCAGTCCATCGCGGTAGGAAAAGAGGGCTACGTGTGCGTCATCGGCGCCAAGGGGGACCAGCGGGGCTGCTACGTCCTCTCCAAAGCCGGCGAACGAAACGGGGAAAACATCATCGACACGCGGGATACAAACGGCCGGACCGTCATCAAGGACGTTGTAGACAAGGCCTTGGCGACCCCGCCAGGAACGGTCTTCTTTGACCAGTATCCATGGCAAAACAAGGGAGAGACAGTGCCGAGAATGAAACGCGTTGCCTTGGTTTATTACGAGCCTTGGGATTGGATCATCGATGCGGGGGTTTACGATGACGAGTATCATGGAGTTTACCAGAACGTTGAGAGCGCGATTAGCAAGCTGATCGCCAATACCATCATCACCGGTGGCCTGTTCATGGTCGCTGCGGCCATCCTTGCTCTTTTCTTGGGGGGCGCAGTCGCCAAGCCCATCCGGAAGATAGCCGACGTGGCCCAAATCATTGCGCGAGGGGATCTGGCAGAGGCAAAACGGGAGGTGGCGGCCATGGGAGCATCGCAGACGGAGGCGGTGGGACCGCAGGAAGGACGGCGTGGGGGCGATGAGACGGGAATGTTGTCGGCAGCCATTGCTACGATGACGTCGCATCTGGCCTCGCTGGTGGGGCAGGTTCAGAAATCGTGTGTGCAGTTGGTGTCTGCCTCGACGGAGATTGCGGCGACGTCAAAGGAGCAGGAAGCGACCGTCGGGGAATTCGAGGCGTTGACGGCGCGGATCGTGACGGCGGTGAAGGAGATCTCAGCAACGGCGCAGGAACTGGCCAAGACGATGGATGAGGTCAAGAGGGTGGCGGAGGGGACGGGGCAACTGGCCGACAGTGGGCGGGTGGGCCTGGGTAATATGGAGGGGACGATGAAGCAGTTGGCCGAAGCAACGACGTCCATTTCATCCAAACTCTCGGTGATCAGCGAGAAGGCAGGGAACATTAACAGCGTCATCACGACAATCACGAAGGTGGCGGATCAGACGAACCTGTTGTCGCTGAACGCGGCGATCGAGGCTGAAAAAGCGGGTGAATACGGGCTTGGGTTTGCGGTGGTGGCGCGGGAGATACGGCGGCTGGCAGACCAGACGGCTGTGGCAACACTGGACATCGAGACCATGGTGAAGGAGATGCAAAGCTCGGTGACGGTGGGCGTGATGGAGATGGACAAGTTCAGCGAGGAAGTGAAGCGAGGCGTGAGGGCCGTGGGGGATATCAGCGGACAGATGGGCCAGATCATCGAAAAGGTGAAAGAGGTGACGGGGCAGTTTGAGAAAGTGAACGAGGGAATGAAGGCACAGTCGCAAGGGGCTGAGCAGATCAGCGAAGCGATGGTGCAGTTGAGTGTAGGAGCGAGGCAGACGAGCGAGTCAGTGAAACAATCGAACGAGGCCACAGAGCAGTTGCGTGAAGCCGCGCGGGCGTTGCAGACGGAAACATCGCGATTCAAGGTCTAGTTCGAACAGAACAGGAAGCCCATGCGTCGCAGATCCATCAGAAACAAGATTCTCTTGTGGGTCGGACTCTGCATGTTCGGCACGCTGGGCATCGTCGTGGTCTATACGTCCATGACCACCCGCACCATCGCTCTCGACAGCGCAAAGCAGAACGTCTTTAGCACAGCCAGGGAGAATGCGAATGAGATCGTCGTTGTAATCAGCGGCGCCCTCGACACGGCGCGAACGCTGGCGAACGCGCTCTCCACCATCAAGTCGGCCCGCGCAAGCATGACGCGTGAGACCGTGGATTCCATGCTGAAAACGACGCTGGAGAGGAACGCGGACTTTGTGGGTGTTTACACTGCTTGGGAACCTGACGCCTTCGATCGCCAGGACGCAAAATTTGTAAACAGTCCCGGTTCTGACTCCACCGGCCGGTATGTTCCGTATTGGAGCCGAAACAAGGAAAGCAAGATCGTCGTGGAACCCTTGGTGGGATACGAGGACACAACACGGGACTCAACGGGTTCGCGAAAGGGGGATTACTATCTCCTGCCCCGCGAGACGAAACGGGAGTGTATCATCGAACCTTATATCTATCCCGTACAAGGCAAGCCCACGCTCATGACCTCGCTGGTCGTGCCTGTGATGTCCGGCAACACACATTATGGGCTGGCGGGAGTTGACCTGTCGCTGGATTTTCTGCAGAGCTTGGTCGATAAGCAGGACATCTTCGACAAGACCGGCAAGGTCTTCATCATCAGCCACAAGGGGTTGGTCGCAGCGGCCAGCGGGAATCCCAGGATCATCGGGAAGCCCCTGACAGCGGCGTTTGGAGATGAATCGGATGAATTTCTGAAGACCATACAGGGGGCACAGGAAATCGCCAGGACGGCCGGCGGGATGGTGACGGCCTTTGCTCCCATCAAACTCGGTCAGACCGACACGCCTTGGTCCGTGATCATCCAGGTTCCGGAGAAGAAGGTCGTTGCGAAGGCTTCGGCCCTGATGTGGAAGCAAATCGCCCTCGGCACAATCTTTGCCTTGGGTGTGTTGCTCGGTCTTAGGGCAATTGCAGGTGCCATTGCCAGGCCGATCAGCCGGGCGGTTCAAGTCGCTGAGTGGATCGCCAAGGGCGATATCGCCGATGCGAGGCAGGCCATCCCTGCCATCGAGAAGGATCTGGCCGCGATGAGCCGGAAGACAACGTCGCAGTCTTCGGCAGATGCCGTCTTGTGTCATGATGAAAGCGGGCAGTTGTTGAGCGCCATCTCCACCATGACCTCAAGCCTCGCCTCTCTCTTGGAACAGGTGCAGAAGTCGTGCGCGCAGTTGGTGTCCACCTCGGTCGAGATTGCGGCCTCGTCGAAACAACAGGAGGCGACAGTCGGGGAGTTCGAGACCTCAACAGCGCGGATCGTGACAACCGTCAAGGAGATCTCCGCGACGGCACAGGAACTGGCGGGGACGATGGAAGGCGTTAAGGGCACGGCAGAAGGGACCCGGCAACTGGCCGATAGCGGACGGACGGGACTGGGGAACATGGAGGGCACGATGAAACAGCTGGCCGCAGCGACGACGTCCATCTCGTCGAAGCTGTCGGTCATCAGCGAGAAAGCAGGGAATATCAACGGCGTGGTTACGACGATCACGAAGGTTGCAGATCAGACAAATCTGCTTTCGCTAAACGCGGCGATCGAGGCGGAGAAGGCGGGGGAATACGGACTGGGGTTTGCGGTGGTGGCGCGGGAGATTCGGCGGCTGGCCGACCAAACGGCGGTGGCGACGCTGGACATCGGGGCGATGGCCAAGGAAATGCAAAGCTCGGTGACCATGGGGGTGATGGAGATGGACAAGTTCAACGAGGAGATGAAACGGGGCGTGAAGGCGGTTGGGGAGATTAGCGAGCAATTGAGCCAGATCATTGAGAGGGTGGAAGAAGTGACGGGGCAGTTTGAGAAGGTGAATGAGGGGATGAAGGCGCAGTCACAGGGAGCTGAGCAAATCAGCGAGGCGATGGTGCATTTGAGCGAGGGGGCGAAGCAAACAAGCGAGTCGGTGAAACAATCAAATGCGGCGACGGAACAATTGCGCGAGGCCGCGAGGTCCTTGCAGGAAGAGGTGGCGAGATTCAAGCTATGAGGATTCGGGAATGGTGACGGGCCTTCCCGCGCCAAAGCGTTTATGCTTTTCATCCTTTTCAGACTGGGTAAGGAACAGTATGCGCTGGAAGCCGCGCACGTAATCGAAGTGATTCCGTGCCTCCCGCTCCGGCCTCAACCCGGCACGCCCAATTATGTGGCTGGCCTGTTCAATTATCATGGTGTCGTGATCCCAGTCCTGAACCTCGGCATGCTCGCCTTGGGTGCCCCTTGCTCGGAACGGTTGAGCACAAGGATTATCTTGATCAACTACATCCTCAAGAGCGGCGCCAGGAAAGTATTGGGCCTCATCGCAGAAGCGGTGACCGACGCGGTCAAGAAGGAAGCGTCTGACTTTGTGGCTGCGGGGGTGGTGGCCGGGCAGGCCCCTTATCTGGGGACCATTACACTCGACGAGGGCGGCATGGTCCAGTGCGTCCTCCCCGAGCACCTGCTGCCCGTCGAGGTTGAGCGATTGTTGTTCGACGGGAATCCATCTGGCGGAAGCACGAAATGATGATGCGGTTTGGACAACTGCTGGCAGAGATGATGGGAATGAACCCCCGCGTGCTGGGCGACAAGGAACTTGCCCGCGCCGTCCGCAATAGAATGTCTGTCTGCAACTTGGAGGACGAAGAACAGTATCTTGGGAAGCTCAGATCCTCCCCGCAGGAGATGGAAGCTTTCGTCGAGGCGGTGGTGATACCGGAAACCTCGTTCTTTCGTGACAAGGTTTCCTTCACCTCTCTCGGCCGCTACGTGCGCGACGAATGGATCCCGGCACGGCGCGCCAAGCCTTTGCGGATCCTGAGCTCCCCTTGTTCCAGCGGTGAGGAACCTTACTCCATCGCCATGACGCTCCTGGAGGTTGGCCTCAAGCCAGGCGATTACGAAATCGACGCGCTGGATATCAGCCGCACTTCGTTGCGCAAGGCCGAACGCGCGGCATACACCCAGTACTCTTTCCGTGGCGTCCCGGCGTCGTTGCGCAATGGTTTCTTTGAGTCCGTGGGGAACGAGTACGTGTTGAGAAATCAAGCCCGACAGGGAGTGTGTTTCATCCACGGGAATCTTCTGGATGGGCATATCCTGGCGAACAAGCTACCGTACGATGTTGTGTTCTGTCGAAACCTGCTGATCTATCTTGGCACGGAGGCGCGTGCGCGTGTCACGAGCGTCATCGAGCGTCTCGTGGCCCGGAACGGTTTGCTTTTCGTCGGCCATGCCGAGACGTCGTGTTTCCCGAGAGAGCGGTTTGTGCCGTTGAATCCTCGCGGGGCTTTTTATTTTCGGAAGGTGGAACCCGGCGCGGCGGCGATTGGGGTTGGCGCGGCGGCGGGTATTCCTTCGAGGGTCTCTTTTCCTTCCCCGGTTCGGATTGCGCCGAGAAAGCCGGGCACACCTCAGAGAACCGAACAGCCGCCGCGTGAAGTCCCCAAACCCAGGGATTCGATTGAAGCGTCGCGGCAACTGGCTGACCAAGGACGATTGTCGGAAGCAGCGGCCATGTGCGAACGGCTGCTCTGCGAAGATGGCGCGAATGCCGACGCCTACTGCCTGCTGGGGATTGTGTTGCATGGGATGGAGAGCTTTCAACGAGCGGAAGAGTGCTTGAACCGGGCGATCTACCTTGACGAGCAATGCTACGATGCGATCGTTCATCTGTCGTTGATCCGGGAACACCGGGGAGATTCGGCGGGCGCCGAGGTGCTGCGGCACAGGGCGGCCCGCCTTCAAGGGCAAACGAGGACGTTGTGAAGAACGCGTGCTGGAAAACCATAGGAGTCAGGGGTGACCGCTCATGCCCCAAGTTGAGCGAGTTGGGGCATTGCCGCGACTGCCCGACCTTCTCTTTGGAAGGGCGGGCATTGCTCAACCGTGAGGCGCCGCCAGAATATCTGGCCGAGTGGGCGGCGCTGCTGGCACAGGAACGAGAGACTGTCAGCCGCGACGAGAAATCCGTTCAGGTCTTCCGGTTGATGTCGGAATGGCTCGCGCTGCCGGTGCACTGCTGGGTGGAGGTGATCGGGGTGCGCCCGGTGAGACACATTCCCCATCGCAGCAACCAGATACTTCTGGGACTGGTGAGCGTGCGCGGGGAAATACATCTCTGCGTATCGTTGAGCAACCTGCTCGGTGTCGAAAAGAGCGAAAGTCCGGAAGGCGCCGAATCCCCAAGGACGAATCCTCGACTCTGTGTGGTCAAAAGGGACAACATCAGTTGGGTCTTCCCCGTGGATGAGGTGCATGGCCTGATTTCCTACACCGAAAAAGATGTGCAAAGCGTCCCTTCCACTGTGGCCAAGTCCGTTCAAAAATTCACGCAAGGGCTGCTGAACGTCGCTGGAAAGAAGATCGGATTGCTTGACGAGACCCCGGTCTTCAACGGTCTTTCAAGGAGTGTCATATGACGGCCGCCGGCAACCAGGATCTGAGCAACTTCTCGATGATGGACTTGTTCCGTTCAGAGGCCGAGACGCAAACGGCCACCCTCAACGAGGGCCTTCTGGAGATCGAGAAAGACCCCACATCCAAGGAGTGGCTCGAGCGCCTGATGAGAGCCGCGCACTCCGTCAAAGGCGCCGCCCGGATCGTAGGGCTGACCCAGGTGGTCAAGGTGGCGCACGCTCTCGAGGATTGTTTTGTCGCTGCGCAAAAGGGACAAATCATCATCGGCTCGGACCAAGCCGACATTTTGTTGAAGGGAGTGGACACGCTCGCCCAAATGTCGAAGTTGTCCGACACGGAGTTCGAAAAGTGGACAACCGACCACCAGACAGAGGTTGACAGTTTGCTGAGCAGTCTGGAGGCCGCAAAAACCGCGGCGCCGGTTTCTGAGAAGAAGGAAGCCCCGGCGGCAGCAAGTCCTCCGGTCTCGAAGGGTGAGCCACCTCCGCCCGCCCCGCCCAGCCCGGCGCCCATGCCGTCAACCCCTTCCAAGCCACCGAAGCCCGAAGCGGTGGCGGAGCCTGTGGCTTCTGCGGCCAAACCTGCCGCGGCTCCGGAGGCTGCGCGTGCGGATGCACAGGATCGGGGCGTAAGGGTCTCGGCTGAACACCTGAGCCGCATCATGGGGCTCGCCGGGGAATCGGCCGTGCAGGCGCATCGCCTTGAGGCCTTCACGACTGCTCTTACAGCATTAAAGAGCCGTCATGCTGAACTGCTCCGTCTGATAAAGAACGCCGGCAAGCCCCAGGAAGATCTGTCGTCGAAAAACCAATCCTCCCAAACGCAGCGCGAGGTGTCCGAGAAGGCCGAGTCATTCCATCAATTGGTGATGCGGCGGATCGAGGAGTTCGACTTGATCGCGCGCCAACTTACGAACGTGGCCGACCGGCTCTACCGTGAGGCTATTGCCAGTCGAATGCGTCCCTTTGCCGACGGAGTCACGGGGTTCCCCCGTTTGGTCCGCGACTTGTCCAAACACTTGGGCAAGAATGTGAAGTTTGAGATTCTCGGCAAGAGCACGCAGGTGGACCGGGACATTCTCAACAAGCTCGAGGCGCCGTTGACCCATCTCCTGCAGAACGCAGTAGATCATGGGCTAGAATTGCCGGCGGAACGCCTGGCTGCGGGCAAGAGCGCCGAGGGATCGCTCAAGTTGGAGGCGCGGCATCGTGCGGGTCGCCTGACAGTGACGGTGTCGGACGATGGACGGGGGATTGACATCGAGCAGATGCGGAAGAAGATCGTGACCAAGGGCCTTGTGGCCGAGGACACGGCCAGCCGCCTCTCCGAAGCCGAAATTCTGGATTTCCTGTTTCTGCCGGGCTTCTCCACGGCCGAGCGTGTCACCGAAGTCTCGGGCCGCGGTGTCGGTCTGGATGTCGTCCGGACATACCTGCATGAGGTGACCGGCTCGGTGCGCGTCGAGAACCATCTTGGCCGCGGCATCCACTTCCACCTCGAGATGCCTGTGACGCGGTCGGTGATGCGCGCCCTCGTTGTCGAGATTTCGGGCGACCCGTTCGCCTTCCCCCTCGGCAGGATTGAGAGACTGCTCGACGTGACGCCATCCGAGGTGAAGACGGTCGAGGGCCGTCAATATGTCAGCGTGAATGAAAAGAACGTCGGACTGGTGGATGCCCGGCAAGTCCTGGGGTTGGCCGGACAGGTTGTCCAAGACAAGAAGTGGCCCGTCGTCGTCATCAGCGACGAGCAGGCGTGCTATGGGATCAAAGTGGACCGTTTTCTTGGAGAGCGGGAGTTGGTCGTCAGGGCCCTCGATTTTCGCCTGGGCAAGGTGCAGGATCTCAGTGCCGTATCATTGATGGAGGACGGATCGCCCGTGCTCATCCTGGACGCGGAGGATCTGTTGCGCTCCATCCAAAACCTGCTCTCCGGCCGGCGACTTGAAAAGATTCGGTCCAGTTCCGGTTCCCAGGGCCAGAAGAAACAGAAACGCGTCCTCGTCGTCGATGATTCCATCACGGTTCGTGAAATGGAGCGGCGTCTCCTCCAAAACCGTGGGTATGAGGTGGACGTCGCCGTGGACGGCATGGACGGCTGGAACAGCCTCTATTCGGGGCAATACAGCCTGGTGGTCAGCGACGTAGACATGCCCCGGATGAACGGCTTTGATCTGGTGAAGCGCATCCGTCAGGATTCCCGGCTCAGCGCCCTGCCTGTGATGCTGGTCTCCTACAAGGAACGCAAAGAAGACCGCATGAAAGGCATGGAAGTCGGGGCGAACTACTACTTCACCAAGAGCGGATTTCACGACGCAGCATTTCTGGAAGCGGTTGTGGACTTGATCGGGGAAAACCAGCAATGAGGGTTGCCATTGTCAACGACGTGTTGATGGCGGTGGAAGCTCTCCGGCGTGCTGTGCTGAGTTGCCCGGAGCACACCGTCGCCTGGATCGCCCGCGACGGTGAAGAGGCCGTGCGCAAGTGCGAAGCGGACCGGCCTGACATCATCCTCATGGACCTCATCATGCCGATCATGAACGGCGCGGAGGCAACCCGCCGGATCATGCGCAACTCGCCCTGCGCGATTCTCGTGGTGACGGCAACGGTGGAAGGCAATGTCTCCCTCGTCTTTGAAGCCATGGGCCACGGCGCGTTGGACGCCGTAAACACACCCGTCCTCGGAACAGGCGGGAGCGTGCAAGGCGGTCAGGAATTGCTCGCCAAGATCGAGAGTATCGGTCACTTGATTGGTTCAAAGACTGCCACGTCGAAGACGACCATATCGAGGACGGTCGTGTCGAGTGCTCCGCCAGCCAGAAAGCCTCTTGAACAACGAATGCACCTCGTTGTGATTGGGGCTTCGACGGGTGGTCCCACAGCTCTGGCCACGGTGCTGTCCGCGGTTCCGAAGGACTTTCCGGCAGCCTTCGTCCTCATTCAACACATCGATGTGCAGTTCGCCGACGACTTTGCGAAGTGGCTGGATGGACGAACGAACCTTCATGTGCGACCCGCCGTTCCCGGATGCCGCCCCGAAGCGGGCACCGCATGGCTGGCCGCCACCAACGACCATCTGATCATGGCACCGGACCTGACGCTCGACTACAGCCGCGACCCGGTTGATTACTTCTACCGACCTTCGGTCAATGTCTTCTTCAAGCGTGCGGCCGCCTATTGGCCTTACACCGGTGTGGGCGTATTGCTGACTGGCATGGGCCGCGATGGTGCGGAAGGGTTGCTCCGTCTGAAGAAGTTCGGCTGGTTCACCATCGCCCAGGATGAACGCAGCAGCATCGTTTACGGAATGCCCAAGGCGGCCAAGGATTTGGGCGCGGTCGATCAGGTGCTGCCGTTGACCAATATCGGCTCCGCTGTTGTTGACCATGTGCTCAATCAACCACCCCTGAGAGTGAAAGAGAGTCCCCAATGACACAGCCTGCCACCACCTCAATGCAAGACCCGGGTCCAAGCCTCATAACCCCGCTGACCCGACACACCATCAATGTCCTCCTTGTGGATGACCAGGCCATGATTGGAGAGGCCGTGCGCCGTATGCTGCTGGCGGACAAGGACATCAACTTCCACTACTGCAGCGATCCAACCCAAGCGGTGAAGATGGCGACGGAAATCTCTCCCACGGTCATTCTCCAGGACCTCGTCATGCCGGAAGTGGACGGCCTCACGTTGGTCAAATTTTACCGCGCCAACCCCAAGACCCGCGACATTCCCCTGATCGTGCTTTCGACCAAGGAAGAGCCTGCGACCAAGGCCGAGGCGTTTGGCTTGGGCGCCAACGACTATCTGGTCAAGCTGCCGGACAAGGTGGAGTTGATCGCCCGAATCCGGCATCACTCGGCCGGCTACATCGCCCAGCTCCAGCGCAACGAGGCGTATCGCGCTCTGATGGAGAGCCAGAAGAAGTTGGCCGCCGAGCTGGCGGAGGCTGCCGCCTATGTGCAGTCGCTTCTGCCTGCGCCGATGACGGGCGAGATAACGGCTGAGTGTCGTTTTCTCCCATCAACGGAGCTTGGAGGTGACGCCCTCGGGTATCATTGG
>JBAZIR010000011.1:0-34003 GCA_041651735.1 Verrucomicrobiia bacterium | reverse complement strand
CGCGAGGTGGTCGTTGCCACGAAGGTCCCGCCAACCGACTTGGAGCCGGACAAGCTCCGCCAGAGTTGCGAACGGAGCTTGCGCGCGCTGCGGAGCGACTACATTGACCTTCTCCAGATTCACTGGCCGAGCAAGACATTGCCGCTGGAGCCGACCTGGCGGACGCTGGAGGCGTTGCAGCGTGAGGGGAAGGTTCGACACATTGGCGTCTCGAACTTCGGCACGAGTTTCCTCGGCGAGCTGGCTCAACTTGGGCGGGCGGAGAGCAACCAGTTGCCTTACAGCTTGCTCTGGCGCGCGGTGGAGTTCGCCATCCAGCTGCTGTGCGTGACCAACAAGATGAGCATCCTCTGTTACAGTCCGCTTGCGCAGGGTCTGCTCACCGGAAAGTTCAGGATCGCCGATGAAGTTCCGGAGAAGCGGGCAAGGACGCGTTTGTTCTCCGCGAGCCGCAAGATGACGCGGCACGGGGAGGTGGGTTGCGAACAGGAAACATTCGCGGTTCTGGCGGGCATCCAGCGGGTGGCTGATGATCTGGGCCAACCGATGGGCCGCGTCGCGTTGGCGTGGTTGCTTGCCCAGCCCGGCGTGACCTCGGCCATCGTAGGCGCGCGCAACGCAACGCAGGCCGTCGAGAACACCACGGCGGCAGATCTGCGCCTCGACGCCGATGTGATCGCGCGGCTTGCCGGCATCACCGAGCCGTTGAAACAAAAACTCGGCAGCAACGCCGATCCGTGGGAGCATATTTCGCGGATGGAGAGACCATGAACGTTTATTGCTCCGCCTTCCTCACCCTGGCGCTGTGCGCCGCGACAATTCATGCGCAAGCTCCCGCCAGAACGAAATTGTCGCCCGCACAACGGGCCGAAGAGCAGGCATTGCGCAAGACATACCCTTGGTATCAGCGCGATCTGTTTGATGAGAGTCGACGGGATCTGTTGGAGGCAGCCTTGGCGGGTCCGATGAAGACCGATCAGGAGATCGTCTTCGCTTGCCGCACGACGGTTCGCGAACATTGGTATGCGAACTTTGGCTACTTCGCCGAGGGAGACTCGCAGCAGGCGTCGGTGCCCATCCGCAACGGCCAGGGCAGGCTTTGCCGGCTCAATCTGCGGACAGGAAAACTCTCGGTGTTGTTGGAAGACCCGGCCGGCGCTGTCCGCGACCCGTGCGTCCATTACGACGGCGGGAAGATCGTTTTCTCTTACCGCAAAGGCGGAACTGACACCTATCACTTATACACGATCAACAGCGACGGGAGTGGCCTGCGGCAACTCACTGACGGGCCGTTCGACGACATCGAGCCGGCGTATCTGCCCGACGGTGGCATCGTCTTTTGTTCGGCGCGAAGCAAGCGCTGGGTAAATTGCTGGTGCACGCCCGTGGCGACGCTCCACCGCTGCGACGGCGAGGGGCGCGACATTCGGCCGCTCTCCGCGAACATCGAGCACGACAACACGCCCGCCGTGCTGCCCGACGGCCGGATTCTCTACACGCGATGGGAATACGTTGACCGCAGCCAACTGCAGTATCATCACTTGTGGACGATCAACCCGGATGGCAGCGGCCAGATGACGTTCTTCGGCAACATGAATCCCGGCGGCGTGTTCATTGACGCCCGGCCGATTCCCGGAACCACGAAGATTGTTATGATTCGTTCACCGGGGCACGGCCGGACGGAGCATCAGGGCGGGGTTTCGATTCTGGACCCGGGGAACGGGCCGGACGTCCGGGAATCGGAGCGGGTGCTGAGCGATCATCCTTGGTTCCACGATCCCTATCCGGTTTCCGCGGATTGCTTCCTCGTCGCTGTCGGGGACCGGCTGGCGATGATGAATGGGGCAGGGCGCGTGAACGTGCTCTATCGTTTGCCGGCCGAGCTGATGGCGGCGGGCATGGAGGTGCATGAACCGCGTTGGTTGACGCCCCGGCCGCTGGAGCCGGTCATCACGGTGCGCACCGATGAATCGTCACCGACAGGCACGTTGATCCTGTCCGACGTGTACGCGGGCCGCAACATGGCGGGCGTTGCGCGAGGCACGGTTAAGAATCTGCTGGTGATGGAGACTCTGCCGAAGCCGCTGAACTTCAGCGGTTTCCCAGAGCCTTTGACGTTCGGCGGATCGTTCACGCTGGAACGCGTGCTGGGCACCGTGCCGGTCGAGTCCGACGGCTCGGCGCATTTCGAGCTTCCGGCTCATCGCGCGTTCTTCTTCGTGGCGCTGGACAAGGACGAGAATGCGGTCAAACGGATGCAGAGCTTCGTGTCGGTGATGCCGGGTGAGGTAACCGGCTGCGTGGGTTGCCACGAGGATCGCACGCAAACGGCGGCAAACCATTCCGCAGTGCGGGTCGCGACCCAGCGGCGGCCAAGCAGGATTCGGCCCATCGAGGGCATTTCGCAGGTTTTTGATTTCCCTCGCGACATCCAGCCCATTCTCGATCGTCATTGCGTTTCCTGCCACAACCCGCGGCAGCGCGACGGCGGCGTGATCCTCAGCGGCGACCGCGGGCCGCTTTACTCGCACAGCTACTACATGCTCACGATCCGGCAGCAATTTGCCGACGGTCGCAATCGCACGGCCGCCAACCTCCCTCCTTATCAGATCGGCGCCGTGGCCAGCCCGCTCATGAAGAAACTTCAGGGGCATCACGGCACGAACCTGTCACCGGCCGAGACCCGCGCCATTCGCTACTGGATCGAGGCGGGCGCCACCTATCCAGGCACCTACGCCGCCTTGGGCACGGGGATGATCGGAGGCTACTACAAGACTGCCAACGACGGCGGGCCAATCAATCAGTTGCCGGAAGTGCGCGAGGCGGCTGAGGTCGTCGCGAAGCGCTGCGCCGGTTGTCACACCGGAAACCGGGTCTTGCCCGACGGCCCCTGCTTCGACCGCGCGGGCGAAGACCCGTATTGGATCTGCGGCGACCGCAACGCGGCTCGCTGGAAAGAGCCGCAAATGGCGGTCCGGCTCCGCCTCTCGCGGCATTTGCTCTACAACCTGAGCCGCCCACAGGATTCGGTCCTGCTGTTGGCTCCGCTGGCAAAGGAAGCAGGCGGTTACGCCACCGCGTCCGGCGATGCGCAGTCCAAAACCTGTCCCCCAACGTTTCGCAGTACGCAGGATGCGGATTACCGGAAAATTCTTGCGGCGATCAGCAAGGTGTCGGACGAACTGAACCGCATCAAGCGTTTCGACATGGCCGGCTTCAGGCCGCGGCCGGAATACCTGCGGGAGATGAAACGTTTCGGCATCCTGCCCGTCACGTTTGACGACCGTCACGATCCAGCCGACCCCTATCTGATTGATGCGAAGTATTGGCAATCGTTCTGGCATCAGCAGGCGAAGCTCCACTGATTCCATCGTGGCAGGAGAGCCCTTTACGGATCATCCCGAAGACATCGCCGTGCCAACCGTGACCGCCTTCGTAGGTCTTGAACTCAACACGAGCGCCTTGCGCCTGAAGCGTCTCGCGGGCTTTTTCCGCCATCTTGATCGGGATGAAGTCCTGTGGCGAATGCAGCTTGAGCGCAACGATGCGGTTGAGTGCTTTCTGCCGTGCTTTATAGACCACGTCCATGCACAGACAAAGGTTACAGCAAACTTCAGCGACCTGATGCGGTGAACAAGGCGCGCATCCCGGCCTGTGCGACCAACCACGTTCGCCTCATGCCAAACGCGCATTTGTCACAAGGGGAAGACCGGGCCATTGTCATAAGAAAATCCTCATCGTCCCAGATTGGGGTCGAGGCGGCGCAGCGCGCGACCTTGGAACCAAACTAGTGGGATGGCTACCACCGTGGCCCCGAGAACCATGAGCAGGAAGGCTCGCGTGTAGAGGTCGTTGCGCGGAGCATCGGTGCCATACACGCGCAGTGTGCATCCGCCATCGGCTTGCTCCAGTTTGGCGCGGATGAAATACCGGCCCGGCGCCAAATCCTTGCCGAACCAGAAACGTGAACGATCATCGAGCGATCCTTGGTAATAGGCGGATTTGCCGTCGGGACCCACTGCAATCCGCGCGTGGGCGCGGCCGGTCGCAGGAATCAGCTGCGGGTGAAAACAGTTCTTGCTTTGCGCCACCTCGAACGTGTCGCTCCACTCTTTCCCGATGTTCTGGCTCGGCTCCAGTGTCTTCTCATAGTAGAGGACTGCGCCGGCAAGGCCGGCATCCGGGCGCGGCCAAACGCAATAGACCAAGCCCGTCAGCGCGACCAGCCAGATGCATCCCAGCACTATTCGCCACGGGCGTGCGGAGAGGTTGGCGCCGGCGCATTCGTCCGCCGCAACGTCGCCGGTGGCCAAGGCGATGTCGTCCTGTGCGGGCGAGACGCCGGTCGCGGGCAACCGCTCGGCGATCAGGACCTGCAGGAGTTTGATTTCGCGGATTGTGGCGAACTTGCTATGGAGCACCCAGAACCACAGTTTCATGAGCACCGTCCCTTCCAGCGCCGTGATGATGCCGATGGCCATGAGCAGCGTCAACTTGGGGTTGTCGGTTTCGAAGAACAGCCAGAACATCAGCATTATCGCTGCGAACATGCCGGCAAGGAAGGCCCACAGGATGTGTTCCGCGGTGCGTTGTTTCCGGCGGTATTCCCGCGCGATCTGTTGGTTCAGACGCGCCACGTCGGTCGCGGGCATCGGCGTGGGACTGCACAGGGCGTCGCGGAGTTCGTGTTCAAATGGTTCCATAATCTTTCTCCATGATTTGTTTTAATTGCTTCCGGGCGTGAAAAAGCCGCGATTTGACCGTGCCGGCGGGCAGCGACAGTATCCCCGCCATCTCATCCAGGGAGAAATCCTGGAGATAATGCAGGGCCAACACCGTCCGACTTTCCGGCGAAAGCCGCGCGAAGGCGGCGTTGATGTCGGTGCGCCGCCCGTGCGGCGGCGGGGTTTCGGACTCCGGGGTTTCCTGGCGCAACATCTCGGTGTAGCGGTTCGCCCGATGGTTGCGGCGGCAATGGTCCGCGCATTTATGGCTGGCGATCTGAAACAGCCACGGGCGAAATCGCGCCACGTCGCGCAACGTCACCAGCCCGCGGATCACCACGAGCCAGGTTTCTTGCACCGCGTCCTGCGCGGCGGCCCAGTGCCCCGTCAGCCGGTAGGCGTAATTCAGGAGCGGTTGCTGCCACCGGCTGACCAGTTCCTCGAATGCCCCGTCGTCATCCGCCTGACAGCGCAGGAGCAACAGGTCGTCTCGTAGTGAGTCGGAATTTTCCATTGAGCTTTACAAATAGAGTCGTCTGCCGACGCCGTTCGGTTCAAGGAAACGAACGGATGCGCCACAGGGAGGTAACCAAGTTTCTTCAGCTTCCCAAGGCGCTCATCTCGGCCTCGACAGGGTCGGGATCATCCAGCGTGCTGGCAACCTCTGTCTTCACCGCCTGACGGAACCGCTTTTTCATGCGATGCACCGCAACCTTCAGAGCGGCCGGGTACATTCCACAATCGGCCGCTACGACCGCCTGGTCTCCGTGTGCAGCCTCGCCCATGAGCCACGGCTTGACCAGAAGGAAGAAAGCCTCGCGCCCTTCTCCGGCGCATCGTGCGAAAAGTCGCGCCAAACAGCTCGCGCGGCGGTGGCGTTGCAGACGAGTCAGTGGTCATTGAGATTCGGGCACATCATGCCACCGAATCCTGAGCTATTGGAGGGGAAAGGTTACACGCGGAGACGGCGCTCAGCGGTCACCTTGGAATGGTTTTACGCTGGCAATGACTTGGCGTAACATCGCCGGGTCATGATGGCGCGTCACACGGACGGAATGCCCGGCTACGGTATGAACACGAAGGAGAACACATGAAAAAGAACCTGATACGAGCGTGGTTGTGCTGGGCGGTCTTGTTAACGGCGTCCGCGGGGTTCGCCGACGAGTGGTTCGCGCCGTTCACGCGCGTGAGCGACTACAAGCCGAAAGGGCCGGCGCATTGTTTCCGCCAGTTCAACATTGACTGGAGCTGGATCGCGCTGAAGCCGGACCAACTGCCGGAATTCCTCAGCGAAGCGGACCCTGTTGCGGTGGCGGAGTTTTGCCGGCAGACGCATGTGGACGGCACGGTCGTCATGGCCGTGCCGCATCACGGCTATTGCACGCACGAGACACGCGTGGGCACGAAGTTTCCCGGCATGAAGGGCGACTGGTTCGGCCGGACCATCGAGGAACTGCACAAACGCAAGATCGCCGCGTTCGGCTACGTTACGCTGAACTGGAACTGGAAGTTCATTCGCGAGAACCTGGGGCGCGATTTCATTCACGGCAAGCCGGACGCCAACGGGGTCTGTTCGTCGCGGTGCGTGATTTGCCTGAACGCGCCGGGCTACCTCGAACTCGTTGAAGCCTACACGCGCGAGGTGCTGGAGAACTATCCGGTGGACGGCATGCGGTGGGACATTCTGATCTCAGCGAAGAAGGGCGGGCTTCACGGGTCGTCGGACTGCACGTGCGAGGGATGCCGGCGGCTGTTTCGGGAGATCTACGGGCAGGAGCTGACGCGGTGGCAGGATTTCGATGAACGGCGTCATATGGATTTCTACATCGCCACCACCACACGGGTAGTGGAGCGGTTGCGCGCGTTGTGCAAGCGGATCAAGCCGTCGGTGGATGTCTGGCAGAACTGTGTGAGCAGTTACCATGAGAACGACCTGAACGTCGGGCGGTCGCTGGACATCGCTTACAACGAGTTTGCCGACCCGTTCCGGCTGATGCTGCTGCGCGGCGCGATCGGCAAGCCCGCGGCAATCAACGGCCTGATGAACCACGCCGGCCCGGCTCTCGGAGCGCCGCTCAAGCCGCTGGATCACCGCGAATGGCGGACCTGTCTCGCGCTTGGCGGGCGTTGCTACTCCTACTACGGCCACAAGCAGACCAACCACAAGACACTGCTGCCGAACGAGACGCTGCAGGCGTGGCATCGCGAGCAACTCGCGCCATTCTACGCGATGGTCAGCCAGATCGAGCCGTGGCTGCGCGACGCCACGCCCGTCTCGCAGGTCGGTATCGTGTTCTCGGAGGCAACGCGATTCCGTTTCCCGAAATACGACCGCGCACCCTACGTCGCTGCGATGGAGCCAATCGCCAACGCCAGCCTCCAGCGCAGCGCGCCGGTGGAGTTCGTCAATGCTCTCGACCTGGCCAACCCTCAGAAGCAACTCTCGCGCTTCAAACTCTTGATCCTGCCGCTCACCTCCGGCCTCTCTGCCGCTGAACTCAACTGCCTGCGGCGCTACGTCCGCGACGGCGGCTGCCTGCTGGTCGGCGGCGATGCGTTGCGACACGACCCGCGAGGAAAAGAGATGAACGACTTCGCGTTGGCCCAGGAGATGGGCGTTCGGTTTCAAGCGTTCGCGCCGTCGGCGAAAGCTAGCTGGACGGCCAGCGGAAGGCTTGCCGACAACCCGATCCAACTCGATGGCAAAACGTTGGTCGAGGTGCGGGCCGTGGAGGGCGAGACATTGCTTTCCGCGCAGCGCGGTAACGCGAACTATCCCTTGCTGCACGTCAGGCCATTGGGTCGGGGCAGAATGGCCTATCTTGCCAGCCTCGACTCACCGGAGCTGACGCAGCGGGCGATTGACCTGCTGGCAGGTCCCGCACCGCTCGTGGTTCAACCGCCGGAAAGCCGTGTCATTCTCACGCGACAAGCGCCCCATCATCGTTGGGTGCTGCATCTGCTGGACGACGGCCCCTGCACCGTGGAGATTCGCCGCGAATTCGCTGCGGCGACCCGGATCTCGTGTCAATTCCCGGCGTCAGGTTGGACATGCGCTGCAGAGAAGACTGCCACCGGTCTGCAAATCAAAACCCAGGGTCAAGCCCACGACCGTCTGCTGGTGATCGAGTAGAGCGAAAGCTTGAACGTTTCTCGTTGGGCAGCAATACTTCTGCGCGAACAACAAGAACCGTCTGTCCATGTGTCACTTGAAAATTCTTCTCGCCGCGCTGCCAGAATGAAACTGGCTGTTCTCATCAGCGGCATTTTTGCATCCTTGTTGACCGCCGTTGCCGGCGAATACGATTGCGACGTGGTTGTCATCGGCGGCGGCAGCGGCGGGTTTGGCGCAGCGCTGGCCGCGGCGCGGCTCGGACTCGACGTGGTGCTGGTGGAAAAGGCCGATTGTCTGGGCGGCACGTCGGTTCGCGCGGGCGTGAATTGTTGGGAGATGGGCGTTGGCGCCACCGGCATTCCGTTCGATCTCTACAAACAGTTGAAGCGTCAGTCCAAGGCCATCTCGATCTATTCGTACGGACGCCACGGCGGCACCTTCGATCCTCAGCGGGAGACCTTTCGCTATCCCGGTGGCGAGACGGTCTCGGACTCAAGCCGCCGTTACCTTGACACGCTCAAACGCCACGTCCCGCGCGGCGAGAAAAACACACCGGACTACCGCCGCGAGCATTGGCATGGCGTGCCCTTCGAGCCGGAGGCGATGGCCAAAACAATGTGGACCTTGCTCGACGAGACCGGCCATTGCCGCGTCTTGCTGAACACCTCCTTCGTTGCTGCCGCCACTGACGCTGGCCGCATCCGCTCGGTCAAACTATCCAACGGCAGCCATCTGCGAGCGCGCTATTTCGTTGACGCCACCGGCGACGGCGCCGTCTGTGCCAATGTCGGATGCCAGATGATGTTTGGCCAGGAATCGCGGGATCGGTTTAACGAGCCGGACGCGCCTGAAACCGCCACGCAACGAATCAACGGCGTTACGTTGATCTATCGCGCCACGCCGGTGAAAGAGTCGCGCATCGAGCCGCTGCCCGAAGGCATCCCGGCGCAATGCTGGTGGCGGAAGAGTTTCACCGGCGCCCAGGTCAACCACTATCCCAACGGCGACCTGAACATCAACATGCTGCCGACGATGGAAGGGGAGGAGTTCATGCGGCTCGGCTACAAAGCCGCGCTGGCCGAATGCCAGCGGCGCGTGCGGGCACACTGGCATGACTGGCAAACGCGCATTGAGGAATTCCGCCGCTATCGTCTCTTGTGGATCGCTCCCGCGCTCGGCGTGCGCGAGTCGCGGCGGGTCGTGGGCGAATATGTCCTGACTGAGAACGACCTTCTCGCCAGCCTGAGCGGCCAGAAGCATTCCGACATCATTTGCCTTGCCGATCACATGATGGACACCCACGGCGGTCACTCGAAACATCGCGGCGATCTGACCGAGCCTTACGGCGTTCCTTATCGCTGCCTGATACCCAGGGGCTTTCGCAACCTGCTCGTTGCCTGCCGCGCCGCGAGTTTCAGTTCGCTGGCCGCGTCAAGCTGCCGTCTCTCGCGCACGATGATGCAGATGGGCCAGGCCGCGGGTACTGCCGCAGCGCTGGCGAAGGAACTGAACGTAAACTTGCCCGCCGTTCCCGCCGACCGCCTGCGCGCCGCTTTGCGCCAGCAGCACGTTCAACTCGAATACCCGATGCCCGATGTGCTGCAGTCGTATGTGGAGAAGGAATAGGCTTGTGATGACGTCCTGAAATCGTGAACGATTCTTTTCGTCTTCTTGTTTGGTTTATGTCGAGAGCACGGACTTGGAAGTCCGTCGGGCATGGACAACGGCCCTTGGAATAAGTGCATCATGAATACCAGTCGACGCGAGTTTCTCAAAGTCGCCGCGGGGTTGACCGCAACCGTTTGTTGCGCGGAAACGGCTGCGCCCCGGCCGGCGAAGATCATTGATACGCACGCACACTTTTACGACCCGACGCGGCCGCAAGGTGTGCCGTGGCCGGCGAAGAACGACCCGGTGCTCTATCACACCCGGCTGCCAAAAACCTATCGCGCCCTGCCGGTGCCGCAGCGGGTGGACGGAATCGTCGTCGTTGAGGCGAGCACGTGGGTGGAGGATAATCAGTGGATTCTCGACATTGCCGCGCATGACCCGCTCATCGTCGGTCTGGTCGGCAACCTGCCGCTCGGCACGCCGGAGTTCACGGGCCACCTGAAGCGGTTCGCGGTGAATCCGATCTTCCGGGGCGTGCGCACCCGCGATAAATCGTTCGAGAAATCGCTCGACGACCGCGCGTTCATCAAGGACCTGAGCGATGTGGCCGAGCGCGGATTGAGCTTCGATGTGCACTTCCCGCCGGCGTGGGTGGCGCCGTCCATCCGGCTCACGAAACTTGTGCCGAGCCTGAAGCTCATCGTCAATCACGTTGCGGGAGCCGACGTGACGGGCAAAGCGCCACAGGCGGAGTGGCAGCAATTGATGGAGAAACTGGCGGCTCATCCACAGATGTTCATGAAGGTGTCCGGTCTTGTGGAGGGCACCAAGCGCCGCAAGGGCGACGCGCCGGCCGAGGTGGACTTCTACCGGCCTGTCCTCGACATCCTGTGGAAGCTCTTCGGCGCGGACAGACTCATTTACGCCAGCAACTGGCCTGTCAGTGAGTATAACGCGCCGCTTGGTCGCGTGCAGCAGATCGCGATGAGCTACTTTGCCGAAAAAGGCCAGACCGCGCTCGACAAGGTGTTCTGGAAGAACGCACAGGTGGCCTATGGCCTGAAGGAGCGCGCGGCGTGAACAATTACCCCAAGAACGCATGGGCGTTGTGCTGGCTGATGTTTTTCGCCACGGCGCTGAGTTTCCTTGATCGCCAGGTCCTCTCGGTCCTCGCTCCGAGCCTGATGAAGGAACTCGGGATGGACAACACGGATTACTCGCGCGTGGTGTCAGCGTTCACGTTCAGCTACATGATCATGTTCACGGCCGGTGGGTGGCTGGTGGACAAGCTCGGCACGCGGTGGGGGTTGGCGCTATGCATAGCCGTCTGGTCGGCGGCAAGCGGTGCGCACGGATTTGCCATGAGCGCGCTGGGCTTGGGAGTGGCGCGATTATTTCTCGGCTTCGGCGAAGGCGGCTGTTTTCCGGCGTCCACCAAGGGCGCGTGCGAATGGTTTCCGGAGGCCAAACGCGCATTGGCCATCGGCATTGCCAACGGCGGCTCGGCCTTTGGCGCAGTGCTGGCGCCACCGTTGACTGCGTGGATGGCACTGCGGTTTGGTTGGCGCGGGGCGTTTTTTGCGACAGGCCTGCTGGGCTTCGCGTGGGTGCTGGCGTGGTGGATCACGACCTCCGGGCGTGATTCCGCCTCGTTGCAGCAGACACCGAGTCCGAAGGCCGCGAGTCACCATGTGCCGTGGCGCCAACTGTTGAGCGACGCTCGCGTCTGGCGGATTCTGGCAGGGCGGTTCTTCTTTGATCCGGTGTTCTACTTCTACATGTTCTGGATTCCGAAATACCTCTCCGACGAGCGCAAGTTCTCGTTGAAGGAAATCGGCGACTACACGTGGATTCCGTTTCTCGCGCTTGGCATCAGCAACATCGCCGCCGGCCAACTCTCCGATGTGCTGGTGCGGCGCGGCTGGTCACCGCGCAAGACGCGCGCGTGGCTGCTGACGATTGCTGCGTTGATTACACCAGTGTCAGGTCTCGTCATCGTCACGCCGTCGTCCGGCTGGGCCATCGGGTTGATGTCGGTGCTGATGGCGGCACACGGCCTCTGGATCTGCAATTTCCTCGCCCACATCAGTGATCAATTCCCGTCATCCGTCATGGCGACAGTGGTTGGCCTCTCCGGCACCGTCGGCGCCATTGCCGCCACCATTGCCAACCTCTGCACCGGCCCGGTGGTGGATGCTTACGGTTTCACGCCGATCTTCATCTGCACCGGCGTGCTCTATCCGCTGTCGGCGATCATTCTCCTCGCCGGTCGTCGGCCAGAACAGAAGGCAGCACTATGCGCAGACTCCTCGGCTCGTTGATCGTTCTTTCCAGCTTCCTTCCGTCCATTCCAAGTCAAGCAGCCGACTGGTGCGACGCCCAGCGGCCGTGTCGCGTCACTGTCACGGTTCCGAAAGAGAAGCAGGCGCGCGAGCGGGCGTTCGTTGTGTTGCCACTGGACTTCGCGGCAGACTTGGCGAAGCTGGGCATCCCTGCAACGGTGAACCCGCAGTCGCTGCGACTCGTGCAACCCGGTCGCGGCGACGTGCCGTGCCAGATGCGCGAAGGGCGTGTGGAATGGGCCGACGGACCTATCGCAGCAGGAGAGGAACGGAGCTATCAGCTCTACTTCGGCACGAATACTCAACAAGCGCCGGCTGCGAGCGCCGGTAATCTGAGGATTCCCGATTACGCGACGGACACCTTCGGCAAGGCGTGGGACTTCGACGACGGCGGCTTTGCCGGCATCACCAGTTGGGGCAACCGGGCGGAGTATATCCGCCGCAAGGTCGAGAATGGCGTGCTCAAACTTGATGTGGAGCAAGACCCGTATTTCATCTGGGGAACGATGTGGGGCGCGGAATCGCCGAAACGGCCGGCGCTGCGAATTGACGTGGATCGTTACTCGACACTGGAGATGCGTGTTCGTCAAAGCGTCGCCGGCGCGCAGTGGGACCTCTATGGCCGGCCCGTCGGCCGCGACGGTCTGTTGCATTACGAGTTTGGGGTGCGCGGCACGAACTGGCAGACGGTGCGGATTGACCTGCGCCGGGAGGCCAATTGGCATGGAACGCTCTCGGCCTTGCGCATTGATCCAACCAGCAAGATCACGGCGCACGTCGAGATCGATTGGATTCGTCTGACGCCACTGCAACAAGCGACACGCGGCGCGGTCGAGGTGCTCGGCACTCCAAGCAAACCTGCCGCGTGTGTGACGGTCGCGCTCGCCGATCCCCGACCTCGCGCCGGCACGATACAAACCGCTACCGTGCGCGTGAGCGACGCAGATGGAAAAGCGGTGAGAGGGCAACCGGTCCTGCTTGCGCTCGCGACTGGTTCTGGTGGCGTTCTCGACAAGGAACCGGCGAAGTCATCGCTGGCCGTGAACGATCAGGCGCGGCGGGCGCTGACCGACAGCTCGGGCGAGGCAGTGTTTCGTTATCGCGTTTCGCGTCGCGCGGGAACGGAGGCGGATCGGATGGAGGCGACGGCTGAGTTCAGCGCGGCGTCCGCGGCGAAAGTGGTTGTGCCGGTGCAGCCGGGGCCGCCGCATCACTACGTCGTCGAGCCTGCGCGACCGCGCGTGTTGCAGCCGGGCGACCCGCCGCTGGCGGTGACGGCGACGCTGGCGGACGAGTTTGACAATCCGTTGCCGCTCGGCAATCGGGAGATCAAATGGAGCTCATCGGGCGGCAAACTGCTGTTGGTGAAAGGAACGAGCGTGACGTTTCGCGGCGATCCGACGCGGCAGTGGGTCGGGCGCGTTGCGGTGAAAGATGCAGACGGTCTGGCCGGCGAATCCGCGCCAATCTCGACGTTGACGGGCGGGTCGCGGCCGAACCGTGTACGCTTGCTGCCCAACGGCTACTTTGCGGCGGGTGGCAAATCGTGGCTGCCGCTTGGCGGGTTCTACGCGAACTGGGTTGGTTTGCCGACGGGTGACGGCGAGTGGGACAAGCGCCTCTCGTTCACCGACGCCAGCGACGAGCAGGTCGTGGCGTGGCTGAAGTTTCTGAAGGCCAACGGCGTCACAGCGCAGCGGTTCATGCTGCGGACGCATCGCAAGAACGGCATGGAACCGATGGACATTGGCGGGCGCGTGAATCCCGGCCTCTTCGCGGCGTTCCTGCACTACCTCGACCTGGCGCGACCGTTTGGCTTCAAGTTCCTGCTCGTGCTGCACGAGGACTACGTCAAGCCCTGCTACTTCAATCGCGGTGCAATGGAGCGGTGGTGCCTGCCGTTGTTTGCCGGTGAGAACCTCGACGCACTGCCGGCATTCCAACGGCGCTTTATCCGCGATGGCGACCTCATCGGCGACATCGCTGACAAATACACTGATCCCGACGTGCTCGCCTGCCAGGATCGTTACGCGCGCGAGCTGATCGGCTTTGTGAAGAATAACCCACTCGTGTTCGGCTACGAACTGGAGAACGAGATGGTGAACTGTCCCGCCTCGTGGGCCAACCACGCCATGGCGACGGTGCGCGCGGTGGACGCGGACACGCCGCTTTGCGTCAGTCATGGCGGTGGCGGGTTGCACACGGCTGATCCCGCTTGGTGGAAGACGAAGACGACGATTGATTTCTACACCTATCATATTTATCCGCACGGCACGACGTCGCCGGAGATGGACTACGGCCTCGCAACCGACGTGCTGACGCGCTACGGCCGAATGGGCAAGCCGGCCTTCCTCGGCGAGTCGGCGGGCGATCAATTCTCTTACGGCCCGGACCGCGAGACGCGGCGATGGACGATGCGCGACCTCATTTGGTTCTCGCTCTGCAATGGCAACCCCGGCTGCTTCTTCTGGAACGCCCGCGGCAGCGAACTGGCGGAATTCCGGCTCGCGAACGAGATTGGCAGCCGCGTGAACTGGGCGACGTTCGAACGCAAACGCCCCGGCATCGCCATCCGCGTGCCGCATCCGCTCGATCATGACCAATGGTTCCGCTCGCCCGAAGGCGTCGCTGCCAACGCGATGATGGGGCGCTATGCGCGGCATTATCTGGATCGTGGTGTGAACTTCGACTTCGCGCTCGATGACGCGGCGGATTATCCGCAGAGCGCGAGTGTGGACCGTTTTGCGCCGCCAGAGCCGGCTTCGAGCGACTTCGCCATTTCGCCCGGTTACCAGCTTGCGTCGCTTATGCGCGCGGACGGTTCCGAGGCGCTCGTTTATTTCCGCAACTTTGCCGGCGTCAAGCTTTGGGAGACAGCCAAACCACACCCGTGGAAACAGTGGTTGCGCGACCGCAAACCGGCGGCGGCACGCATGACGGTAAACATTGTCGGCAAGTTCAACGCCGACATCTGGGATCTCGACACCGGCAAGCACGAGCGCCGGCGCGTCGCGTGTGGCGACGCGCTCGAATTGGGAACGAGCGACCACGACTTTGCCGTATTGCTGCGCCGGCGCTGATGTGTTTCTTGTGGGATTCCACTGGACAAACGGGCGCTGCGCAACGACAAGAATTGGCAGCTTTAACAGGAGATTCGACACATGCAGAAAATACTTTGGATTATCGCAGTCACGCTGGCGGCGTTGGTGGCCGCTGTGAACGCCGAAGACAAGATCACACCCAAGGTCACCGACGCGTTGGTGTTCGCGGCGCCAGGCAGTGTGAAGTTTAACGGCTGGATCGGCGAAGCGATGGCCACCTGCAAGACGGGGCGGATGTTTGCACAGAGTCTGCCCGACCTCATCAACCCGTTCGCCGTGCGCGAGGAGGACCGGATGTGGCGGGGCGAGTTCTGGGGAAAATGGTTTACGTCGGCGGCGTTGGCCTATCGCTATGACGGCGATCCGAAACTGCGGGCCATCCTTGACGAGGCGGTGAAGGGTCTCCTTGCGACACAGACGCCTGATGGGGGCATCACAACCTACAAGGCGGCAAACGAGTTCACCAACTGGGACACCTGGGGCCGCAAATACACGCTCCTCGGCCTGCTGGCTTATCACGACCTGACGGGCGACGCGAAGGCTCTCGATGCCGCGCGCCGTCACGCCGACCGCGTGCTGGGCTTCTTCGGGCCGGGCAAATCCGACATCGCCACCAACGGCTGGTGGACCGGCATGGCCGCCAGCAGCATTCTGGAACCCATGGTGTTGCTGCATCGTCGCACGGGCGAGTCGCGCTACCTGAAATTCGCCGAATACATCGTCCGCGCATGGGAAGGACCGAAAGGGCCGGACCTCGTCCGCAAGTCGCTTGCCGATATTGCCGTCTTCAAGATGTTCCCCGGACCCGACCCGTCCAAGAAGGGCTACATGAGCGGCGGCGCATCGAAATCCTATGAGATGATGTCATGCTACGAAGGCCTCGCGGAACTGCACCGTGTCACCGGCGAGCCGAAATATCTGGAAGCGGCGCGGAAGGTGTTTGCCAACATTCGCGATACAGAGATCACGATCATCGGCTCCGGTTCGAGTTGGGAGCGTTGGTGCAACGGCCGCGCGCGCCAGGCTGAGCCGGTGCCGGAGTGGATGGAGACCTGCGTGACGGTGACGTGGGCGAAGTTCGCTGCACAACTGCTTCGGTTGACCGGCGACTCGCTCTACGCCGACGAGATCGAGCGCAGTGCCTACAATCCACTGCTGGCGGCGCAAAAAGACGACGGCACGTGGTGGTGTCACTACAACCCGCTCGAAGGCCAGCGCGAGGCGGCGCCAGAGCATTGCAAGATGCACCAGAATTGCTGCGTCGCCAGCGGCCCGCGCGGGCTGAACCTGCTGCCCGCACTGGCGGTGATGTGCGGCAAGGACGGCCCGGTCGTCAACTTCTACGAGCCCGCGACGGTGAAGTTCAAGGAAGCGCAACTTGAAATCAAATCCGACTACCCGCGCGCGAACGTCGTGGACATCACGGTGCGCCCGCCATCGGCAAAGGAGTTCACGCTGAGCCTGCGCATCCCGGCCTGGAGCCGCGTCACGAAACTGGAAGTGAACGGCAAGTCCATCAGCGACATCAGGCCCGGCAGTTACGCCCGGCTGGCGCGGACTTGGAAGAACGGTGACAAGGTGCGCCTGAAGCTCGACTTCTCGGTGCGTTGCGAGAAAGACCCCGGTGGCTCCGGTCGGGTGGCGATCACGCGCGGGCCGGTGGTATTCGCGTTGGACAAGCGGGTGACGAAGCCGGCCGCCGGCAGCGGCACGGTCGCTGCCGACGCCAGCGGCGTGGTCAAGGCAACCGCTGCCAAAGCCAAGGGTGCGCGGATGGCGCTGGACGTGCCGTTTGACGTGGGCGGCAAGAAGACGACCCTGCGCTTTTGCGACTACGCTTCATCCGGCCACACGTGGAAGGAAGACTCCACGTTGCGTGTCTGGCTGCCGCAACCGCTGAACCTGGCCGAGCCGTTCGCGGGTCTCCATGTGATGAAGAAGTAGTAGCTGCGGCGTTGCAGCCTCCGACGTGGAGCCTTTGTGGGAGCCGAACGCGCCGACATCGCCGGCTTGAAGAATCCGGTGTTGTATCAGCGGGCGGGCTGATTAAGCTGCATACACGCAGTTCGGAATGAAACGTCGAATCAACATCTTGACGGTCGTTGCGTTGGGCGCAATCGTCTTTGACTGGGCGGCGGCGAACTGGATCGTGTGGTCGAGCTACGACAACGTCGCCACCTTGCTGAGGGAACCGGAGCGGCTGCGCGGCCAGCAGGTCCGGCTGGAAGTCCACGAGCTGTCGCCAAAAGCGCGCGCGCTCGCCGCGGTGGAGTTGTTCTCGCGGGCCGATTCGCCGGCGTTCCGGCTGGCGATCAACTATGACCATCACCCTTTCGAGTTGGTTTCGGGCGCTGAAACGCACATCACCGCTGCCAAGACGAAGACTCATTTTGCCGGCGCGGCCTGCGACCTGACAGAGAGTCGTCGCGCGCTGGCGGAGGTCGCGGACGCGCTGCCGAAGCTGTCGCTATGGAAGCGACTGCTGGCCGGGTTGTGGTATCAGCCCTACGTCGTCGTGTGGGACGCGCAGGGAGAACGGTGCTGGGACGTCCACTTCTACGGCGGACGAGTGGCCGTGGCGTGCAGCGATGGACTGCCGCGAGAAGTCCTCTACAAGCGATGGCTGGTGACGTTCCGCCGCGAGCCGCTCGCGGATGCCGCGCTGGCGTCCGGCCCGACGGGTACACCGCGTCCAGCGGCGCGGGTTGAGGCATCAGAGATGGACAAGAGCCTCTCCGCCGCATTGCGCATCCTGACGCTGCAGCTGGTCGAGGTACCGCGCGAATCTGACGCGTTTCGCCGCGAAGGCAACGGCTCGCTGGAGATCAAGAACGGTCAACGTGTGTTGCGGTTGCGCGGCAAACCCCACGAGATCGGTGTGCAGCACGGACGGCTGCTGGCGCCGAACGTCAAACGGCTCTGCGACCGCGTAATCTACGGCATCGGATTCTACTACTCCATCGAGAAGGGTGAGTGGTTTCTCGACGCGGCGGCAAAGCTGGTGGAGCGGCAGCGGCCGTTCATCGCGCCGGAGTATTTTGAGGAAATACGCGGCGTGGCCGACGGCGCGGGCCTGCCACTGGCGACGGTGCAGGCGGCGAATATCTTCCCGGAATTCTTTCATTGCAGCGGCGTGGCGGTTTTTGGGAAAGCGACGCGCGGCGGCACGCTGCTGCACGCGCGCGTGCTCGACTATATGACCGAGGTCGGTTTGCAGGACGAGGCGGTCACGATGGCTATCGATCGTGAAGGGGCGCGGCGGTTCGTCAACGTCGGCTATGCGGGTTTCATTGGCAGTGTCACCGGCATGAACGAAAGGAAGGTCGCCATCGGCGAGATGGGCGGTCGCGGCGAAGGCAAGTGGGATGGCACGCCGATGGCCCTGCTGTTGCGTGGCGCGCTGGAGAACTGTGACACACTGGAGGAAGCGCTCGACTACATGCGTCGCCGGCCGCGCACGTGCGAATACTACTACGTTGTCAGCGACGGCAAATCGCGCACCGCGCGCGGTGTGGCGGCCACGCCGGAAAAGTTCGAGGTGGTCGTGCCGGGAGAGGCCGTGCCGCTGCTGCCAGAACGGGTCGAAGACGCGGTGCTGCTGAGCGCAGGCCACCGTTACAAAGAACTCGTCAAGCGCGTGCGCGACCTGCACGGCCGGATCGGGGTGGGGGAAATGCAGCGCATCATCGCCCGGGGCGTGGCGATGAAAGAGAACCTGCACGATGCCATCTTTGAGCCAGCGGCGCTGGCGCTGTGGATCGCCAACGCATCGCGCCATCGCCCGGCGTGCGACGAACGGTTCGTGAAACACACTTGGGACGGTTTGTTTCCACCCCGATGATGTTTGCCCGGCCTCCAGCCCGCGATTTGCCGAACACAGCCGGCGAGCCGGAGCCGGAAGCGTTGTCCCGGCGTTGGAACCTCGTCGAGCCGCTTGCAGTCATGACGCTGCTGCTGACGGCGCTCTGGGCGCTGGCGTATCCTTTCGGGGTGCTCGGCGGTGTCACGGTGGCCAACACAATCACGCGTACGTTTGCGGGATTGTTGATGGTCTACATCTTCTTCATCAGCCCGTGGCGGCACCGCGACACGACGGCATCGCGCGGTCTGGGCAGTCCCGGGCGCGTGATGGCGGCGTTGCGCAGCATGACGCCGGGCAGGCGGCTGGTGTTTGGCGCGCTGCTGTTCCTGTTCATCGTATTTCTCACGGCGCTGGCCTATCAACAATGTCCCGGCGTGCTTCGATTCCTGCTCGGTGTGCCGCGAGACGCAACGATACGGTTCCGCGGAACATTGGGTGGACAGGTGGTTGTTCTCTGCGGTTGTGCCGGGCTGGCGTGGTTGTGGGCCATGTTCATCGTTCGCTACGACAACTTCGGCTCAGCGTTGCGGACGGCGGGCAGGATCTTGATGGTGTTGCTGCCGCCGTTCCTGCTTGTGGCGTTGCTGGTCAACGGTCCTGCGGCATTTGCGACGTTTGACGCAAGGAAGTTGGTCGAGCACGTTTTTGGCTACATATTCTGGGGCGCGTTTCAGCAATTGATCTTCTGTTCCTACTTTGGCACGCGGTTGCGCAAAGGGATCGGTCCTGTCGCCGAACCGCGCGCACGCCGCCGCCGGCGTTTCGGCGTCGCGGTGTTGAGCGGATTGTTCTTCGGGCTGATCCACATCAACAGCTGGTGGCTCGTGGCAGTGACATGGATCCTGGGCGTGTTCCTATCGTGGGTATTCATGGAAGACCGCAACCGCAACGTGCTCGCGCTTGGCGTGGTGCATGGCGTATCGGGTGCCTGCCTCGCGTGGTTGTTCCGGCGCGGCAGCGATGTTTACATTTCCCTGCGCGTTGGCCCGTGGGCGATGTCGTCTGTGCCTGATATCGCCACGATCGTCGTGACAACGTTGGTGATCAGCAGTTTCCTTGTGTTCATCCTGCTGGCCGCGCGCAGGTCGGAACCAAACCCGTGAGAGCGGACACATTGTTTCCGCGCTTGACGCAATCCGAGGTCGTGGCATAGTCTGAATGCGTTTTAGCAATCAAAATACGTTTGGCTAATAAAACATAGTCTTTCCCATTACATGAATCCCCGACGTCCATCCAGCCGAAACAAATATGCCGTGCCCGCCGTCGAGCAGATGCTCGACATTGTCGAGTACCTGGCGCAGAACCACCGCGGTTACGGCATCACCGAACTGGCCCGTGCCCTCGGCATCTCCACCAACGGTGTCTTTCGCATTCTCAAGTGTCTCACCGAGCGCGGTTATGTTGAGGTCGATCCAGCGGGTGGCTACCGGCTCGGCACGAAGTTCTTCACGCTTGGCATGCAACTCTACGCGCGGTTCGACCTGCGCCGCCGCGCGCGGCCGCATTTGGAGCAGTTGTGCGAGCAGTCGGGCGAAACGGCGCAACTGTATTCGTTGCAGGAAGACCATGCGCTTGTGCTGGACTGCGTGACGCCTGCCGCCAGTTCGTTCATCCAGGTGCTGCCTGGCAGCCGGATGGAGATCCATGCCAGCGCGTTCAGCAAGGCCGTGCTGGCGTTTCTGCCGGAGGACGAGGCGCGCCGGCGGTTGCCGCGCAAGCTGGTCGCTCTCACACCCCACACGGTCACAGATCGGGAGAAGCTGTTTGAGGAGTTCGCTCGAACCCGGGCCAGCGGTCTCGCCTACGACCGCGAAGGCTACATGCTGGGCATTTTCTGCATCGGTGCACCTGTGTTCAACGTCAACAGTGAGCCGGTGGCCGGCCTCGGCCTCACGGGACTGGTGAGCGTCTCTCATCCGGACAAACAACTTGCGCTGGAACAAGCCATTCTCACGTGCGCCGAGCGCATCTCGCGCGACATCGGTTACGAAGGAGGACTGTTTGAGGAGTTTCGGAAACAACGGAGGCCTGCATGATGAGGACAAAGAGCATGGAGCGAGGCTGGTTTGTGGGTGTTCTCGTGGCTGCTGCTGTGCTCGCCGAGGCGGGCGATCCCATTACACCGCTCACCTATCGCGATGCTGAATGGTATGGGTCTACTTTTTGGACCGGGCCGGACTGGACGCGCGTCGGCAAGGATTGGCACCACCCTGGCCAGAACACACCGAGCGTGCGCCGTTTCGCCGTTCCGCGCGACGGACGCGTGACGGTTACGGGCCGCGTGTTCAAGCTCCATCTGAACGGCGACGGTATCCGCGCCAGCATACGCCACAACGACCGCGAAGTCTGGAAGACGGAGATCGATGGAAAGGACGGCAAGGGCGTGGAGCCGAAGCTCGCGCTCGACGTGAAGAAGGGCGACGCGCTGCGGTTCATCGTCCACAAACGTGGTGGCATCGCCTGCGACACCACGGGCTGGGACCCGGCCGTTACCTACGCCGATGGCCAGAAGTTTCAAGCGTCGCTCGCGTTCGCCGCAAGGAAACAGGGCGAGGGTGGTTGGTTCTACGAGATGCTTGGCAAGGGAGAAGCGCCTCTACAGGCAAAGCCCGTCGTGCCGGTTCCGTCCGAGTTGAAGCAGGAATTGGCGCGGCTCGCGCCTTCGCTTGCGTCCCAGACCCACCTCGACTTGCTGTTGCTGGCGCTGGAGGAATGGTGGCGCGATGACAGGATGAGCGATGCGGTTGCAGCATACGTCGCTGCCATCAAGGAACACGCCGCGCGGACGCAAAAGCTCGCAGCGGAACTTGGCGACAGGCTTAAGCCTGAACTCCAACGGGCCGCCGCCAACGCGCCAGCGGTTGGAGTCCAAGCTTCAGCTTGCTCCGACCTGCCTCAGTTGCGCCGCCTCTATCTCCAGACGCGCCTGCTCAAGCGCGACATCGTGCTCGCCAACCCGCTGCTGAACTTCGACAAACTGTTGTTCTGCAAACGCGCCCAGCCGAGCTACAGCCACCTTGTCGGCCAATACTTTGGCTGGCGGCAGCGGCCCGGCGGTGGGTTGTTTGTATTGGAGAAGGTGGGCGGCTCGCTCGCCGTTCGGGACATCGTGGGTTCACAACTGCCCGCCGGCAATTACCTGGAGCCATGCCTTTCTTACGATGGCAAACGCGTCGCGTTTTCGTTCGTTGCGTGTCCATCGCAGACGCCGGACTCGAAAGCGCTTCCCGTCAACGAGCAGGGTGACGAGAGCGCTTATTTCCACATCTTCGAGGTGGGCGTGGATGGCACGGGTTTGCGCCAGCTTACGCGCGGCTGCTACGACGACATGATGCCGTGCTACTTGCCTGACGGCGGCATCGCGTTCGTCTCGACGCGTCGGCGCAGCTATTCGCGCTGCTTCGGACCGAACTTCAGCAATCGCTGGCACAGCTACACGTTGCATCGGATGAATGCCGACGGCTCCGACCTGCACATTCTATCGCTCAACGACGTCAGCGAATGGTTTCCGTCCATGTCGAACACCGGCGAGATTCTGTTCGCGCGCTGGGATTACATTGATCGCGACGCCGTCACACACCAAAATCTTTGGTCCGCGCGACCCGATGGCACCAATCCCATCGCCCTCTGGGGCAATGCGACGCCCAAGCCGCACTGCACATTCCAGGCGAAAGCGATCCCCGGCAGCCGCAAGATCGCGTTTATTGCGTCGGCGCATCACGCGGTCACAGGCGGGCCGATTTGTGTGCTCGACCCTGCGGTGGACCCGAACAGCCAGGATGCCATCACGCGCATCACTCCGGGGCCATATCCGGAAGCTGAATCGAATCAGATCATCGAGTATTGCGCCTCGCCCTGGCCGTTGTCGGAGAAATATTTCCTGGCCGCCTACAGTCGCGCCCGGCTGATCTTTGAGGGCGAGCACCTGCACAATCCGAATCCCGACAACGCGCTCGGGCTCTACCTGCTCGACGCTGCCGGCAACCGCGAGTTGATCTACCGTGATGCGAAACTCGGCTGCACCAGTCCGATGCCGTTGCAGCCCCGGTCGATGCCGCCTGCGTTGCCGAGCACGCTGACCGCTGAGGCGCCGCCGACGGGGGAGATGCTCGTCACTGACATCTATCAGGGCCTTGGCGACGTGCCGCGCGGCACGATCAAGGAACTGCGCATCGTCCAGATATTTCCGAAGACGACATGGCTCGCGAACTCGCCGCGCATTGGCATCGCAGGCGAGGAAAACACGCGCGCCATCCTCGGCACCGTGCCGGTGGAGGCCGACGGTTCCGCGCGATTCATTGTGCCCGCGCATAAACCGGTCTTGTTCCAGGCGCTCGACAAGGACGGCTTCGCATATCAGACGATGCGTTCGACGACTTACGTTCAGCCCGGCGAACGCACTTCCTGTGTTGGCTGCCACGAACATCGCATGTCCGCGCCGACGAAAACACGCGCCATGCCGATGGCGATGCAGCGGCCCCCGTCTCACATCAAGCCGGGTGAACTCGGCGGCCGGCCGTTCGCGTTCGTTGAAGTCGTGCAGCCTGTGCTCAACAAACATTGCGTCAAGTGCCACAGCGGGCCCGAGGCGAAGAAGGGGGTTGTTCTCACCGGCGAGCCCCACGGTGGGTTCACGAAGTCCTATATGTCCCTTTGCGGTGAACTGCCGTCGTCCAAACAACGCACGCAGCCACTCACAGACCCGCTGGTGCCACGGTACGCGCAGCGCAACCAGATCCAAACGACACCCGTTGGCGGCGTGCACGGCGCGCTCGGCAGCCGGTTGATGAAGATGTTGCGTGCCGGCCACAACGACGTGAAACTCACCGGCGCTGACCTGCGCCGTTTGGCGGCGTGGATTGACTGTAACGCCGTCTTCTACGGCTCGTTCGATCCCGCCGAGCAATCGAAACAACTTGCCGGTGAACCGATCGCCATGCCGCCCATCCAGTGAACAACACCGTGAAACCAACATACGCACTCACCTTGCTTGCCTGTTTTGCGGCATCGCTTGCTCTTGCCGACATGATGAAAGACTCGCCGGTGCAGTTTCCGGAGAAAGGGGCGCTGAAGGCGCAGTTTCCGCCCGATGTGAAGACCGAGCAGAAGACGCCGGAGAAGGACTACTCCATCTTCGGCACGCCGCAGCGGTCGCTGGAGCAGATTACGAAGATTCAGGCTGAGATGCCGAAGGGCAGATTTACGCCGCCCAAACCGGACTGGACGCGTCTCAAGCGCACGCGCCGCATTCTGACCAAGGGCGGCGAATTGCACATCCTGGCGATGGGCGACAGCATCGTCGCCGACACGATGCGCTCGGCGTGGCTGGCGAAACTGGCGGAAGCCTATCCGAAGGCAAGGATTCGCGGCACGGTCTATGTTCGCGGCGGCGGTGGGTGCCAGCATTACAGGGAGGATGGGCGCATTCAAAAGAACGTCGTGCCGCTCAAGCCCGACTTGATGTTCATTGGCGGCATCAGCCAGAAGGACATCGAGAGTATCCGCGAGGTCATCGGTCAGTTGCGCGCCGGGTTGCCGGACGTGGAGATCCTGCTGGCGACCGGCACGTTCGGCACCACCGACCCGCGCTCGCCGGAGGAACTGGCAAAAGACAAACGCTCCGGCGCCGGCGAGTATGGCGCCGCGTTGCGGAAGCTCGCGGCTGAGCAACGTTGCGCGTTCCTGAATATGACCCTGCCGTGGGCGGAATACATTCGCTCCACGAAGCTCCATCCGCACGTCTTCTACCGCGACCGTGTCCATGCGAACGAGTTCGGCGAGCAAATACTGTCGAAGATCCTGATGTCATTCTTCAAACCGTGAGAACACAACACATGGCGCTGCTGATCGTCGTCATTTTATGGCTGGCTCCGCTGGCCGGCGCGATTGACGCAATTCTGCCTCCGGACAAACTCCAAACCTATGTCGGACAGTTCAACGCTGCCGACAACGAGCTTTACCGGCAGCACGTGCCGAACGTCAAAGCGGCAGAATTCCTGCGCGCCAACGTGCCACGGTTCGAATGCCCCGACGCGGAGATCGAGCGCACCTATTACTTTCGCTGGTGGACCTACCGGAAGCACATCAAAGACACGCCCGATGGATTCGTCATCACGGAGTTCCTGCCGGCGGTTGGCTGGGCGGGCAAACACAACACGATCAGTTGTCCCGCCGGCCACCATCTCTACGAAGGACGTTGGTTGCGCGACCCGAAGTTCCTCGACGACTATTCGGTATTCTGGTTTCGCAAAGGCGGCGAGCCGCGCCGCTACAGTTTCTGGGCTGCCGACGCGATCCGTGCGCGCAGCCTGGTCAGCGGCGACGTGTCGCTGCCGCGCGAGTTGTTGCCCGACCTGATTGCGAACTACAGGGCGTGGGAAACGAACGCGCCTTCGCAAGGCGGCATCCTCCGCTACATTGCCACCCAGCCGGACAAACCGCGCGCGCATCTCGATTCGTGCGGGCTGTTCTGGCAACTTGATGACCGGGATGGGGGCGAGGTTTCCATTGGCGGCCACGGCTACCGTCCGACGATCAACAGCTATATGTTCGGCGACGCGCAAGCCATCGCGGCCATCGCTGACGCGGCGGGCAAGGCGGACATGGCACGCCAGTTTCGCGAGAAGGCGGCGCGGTTAAAGCGTCTCGTGCAAAGCCGGCTGTGGGATGCGCAGGCACAGTTCTTCAAAACGCTGCCGCGCGGCGAGATCGCGCAGTTCGTGGACGTGCGGGAGCTTCACGGCTACACGCCGTGGTATTTCAATCTGCCCGACGTGAGCCGTGCCGTGGCGTGGAAACAGGTCATGGATCCCAAAGGTTTCTACGCGCCGTTCGGGCTGACGACGGCGGAGCAGCGCCATCCGAAGTTCACAATCGCCTACAAGGGCCACGAGTGCCAGTGGAACGGACCGAGCTGGCCTTTTGCCACGGCGATAACGCTCACCGCGATGGCGAACCTGCTCAACAGTGCGCCGCAGGACGCCGTTGACAAGCGTGACTACTTCAACCTGCTGCGGATTTACGCCCGCTCGCATCGGTTGAAACTCGACGACGGTTCCGTGGTGCCGTGGATTGATGAGAACCTCAACCCGCTCACGGGCGACTGGATTTCACGCACGCGCCTGAAGTCGTGGGAGAACGGCACGTGGTCCGCCAGGAAAGGCGGAGTTGAGCGCGGCAAAGACTACAACCACTCGACCTATTGTGACCTCATTATCACCGGCCTTGTCGGTCTGCGTCCCCGGGCTGACGACACGGTTGAGGTCAATCCACTCGCGCCCGACGACTGGGACTACTTCTGCCTCGACAACATCGCCTACCACGGCCGGACGCTGACAATTCTGTGGGACAAGACCGGTCAGCGTTACGGCAAAGGACAGGGCCTGCGCGTGCTGGCCGATGGCCGCGAAATTGCTGCCGCCGGCAAGCTCCAGCGCGTCACCGGTCAACTCCTTTCAACGAACAGCAGCCAGACATCATCCACCGCCGCAGGTTGGACGAAGTGTGCGGGCAATCCCGTGCTGGGCGGCAAACTGGGCACCTGCTTCGATATTTCGTTGCTCAAGGAGGACGGCCGTTTCCGCATGTGGTTCTCGTGGCGGCCGAAGAAGAGCATTGCACTGGCGGAGAGCAAGGACGGCATCCACTGGAGTGAGCCGCTCATCGTACTTGGTCCCAACGCCGCCAGCGGTTGGGAAGACAATATGAACCGGCCCGTCGTCGTGAGGCGCGGCGACGGCTATCACATGTGGTTTACCGGTCAGGCCAGGGGCGGATCCTGGATCGGTTACGCGACGAGCCACGACGGGAAAGTCTGGAAGCGCATGACAGAGAAGCCCGTGTTTTCGCCAGAAGCGCCTTGGGAAAAAGTCGCCGTCATGTGCCCACACGTGATTTGGGATGACGCCGCGAAGCAGTTCCGGATGTGGTATTCCGGCGGCGAGCAGAACGAGCCGAACGCCATCGGTTACGCGACGAGTCCTGACGGCGTGGTGTGGACCAAACTTCCTTCAAACCCGATTTTTGCCGCCGATCCGAAGAGCGAATGGGAACGGCACAAGGTTACCGCCTGCCAGGTCATGCGCCACGGCGACTGGCACCTGATGTTCTATATCGGTTTCCGCACCGAGAGGTTTGCGCAAATCGGGATTGCCCGTTCGCGCGACGGCATCAGTGACTGGCAGCGCCTCACCGCCAATCCGATCATCCGTCCCACGCCTGGCGCGTGGGATGCCAGCGCCTGCTACAAACCCTTCGCGATCCTCGACGGCGACCGCTGGCTGTTGTGGTACAACGGCAGGAAGGACAGGGTCGAGCAGATCGGCCTCGCAACGCACGACGGCGGGGAACTTTGGCTTCCGTAATTGACCAGGACTACTGTGATGTAGAAGCAGCGCGATAATGGAATGAAGACGCGATCCAAAACCCTTGCCCTCACCGTTCTCCTGTTGGCGGGGGCCGTCCGCGCCATGGCGGACGAGGCTGTCGCGCGCCAGGGTCTTGATTCATTGCGCGCAGCAATTGACGATCTGGCCGTTTCGTTTCCGGGACGTTATCGAGCGGAGGAGTTTCGGACGCGCTGGGAGGAACTGAACAAGCGCGCGGGAACGGCGGCGATCACGAACGAAGTGGAGAGGTTGAAGTTCGATGCGCTGGTGGCGGGCAACCCGTTGCTCAGCCCGGGCAAGCTGCTGTTCGTGAAGCGCCATACCTACACGCCGGGCTGGTATTACGCCGAGTTCATGCGCGCCAGAAAGTCTGGCGGCGGGCTGTGTGTCTTGTCGCTGTCGGACGGCAAGGTGACCGACCTGTTCCCACAAATGAGCGGCGGTATCACCGACCGCTACGACTTGTCGTTCGACGGACGGCGCGTCGTGTTCGGCTACAAGAGTAAAGCCGACAAGGCATTTCGACTCTACGAGGCGCGCGTGGACGGCACCGGGCTGCGACAGCTCACATTTGATCCACCGGACGAGGCGCAGCGCGTGGCGCGGTTCCATAACCCGAAAAGCCCCTACTATCACACGACGGACGATTTTCATCCGTGTTACCTGCCCGACGGCGGCATCGTGTTTGCGTCGGCGCGTTGCGAGCGCGGCGTGCTTTGCGACCAGCCTGACGATCTCGTCGTGAACCTGCTCTATCGGATGGACGCCGACGGCGGAAACATGCGGCGGCTCTCCGAAGGCGCGCTCAGCGAGTCCACGCCGAGCGTGATGAACGATGGGCGCATCCTCTACACACGATGGGAATACGTGGACAAGGGTGTCATCGCCGTGCAGGCGCTCTGGGCGATGCGACCGGACGGATCGGGGAGCTGTGAAATCTACGGTGATGACATCGAGGACCCGATGGTGCTTATTCACGGTCGCGCCATTCCCGGCCAGAACAACCTCTTTGTCTGCACGGGCACGTTTCATCATCCGTTCGCGGTCGGGCCGGTCCTGCTGGTGGACATCAACAAGCCGATCCATACGCTGGAGCCGATTCGCTCGTTGACGCCGGACACGCGGGCGAGCTCCAATTTGATCCGCGAGCAGAAGGGTTCCTATGGCGAGACGTTTGCGCATTTCCGGAACGGCCGGTGGGTGGCGGACAACAAGGGGCCGCTGTTTTCGGAGCCATATCCGCTCAGCGACCCGGAGACGAACATGGGCGCGGGGAAGTATTTCCTGGTAGACTGCAATCCTGATCAGCCGTGGGGCCACACGTCAGCTTACGGGTTGTGGCTGATCGATGTGTTCGGCAATCGCGTGCGCATCCACAGCGACCCGCAGATTTCCTGCTGGCAGCCGATGCTTCTGCGAGCGCGCAAGAAGCCGCCGATCGTGACACCGAACGTAGTCGCGTCACTCCGTGACGCGATGTCATCATCCACGTCCGCGTCACGGAGTGACGCGGCTACTTTGGCGCTCACTGATGTCTATCGCGGCCTCGATGGCGTCCCGCGCGGCTCGGTGAAGTACCTGCGTGTCCTCGAACAAGTCGCGCGGCCGTGGTCGGCCCATCGGTTCTGGCCGGATGACAGCGCGCTTGGCCAGCATGCACCGATCAGTCTCTACGCGCACATCTACGTGAAGGTGAACCACGGTGTCGTGCCGGTGCATGAGGACGGCTCCGCACACTTCATTGTGCCGGCCCGCTGCAACATCTTCCTTCAGGCGCTCGACGAGAATTTCATGGAAATACAGCGGATGCGGACATTCGTCAATTTGCAGCCCGGCGAGACGCGTGGTTGCGTCGGTTGTCACGAAGGCCGGTCAGCGACGGCGCGCGTCAACGGGCGGTTGCTGGCGTTGGCGAAGCCCGCGGTTGCGCCCGTGCCGCAACCGGGCGAGACAGTGCCCAGAACAATCCACTACATCAGCGACGTGCAGCCGGTGCTCGACCGGCATTGTGTGCGCTGTCACGGCGGCGAGAAACCTGCAAACTGCCTCGACCTGAGCGGTGCGCTCACGCAGTTCTTCAACCGTTCCTACGAGAACATCATGAAGCAAAACCTGCTGAGCTATGTCACTGAGTTTTACGGCCCCAAGGGCAGCCAAATGCAGTTCACCAATGTCGTGCCGTTGCCGCCGCGCGCGCTCGGTTCGCACGCCAGCAAGTTCATTGCGGCCGCTCGCGGTCCGCATCACGACGTGAAGCTGTCACAAGCCGAACTGGTTCGCCTCATCACGTGGGCCGACACGAATGGTCCTTATTATGGCAGCTATTTCGGCCGCCGAAATCTGCTCTATAAAGACCATCCGAACTTCCGTCCTGTCCCAACGCTGGCCTCTGCTTGGGGCGACGCTGCCGGCACGGAGCATGAGACGGCTGGCTATCATCAACAGTCCATTGAAAAAACGGCCACCACGGCTTACGGAGGAAACTACAAGTGAAACCACTGATCCTCGCTATGACGCTGACAAGCCTCGCGTTGTCTTTCACGGCATCTGGCATGACGTCTGACACTGATCGCCTGGCCGGGCTTTACAAGCGCGAGCCGACACTTCAGGAAACGATGCTTGCGACGCGGGCGAAGTACACCGCGTGGGTCGCTGAGCAAACGCTGGCGCGCGCGGCGGTCACGTGTGGACCGTGGTTTGTCGCCGAGGGCGAAGGCGCGTCACCGGAAAAGGGTGTGGACCTCACGGCGAAAGACAAGGCCGGCAAGCCGCTCTGGAACAAACGGCCGGCATGGAAGGACGGAACCCTCATTCCTGCGGGAGGCGACAACCCGGCGCAGAAGTCGGTACTGCTTTGCCGCACCCTTACGGCGAAGAAAGCGGTGACGTTGACGGCTGGCTTCGGCGGCGGTGACAAGATGGAGGTGTGGCTGAACGGCAAACACGTTGCGTCGCAAGATACGCACCTCGACTACAAGCGTTACGGAACCGGCATCAGGCTGGAGGGAGACCGGCGCAATCAGTTCCTCCTGAATCTGCCGCTGACGGTGGGCGAGAACTGTCTGGCGGTGCGTTTGCAGCAGGAGCAAGTGGAACTGCGTTCGTATATGCGCCCCGAATTGTTGCGGCTCTTCTTCTCACCGTTGCCCGATCCAGTGCCGCGGTTCTGGGAGCAACTGCGCAAGGACTTTCCGCCCGCGAGCAACCGGCTGCTGGAGATGGTGAACGTCAACTGGTTCCAGCCGGGCGGCTGGTTCGATTGCCCGAAGGACGCGCAGTTCGAGAAGGAACTGCTGGCGTCGGTGAGCGCCGCGCCAGACATGCCGGCCACGCTCGAACAGTGCGTGGCTGCCGTGGACCTTGCCGTCGCGCGCGCGGACATCGCAAAGCTGCGGCTCGCGGTGGCGGAACTTGGCAGGTCGTTTCCGAAGGATTATCCCGCAACTGATTTCCTGCGGCGGCTCGATGACTATGAGCACAGGCTGAACTCCCGGACAGCGCGAGCAACATTGACCGAACTCGATCGCTGCCGCCGCCTGATGCTCGTGGACGCGAACCCGCTGTTGCGCGGGGCGACGTTGCTGGTGACGAAGCGTTACACCTACGACTCACAACACTATTACGACGACTACTATCACGGTCCGACAGAGTGGGGCGGCAACATCTGCGAAGTCTCACTCGCGGACGGCCGCGTTCGGGATATCGTCCCGCAACTCGCGGGTGGCATCTTCGACCGCTATGACCTCTCGACCGACGCGCGCAGGATTATCTTCGGCTATCGCGCGGCGAAACCGACCGGCTACCGCATCTACGAGGCCGGCATTGACGGCAGCGGCTTGCGCCAGATCACAACGCCGCCCGCCGACGAGGACGAGCGCGTTGCGAAATACGCGATGTATTCGCCCGACCAGTTGAAGCAAAATCCGACGCTCTACGGGCACTGGACCGACGATATGCATCCGTGCTACCTGCCGGACGGTGACATCGTATTTGTTTCGTCGCGTTGCGAGCGCAGCGTGCTCTGCGGCGGGCATTCGCTGACCACGACGAGCCTCCACCGGATGAACGCCGACGGCAAAGACATGCGGCAACTGTCACAGGGCGCGTTGAGCGAGTTTACCCCGACGATGCTGGAAGATGGCCGCATCCTCTACAACCGCTGGGAATATGTTTACAAGGGCATCGCCGCCATCCAGCCGCTCTGGACGATGCGGCCTGACGGAAGCGGCTCGGAGGAAGTTTACGGCGACAACATCGCCAACCCCGGCGCGTTTGTGCAGGGACGGCAGATTCCCGGCCGGCCCGATCTCGTTGTTTGCACCGGTTGTGGTCACGAACCGTTGGCCGTCGGCGCGATCGTGTTGCTGGACCTGCACAAGGACAAACGCACGCCGGCCGTGATGACGTCGCTGACACCGAACGTGGAGACACGCGGGTTGCGCGGCCTCTACCAGTTCCGCAATGGCCAGTGGAAGGAGGACGTCTTTGGGCCGTTCTACTGCGACCCGTATCCACTCTCGGACAAGTTCTTCCTCGTCTCGTGCAATCCAGACAAACGCTACAACGATCAGAAAGCCTACGGCGTCTACCTGCTCGACACGTTTGGCAACCGCGTCGAAGTCTATCGCGATCCGGAAATTTCCTGCTGGCAGCCGATGCTGTTGAAGGCGCGCCCGCAGCCGCCTGTGGTCGCGTCCGCACCATCGACCGGCATGATGAATGCGGCGAAGGAGGCGACACTGGTCGTTGCCGACGTTCACAAGGGCCTCGATGGCGTGAAGCCGGGCACGGTCAAGTGGCTGCGCGTGATGGAACAGATCCCGCGACCGTGGTCGGTGCAATGCGATGCCAAGCCCGGCGACAGCTTCCCCGGCCAGATGGTCGCCGTCAGCTACTACACGCACATTTGGATCGCGGTGCTCCACGGTATCGTGCCGGTCCACGAGGATGGTTCGGCGTACTTCACCGTGCCCGCCGACAAGAGCATCTACCTTCAGGCGCTCGACGAGAACTTCATGGAGGTCCAGAAGATGCGGACCTTCGTCAACCTGAAGCCCGGCGAGAACCGTTCCTGCATCGGCTGCCATGAACATCGCATCCAATCGCCGCAGCCGAAGCGGCTTGCCGCCTTGTGCCAGCCGCCCGTCAAGCCGGTGCCGCAACCCGGCGAAACCGCGCCACGGCCGATTCACTACGCCAGCGACGTGCAACCGACTCTCGACAAGCACTGCGTACGCTGTCACAGCGGCAGCGAACCGGGCGCAAAGCTCAACCTCACAAGCGAGATGACGGAGCACTTCAACCGGTCCTACGAGGAACTCATCGCGAAAGGAATGGTCAACTTCATCCAGGAATGGACCGGCCCGCGGATGAAAGACCCGCCGCCGTATTTCACCGTCGGCGGTTCGATGGCTCACGCGCCGGCCGTGCCGCCCTACACTTACGGTTCACACCAGAGCAAGCTGGTGGACGTGTTGCGCAAGGGCCACCATGACGTAAAGCTCTCGCGCGAAGAATTCATCAAGCTCGTCACATGGGTGGATGCCAACGCGCCGTTCTATGGCTCCTATTTTGGCCGGCGCAATATCCGCTACCAGAAGCGCCCCGATTTCCGGCCTGTGCCGACACTGGCCAGCGCGTGCGGCGTCATGCCCGAGCCGATGCGCCCGCCGCACATCTCCGCGCAACTGCTCGCATGGTGGCGATTCGAAGAAGACAAAGGTGAACGCACCCTTGACGCCTCCGGCAACAAACACGACGCCAGGATTGTCCACGCTTCGCGCACACCCGATGCGAAGCTCGGCGAGACGCTGAAGTTCGACGGCAACGGCTATGTCGAGGCCGGCGGACTCGGCGCGCACGAGACGCTCAGCGTGGCGCTCTGGGTCAAGTTGGGCGAGACAAAGAACACGTGGAATCCGTTGTTGTTCACGAGCACCGCGCGGCAGTCGGCGTTTCATTTCAGTCTGTTGCGCGATGGCACGCCCAATGTCGCCATCAACGTCGGCGGAACCAGTTGGATTCATCGCCGCGCCAAACGCCCGCTTGCCGTCGGCCAATGGCATCATCTTGCCGTTGTTTGCGATTCCCGCCCCGGTGGCAACATCCAGTTCTACGTGGACGGCCGGAAAGACACCGACATTTCGCTCGATACTAATGTGCCGCTGGACCTCGCCGCGTTCCGCCTCGGCGCATGGAGCCTGTGGGAACGCAGCCCGAACAACAACTTTCACGGCGCTCTCGGCAATGTGCGTATCTACAGTGGCCTGCTGGGCGACCGCGAGGTGGCTGACCTGGCCAAGGGCGTTTCGCTGCGCACTGCGGCGACCATCCCCAACAAGCCAAAACAGAACGAGTGATCCAGTTCAGGACAAGGCCTGCCGCGGCTCTGTTCGTTTACGGGCGTTCAGGATAGAAAGGAAAGATGAGCAACACTGCAAGAGACATAACCCGGCGGGATGCGTTGGGTGCCATTGCGTCGGTGGCTGCGTATGCCATTGGCACCGCGCGCACTCATGGTGCGACGGAGCCGCCGGCCGCCCCCAAGCCCACTCTCCACGTTTACTCCGATTACGGTTGGTTGCGCGGATTCAGCGTCGTGCCATCGTGGGGTGCGCGCATCGAGGAGGCATGGTGGAACTACGACGGCGCGCGGTTTCGCGAAGAGGTCGCGCTCGCGCGACAGGTTCACTCCAACTGTATTCGGCTTTGGATCGAGTTCACCGCGTGGATGGCCGACCCGGAGAGGGTCACGGCGAATTTCCTCGATGCCGTGAAGGCCATCGCCGAGTGCGGCATGAAGACGATGCCGTGCATCTTCAACCGGTGGCACGATTATCAATGGGACTACGGTGGCACCTA
>JBAZIR010000010.1:0-34125 GCA_041651735.1 Verrucomicrobiia bacterium | reverse complement strand
AAGCTCTGATGTCGTTTTAACAAACGCATCAACTTGCTCCACTGGAATCCTCAAATGCCGCAAAGCCCGTGAAGGTTGGAAGAACCCACGACGGATCAGGTCACGCACAGAACTCACACTGCAGTTAAGCGCGATCGCCATTTGCTGCACTGAGTAGAAGCGGAGTTGAACTTGGGCCTGCATAGATGTTTCCCTTTCCGCGCACAGGGATGAGAAGTTCGCCATCAGCGCAAATGGCAAAGTTCGTAGTTGGCTTCGGATCAACGAGAACAAGACGGTTGATTCCAATCCCGCGCGCTGACACAACACAGCCGCGAGATGTTGGGGACACTCTGACGTGCCGCCGAAGTATGAATTGTAGTGGCCGATCATTGGCATACATCCATACATCGCGGAGTGGCGGAGATTTCTTACAACGAATTTTCAACCACGGCAGAGGGAGTGAACGCGACCGGGCGATGCGGCTCCGTGCGTTCAGCCGCCAATAAACGGTCGCTCACATTTACCGCAGGACGCGTTCGGAAAACGAGGCGACCATTTGCAGTGGGTGTTTTGCAGGCTCGCGGCGGTCATTTTCGCATCGCCCGCCCTGTATTGTTTGACGCAGACTCCACGGAGTTGTTTCGCAAGTCACATCTCACGAGAGCGTTAACCCGGCCCAGCCCGCCTCCAGGTCTGTGGTGTTCCCTTCCAAAACCGCCAAAAATCCTAGGGAAACGTGCAAAACGGCAACCGGATTTTGCTCAACAGCCGGTGTCGCTCATCGCGATTTCGGCAAATGGCGCGGTCGGCTGCTTCGGGGATCGGCATCGTCGGGCGGCGTCTTCTACGTGGCCGGCGCCTTCTCCTGGCTCGCGTCAAACGTCATCCGCTTGGCCATCAACGTCGAGTGTTCATCCCGCAAGTGGCCGTAGGTCTTGGCCACGAGCACGCCGCCATCTTTGTGGCCCAACCAACCCGCAATCGCCTTGAAGTCAATTCCGGCCTCGATGGCGTTGGAACAAAAGAAATGGCGCATGTGATGGTGTGTGAAGTGAGGTAATTTGGCGTTGCGGCAGGCAGTATTCATGGCCTGCTCCGCTTTTGTGATCGAGAATAGCTTGTCCGTTATTTCCGGAAGAACAAGCCGTGCATCACGCATCTTTAACAGCAAGCGTTCCAACGAAGGAAACAAAGGCACTGTTCTCGCCTCGTGGTTCTTCGTGCCAGTTTCTCCGCCGGTGACCATGAACGTCTTGTTGTCAAACTTCACATCTCCCCATCGTATTTGAACAGCTTCACCCAATCGACATCCACTGTAAGCCAAGAACTCGCATAAATCGGCAGCTTCTTGTGCCTGCGGTTCTGTCCGTAGTTTGTCGATCAACGTTGTGAACTGGATCTTCGACGGAATAACCAAAAGTGGCCGACTTTCCTTTCTGCGATGAATGAACCGGGCTGGATTATCCAAAATCAAACCATGGCCAACGGCATAGTCCAAGATTTGCATTAACGTTTCCCGATCAATGTTGAATGTGCGCGCTGATGCATCCTTGGAACGTCTTGTTGCCCACGCTTCCACTTGAAGTCTGTCAATGGACCTAACCGTAGCCCTGAAGTGAGGCACCAGAGATGCGATTGAAGTTTTCCGCCGGTCGTATGAAGAAAATTTCAACGTCCCGGCTTTGGTCTCCAGCCACCTCTTGGCAAGATCTGCAAAAAGCAAATCACCGGCTTCTTTTGTATTGAGCCTAACGACTTTTTGTCGTAATGGTTCCAATCGCCTTTTGGCATGTTCTTTGTCGGTGGTTTTGAGCGACTGTTTGATTTGCCTGCCGCCACGCTTGAAGAGAGCGTAGTAGATGCCGGAGGTAGTGGATCGATACAAGCACTCGCTGATGTTTTCGAGCTGCTGTCCCTTGCCCGATTCGGGAGGTTTGGTCTTCTTCATGGCGAGGAAGAATATAGGGTGACAAATCAGGGTTACAAGCAGATTTTTAATGAAAACATAACGCCGACAAAAGTAAGCTATTTACAAGTATTTGCGGTTTTACGGAGAGGTGCCTGAGTGGCCGAAAGGGGCGGTTTGCTAAACCGTTGTAGCTGTAAAAAGCTACCTAGGGTTCGAATCCCTACCTCTCCGCCATCTTCTTTTCCAAAGGAATACGCTGTTTTCAGCAACTCAACGGAGGTTCTTCCTCATGGCACACGTGAAATTCACATGCACTCTGGCGGTGGTGGGTCTGTTGATGGTCATCGCCGGAGATTCCCTGGCCGCTGACAGGGGGAAAGACTCGCCGACCTCGTTCCGCGCCGGCGCTTGCGTGGTTGACACTACGCCACCGCAGTTCCCGGTGTCGTTGGTGGGCAGTTTCACCGATCGGAAAGCCACATCGGCGCACGATCCGTTGGCGGTCCGCTGCCTGGTGCTCGACGATGGAAAACAGCGTGTTGCCATTGCGGTGGTGGATGTGTGCATCCTGCCGCGCGAGCTGTGTGACGAGGCCAAGCGGCTGGCATCCAAAGCCACGGGGATTCGTCCGGACCACATCCTGATTGCCTCCACGCATACGCATTCTGCCCCGCCGACGATGGTGTTGAACGACATCCCTCTGGACCCGGCGTATCCGGAAATGCTCACCCGCAAGATCAGCGAAGGGATTGAGAAAGCGGCAGGGCGTCTTGTGCCGGTGAAACCCGGTTGGGGTGTGACGCAGGTGCCGGATGAAGTCTTCAACCGGCGCTGGTTCATGAAGGAGGGGACCATTCCACCCAATCCGTTCGGCAAACCAAGTCAGGTGCAGATGAACCCCGGCGCTGGCAATCCGAATCTTGACCGGCCTGCGGGGCCGACGGATCCCGATGTCTCCGTTCTTTCGCTGCAATCGCCCGCAGGCCAGCCGGTGGCTTTGCTTGCGAATTACTCCCTGCACTATGTGGGCGATGTGCCGGCCGGGATGCTTTCGGCTGACTATTTCGGTGAGTTCTGCCGGCAGGTTGAATCGCGGCTGGCAGGAAGCAGGTCGCCACAGCCGCCGATGGCGATTCTTTCCAACGGCACCAGCGGCGACGTGAACAACATCAACTTCCGTTCACCGCGCAAACGAGGCGAAGTGTTCTCACAAATCCGCCATGTGGCTGGGAAGATCGCGGATGCCGCGTTGAAGGTGTATGGACAGGCCGAGCATCGAGACGGCCTGTCACTGGTGATGAAGGAAAAGGAAATCGAGTTGGCAGTGCGCAAGCCCGGTGCGGCGGAACTTGAACAGGCAAAGCGGGTGATCGCCACCCCGGATGACAAGGGACTGCCGCGTCTTGCACAATACTACGCCCAGCAGGCAGTCCGCTTGTCGCAGTTTCCTGACCACGTGAAGATCAAGATCCAGGCCCTGCGGATAGGCGAGCTGGGGATTGTGGCAATTCCTTGTGAGGTGTTTGCCGAGATCGGACTGGAAATCAAGCGTCGCAGCCCGTTGAAGCCGACCTTCATCATTGATCTGGCCAATGGCTATCACGGTTATCTGCCATCACCGGAACAGCACGCCCTGGGTGGTTACGAGACCTGGCCAGCCACCAGCAGTTATCTCGAAACAAATGCGTCGCGCAAAATCGTCAGCACGGCGATCGAACTGCTCAATCAAGTGAAGCGCGGCTCGAACTAGGGTTCCATCGGCTCACGAACGGGGGCGCGTTGTTCGCTCAACGATCCAGGAAGCCGAACAACTGTTTTCTGGTCACTGCATTGAGCGGCGATCCATATTCGCTACCCTCATACACCTCGACGAGCTCGATGCGTTTGCCGCGACTTGATCCGCAGGCAGCGACCAACTCCGGGCGGTAGCGATCTGCCCGGATGCGAATCTTGTCGATGTACCAACGGCGCAACCACGCGAAGCGTTGGCCCTTGTCCTCGGGCACCTGATCCAACACGCCTTCGAGCCAGGGCAGCCACTCGAACATCTGGGAACAATGGCATGCCAGCATGGAGACGACCGTGTCGATGTGAGATGAGATGTCCACCACGACATCCGCAGTCAGCGGGTTCGGTTTCGTGAACAGGTCCGGCATGAAAGCGACGACGGGATCGCGCTGCAACACGGGCACCTCGGGCACGACCCGCGGCACTCTCACCAGGAACGAGGCGTCCTGGACCGCCTGACCCACAGCGCGATGGTCGGGGTGATAGTCGTTGGTACGGTGCGTCAACACCAGGTCCGGCCGAAAGCTGCGGATTTCGCGGATGATCCGGTGCCGCACTTCGAGTGTGGCCAGCAAATGTCCATCGGGATACTCCCAAACGTCTGACTCAGCCCCGATGACAGCGGCGGATGCCCTGGCTTCCTGTCGGCGGATTTTGACCAGCTTTTTGGGTTTGCAGTCGTGGTGGCCTGCCGAACCGTCGGTCACGGAAACCATTTTGACCACGTGTCCGAGTTGCCGATAAATGGAAGACAATCCACCGGCATGATATTCGGCATCGTCCGGATGCGCTCCGAGAATCAGCAATCGCAACGGGTTCTTGCGGACCATATATGTTCTTGTCCTTTCTGCAGGTTGAGCAACCGAATCGGCCAGCGGGAAACGGGAACTTCTCCAACCGGATGGATCGGGTCTCTACGAATTCGCAGATTACGGCTGAGGCCAGCCGGGTATCAATCAGATAGTGGAGCCGGTCATTGCCCGTGCGAGTGAATCCATGCAGATGGGGTGATTGGCAACGTCTCAACAGCCACTGTCCACAAAGAGGGCAGCCTGACCACAAAACATCACCTTCGGCGTCTTTCTGATTCGAGAACCTCTTGGCATCCCTCTTGCGCAATCAGGGACCGTCGGAAGGCAGAACAACAACGAACAGGAGATTGCGATGATGAGAATGACCCTGTCAGAGAACGATACCCGGAGTCGTTGGCCCCCAAACCGGTCCGCCGAATGTCACCGCAATGTCACAAGGCGATCATCAAACTGCCACAAGAGTGACCGAGGATATTGAGCATCTACAGCCCATCAACAATTCACGGGAGATGGTCATGAATAAGACGAACGAGCCGGCCAACAGCGTCGACAACAAGTGGACCGTGGCTGAATTGGTGTCCCAGGCATTCGAACTCAGCCCGGATATTGAAACCGCAATCCAGTTGCTTGAAGTGATGCTGGGAGGACGGAGCATCCAGATCAGCGACGACTTGAATTCAGGGGAATGAGATTGGAGAGGGTTTGGCATAGCGCAGTTCCGGCAAAGAAGACGAGAGAGAAGGAAGAATTTATGAGGATGACAGCGTTTCCAGTGAAACCAGCATTCGACCAGGTCGCACGTCTGGCTTTCGATATCTGGGAAAAAGAAGGAAAACCCCACGGGCGTCACATGGAGCACTGGCTTGAAGCCGAGTCGTTGTTGATCGGGGCCAGGAGCGAACAGTTGAAAACCATCCCGGCTCCCACAATGCGCGAGCATCTTCAAAGCCCGAAAAGTCCCAAGAGGAGATTTCAGAATCGAATCAGTCGCGCAAAGGGTGTGATTGTTGCCTGAGGCCGGATACGGAGGAGGCGATGAATGCCAAACCTCCGGGCGGGATCTGCTTGTGGGGTTCCTCTTTGCCCGGCGTCTGGATATTGTGAGAGAAGATGGACCCTAAGACTTGGGACTGTCGGGCAGGCGGATCGCCGGAGTGGACAACACCGTACCCATTCCGGTAATGGGGATGTGGAGACCATCCGACGCAGTGAAATAGCCAACGCGTTCAAGATAGCCACGCGAGTTCATGGACGATGTGCGAACGTAGGCATGCTCGAACAACCGTTCGCCTGTGGCACAGTAGTGTCCAATGATCGCATAGACCATCACTTGGGCCGTGTGCTTCTCGCTGTCCACTGGAGTCTTGGGAACCAATTGCCAGCCCGCCTCGCCACGCTCTTTGGCGAAAGACTCCTCGTTGTACCAAGCGTCCTCGTGTTTGAAGAAGAGCTTGCGCTCCACCTTTCCACGAATATCGAGAATCGACAGCGGAACAACCGCCACGAGGACGTGGGTGTCTTTCACCTCGCGGAGCCTGGCCTCGGAGAACGGAATTTCCGAAAGCGCGGCAAGTTGCTCGGCGGAGGGATTGACCCCAAAGTGTTTGATGGCTTCCTCGACGCCGAAGAAGTTCCTGCCCATGATCCCACGGATTCGCAGCCAGTGTGAGCTAAGATTCGCTTTCGATTTATGCGGCATTTCTGCGGAAGCCATGATGTGTTCCTTGGTGACTGTCACGCTCGGAATGAAACGAATGTTTGACCTCGTGTTGAGTGGGGCAAGATGCTCGCGTCAGCAAGTTTTGAGCCTCACACTTGGTCATGCTTGGCTTTATACCGTCGGCGTGGCGGCGGGGCAAGGAGCTTCGACTGCGCCAGCGGCGCCCGCCATCCGTGTCCCGCGATCTGCGCGCCGCTGCCGCAACAAGGACGTTGAGACTGCTCCCAAACGCAGTCGTCGTGGAAAACTAAGTCGTGCCATCGGCTGTGAATCAGGTAAGATGAAGGTCACCCAGCATGAACATGAAAACCTCCCCTTCCTTCGTCGTTGTGCGTGCCACCGTTGCGTTCACCCTGCTTTGGATTCTCGTTTCCGGCTCCACTGCGGCTGAGCCAAAAGCTCCGCCGCTTCGCGCCGGGGCATTTGCGATGGATATCACGCCGAAGGTGTTTCCGCTCAGCATGCCGGGCCTGTTCACGGCTCGAATGGCGGAAAGCGCGCACGATCCGTTCTACGCCCGTGCCATTGTGCTCGACAACGGCGTCACAACCGTCGCCCTCGTGGTGGTTGACAATATTGGGATGCCGCAGGAAGTCACTGATGAAGCCAAAGCCATTGCGTCGAAGCGGTGTGGCATCCCCGTGGAGAAGATGCTGGTTTCGGCCACCCATACCCACACCGGCCCGCTCACCAATGTCAAAACCGGTCCCGCGCCTGCCGTAGCCTATCGAAAAGTGCTCGTGAACGGGATCGCGGAGTCCATCGTTCGCGCGCACGCCGCGCTGCGTCCCGCAGGCGTGGGCGCCGCCGCGTGTCCCCTGCCGGAGGAAGTGTTCTGTCGCCGCTGGTTTCTCAAGCCGGGCAAGATGCAGCCGAATCCGTTTGGCCAGATGGACCAGGTAAGGACGAACCCCGGCACGAATCCCGACGTCATTGACCGCCCGGCAGGCCCCACTGATCCCGATGTGACCATTCTCTCGGTGCAGGACGCGAAGTCCGGCAAGCCGCTGGCCGTGTTGGCCAACTACTCGTTGCACTATGTCGGCGCCGTGCCCGATGGGATACTCTCTGCCGATTACTTCGGTGAGTTTGCGCGAGTGATGCAGGCGCGCATGGGCGGCGGCGACTTCGTCGCCATGATGTCCAACGGCACCTCCGGCGACATCAACAACACTCCCTTCCTCGTGAAGCGCCCGCCGCGCAAGCCTTTCGAGCAGATTCAGATCATCGCCGGGAAAACCGCCGAGGCCGCGTCACGCGCGCGTGACACAATTGCGACCCATCGTCAGGACGCGCGCCTCGCCATGATCCAGCGCCAGGTGACGCTCAAGCTGCGCCACCCGACGGCCGAACAGATCGCGGCGGCCAAAGCCGTGCTTGCTGTGAAAGACAAGGCCCAACTCGACAAGCTCCCCCGTCTGGCTGAAGCCTACGCGAATCGCACGCTGTCGCAGGCCAAAGCTCCTGAGACTGTGACCGTGCTGGTGCAGGCTCTGCAAATTGGCGATCTGGCCATCTGTTCCCTTCCGTTCGAAGCGTTCGCGCAGATTGGTCTCGATCTGAAGAAACGCAGCCCGCTGCCGCACACCATGGTCATCGACCTCGCCAACGGGACCAACGGCTACCTGCCCACCCCCGAGCAGCACAAACTCGGGGGCTACGAAACCTGGCTGGGCAGCAATCGCGTGCAGGAAGACGCCTCCGTCATCCTCACCGACAACCTCCTCGAAATGCTCAACGATTTGAAGAAGGCCACTGCGGAGAGCAGCGCCGCCGAAGTCACGGAGAGCAAAAGCGCGATGGAAACGGATCCGCAAGGCTGGGCGGACATTCTGCCGCCGGCCGATCTCAAAGGTTGGTATCGCGTGCCGGTGCCGCCTGCTGGCAAGTTGGGGCGCGAGCAATGGCACCTCGATGCCGGCAAGAAAGTGCTCATCTGCGATGGTGACGGCGGACACGATATGCTGCTCACGGAAAAGGAATACGGGGACGCGATTTTCCACTTCGAGTTCTGCTATACGAAGGTCGAGGGCAAGACCGGTTACAACAGCGGCGCCTATGTTCGCAATTCCAAGGATGGCGCGATCTGGCACCAGGCCCAGTTTGGCGATGCGAAAGATGGTTTTCTGTTTGGCCAAACCCCCGCGCTGGACGGCAAGAAGAAGTTCTTTAGTCTCGCGAAGCAGGTCACCGACAAGCGCGTGAAACCGGTAGGGGAGTGGAACATGATGGAAATCACCGCGCGCGGCAAGACGCTCACGCTTTGGGTAAACGGCGCGGTGACCTGCCAATTCAGCGAGTGTGCGGCGGAGAAAGGACACCTGGGTCTGGAAGGCGAAGGCTACCGCATCGAGTTCCGCAATGTGAAGGTGAAGCCGTTGAAGTAAATAAGATGCGAGGAGACTGGGCGAAGCCACAGGAACCGGGATGGACAAACCCAGGACACAAAAGTAGACTCAACAACAATGGCCCCCCGATTGACACGAGCCCTGGCCCGAAAACCGGACCCGGTGAGGGGCAGAAATAGATTCCAATGATCCGTGGTTCAACTATGAAGACAAACATCATCACCGAAGAACTGACAACAAGGCGCGCGTTTATCGGCCGTGCGGCAGCCCTCGCGGCTTGTGCCCTCGTGCCCGGACGTGTGCTGCAAGCTGCCTCCGCAGGCAAGCCCAACTCTGTTTTCAACGGGGTGCGCATTGGATGCATTACCTACAGCTACCGCAGTGGCATCAGTTCGGCAGAGGATACGCTCAAGGCCCTTCTTGAGGATGGGCTCAGCGAAGTGGAATTGATGGGCGGGCCGATACAAGCGTATGCCAAGATTGCCGGTGGAGGTGGTCGCAAGGCCAAAGGCGCTCCCGCAGCGCCGCCGCCGCCGAAGCCGACCGACGAACAGCGCGAAGCGCAACTGGCGAAGTGCCAAGAACTGCGCAAAATGTATAACGACGCGGGCGTCAACATCCACATCCACAAGACCGGCTTTGGCTCGTCGGACGAGGAGATCGACTTCAATTTTCGGATTGCGAAGGCGCTGGGCTGCGTGGGCATCACCACGGAGCGTTCGGAGCCGCTGGCCAAGAAGCTTGCGCCGTTCGCCGACAAGCACAAGATCTGGGTCGCTTTCCACAATCACACGAACAACTACCCGGTGATGGACAAGCCCGATCCGATCCTGGAGTTCGGCCAATACATCGGCTTCAACTTCGACATCGGCCACTATTTTGCCGGCTCCAAGGGACTGTCCCCGATTCCAGTGATTGAAAAATACCACGACCGCATCGTCAGCCTGCACTTGAAGGACCGGACTGCCGACGGCGGCAACTTGCCTTGGGGCCAGGGCAAAACGCCGATCAAGGAAGTCCTCCAGTTGGTCAGGAAGGAGAAGTGGACGTTCCCGGCCGACATCGAGCTTGAGTACAAGATTCCTGCGGACTCGAATGCGGTGCTGGAAGTGGGCAAGTGTGTTCAGTACTGCAAAGAAGCGCTCGCTTGAGCGGCGGCAGGTTCTGAAGCGGCTTGGATTCCAGTGGTCAGGACGTTCAGGGGAACGCTCCTGACCACCGGATCCTCCATCGGTTCTCGCGCTTTGTCCGCGCGGACGGTCTGCGTCGTGGACCCCAACGGATCAGATCAAGCCGCGGCGAGCCAGCCTTTGAGGACGCGCAGGTTCTGCTGAAGCATCTTCAACATCGCCTCGCGGGTCGTCGCCTGGCCTTTGGGGTGCCACTCATACTCGATGTGCATCGAGAGCGGCGCCGTGAGGTTCATCTGCTTGAGCCGCTTGAAATAATCAGTCTTGCTGAACTCGCCCTCACCGAACGGCGTGAGCTGCCGTGGGCGCTTGACGTCCTTCACGTAGGCGACCTTGATGTGCGGCTTGAGCTGGTCGAACCGGGCCGTCCAGTCGTCGCCGTGGACGATCAGCGCGTGGCAGAGGTCGAACGCAACGCCGATCTCGCCGGGGTTGAAATCCTTTACGATCTCATACATCTCGTTGAGGTCGCCGCCGACGTACGTGCTGCGACCGGACGGCGAGTGATTCTGGATCACGCCCGTGAGGCCAAGCTGCTTGTTCAATGCCGCCAGCTCGCGCAACTGGGCTTTGATTTCGGGGAGAGAGACCCCGGCAAGCTTTTGTTTGGTGTTGGTGCTGAACCCGAGCCGGTAGTAGCGGATGCCGAGTTTCTTTGCGGTGCGCAGGACGGTCTCCGCGTGCGGCGAGGCGACGCTGCTGATGCCGGTGGTGATCAACAACATATCCAGCTTGCGCTTGCGCAGCGCTTCGGCGTAACGCGGCATCTCGTCGGCCGCGCGCTCCGGCTCGATCTCGCCCTTGGGCCGCACGGGGCAATCCACGCCGTCGAGGCCCGCCTCGGCCGTCAGTTCGGCGGCCTGATCGAAGTTGAGTTTCAGTTCCTGATAGAGTTTGCTGAACACGGGGATCGGCGGCGAGAACTTCCCGCCGGATGACGCGGCGGAGGCGTCGCGGTGCCAGAGAGCGGCAGCAACCCCGGAGAGCGCGGCGCGGGTGAGGAAATCACGGCGGGAGAGGAGATGACGATTATTCATGGCGGACGAAGTCTTCAGCAAAAGCGCGTGCGGTTCAAGAATTCCTTGGCGTGTCCTTAAGTATACCTTTCAGAATGAGTGCTTGTTCCGCGTCACCCGTGGGTTGTGTGCAGACTGTTTGCCCGAAGGCTTAACTCCCTGATTTTCCGCCATTTGCTCCAAGGCCTGCACGGATGGTATGCTGTGTTGAATAGGGCCGGCCACCAAGCGTCCAATGAAGTGTTATGAAGACATGGAAAACCTCAGCAATCGTCGGATCGTTGTTGGCCGGTGCTCTGGCGACGGCGCTGGGTGCGGTAGTCACGCTGACCAGTGGCGACATCGTCAGGATGTCGAAGGCCGGCATCAACGATGACGTCATCGTCCAGACCATTCAGTCCACTGGCTCAAGTTTTCAACTGGCCGCGCAAGATATCGAATCTCTCAAACGCGACGGTGTCAGTGATCGAGTTGTCGCGGCCATGCAAGCCCCCGCTCCAACGGCCCCGCCAGCCGTCAAGCCCGCCGAACCTGCGCCTCTCGTGACTAACACCACGAGCGGCCGAGAATACGTCGGCGGACTTGCCGACGAGCAAATCGTGCGCGCCCTGCCGGCGACGCCTCCGGTTTACTACGCAGCCCCGCCGCCAACGGTCTATTACTATCCCTATCCATATTATTATTATCCCCCGCCGCGCTACTACTATGGGCCGCCGGTGCGTTTCTATTTCGGGTATGGCGGCTGGCATTATCGCCATCGGTGAGACACGATGTCCTCGTGCGGCAGCGCGACCTGCCCTCCTTCAACGAGACCAGCAACAATGCGAAGAAAACAGCATTGTTGCTGGTTTCATTTAAGGAGAACAAGCCAGTCGCGACCACACCCCCTTCGTGAGCACACTTGATGCTTGAGTAGCGGATGGCCCGCTCGTACGCTCCGCCGGAGTCTGAACCAATCACGCAGGGCATACATGATGGTGGTAAAGACGATGCAAGAGCCGTGCGGGGCGCGCGAGTCTTCTTTCGCGCCATGGTGCGGCTTGCGAGCGGGCTGCGCCCGCAAGGATCGAAATGACGGAAGCGAACCGCGAGCCATTCCCTCTGTTCCGGTGGCCTGAAATCAACATTGCCATTCCCCCCATGAACAATTACAGCGTAAGTTTCGACGCGGATCTGAATTTGCTGACGTTTTCTTTCGAGGGGCGCTTCAATAGCGAGATTTGCACGAAGCTCGACCCCGGGATCGAGAATGAAATCAAGCAGGCACTGTCCAGGAATCCCTCCAAAGAATTGGCCATCGTTTTTGAGATTGGGAAGGTCGAGTATTTTTCCTCCCTCTTTCTACGGACCGTGATGAAGTCGGCCAAGAAGGTTAAAAAAGGCAAATTCAAGATCGTCGGCGCGAATCCGTTCCTGAAAGCCATCATACAATCATCCGGCTTGGACATGCTGATGTCGGATGCTTCCAGCCAGCTGGACAGCAAAGAAATGCACTCACGGACATTCCAGCCGCCCGCGCCGTTTACTGCTGCGGCGAATCTCGCGTCGCACTCAGTCTATGAAAGGTCTTATGAGAGGTCCATAGAGGATCCTGAAGGATTCTTTGGCGAAGAGGCTGCCAAGACCCTTCACTGGAGGAAGAAATGGGACAAGGTTCTCGAATGGAATCCCCCGGACGCGAAATGGTTTGTCGGCGGCAAACTCAATGCCTCGGAGAACTGTCTCGACCGGCACCTCGGGACGGCAAGGGCCGACAAAACCGCCATCTTGTGGGAGGGCGAACCTGTCGGCGCTGGCGGTGAACCGGAAATCCGCAGGCTCTCTTACAGGCAATTGCATGCCGGGGTGTGTCGCTTTGCCAACGGACTCAAATCCCTGGGATTCAAGAAGGCCGACCGGGCGATCATCTACATGCCGATGGTGCCCGAAGCCGTCATCGCGATGCTTGCCTGCGCAAGGATTGGCATCGTCCATTCGGTCGTGTTCGGCGGATTCAGCTCCCAGGCCATTGCCGAGAGAGCCGCTGACTGCGAAGCCTCCTTGATCTTGACCGCCGACGGCGGATACCGCAGGGGCGAGGTCATCCAACTCAAGAAATGCGTGGATGAGGCGCTGAATCTCCAATCCGAATCGGATCATCAAATCCTGTGCGCAGGCGTTAAAAAAGTCGTCGTCTTGAAAAGAACCGGGCATGACACGAACATGGTTCCGGGACGCGATGTGTGGTGGCACGAATTGACTGATTCGGCGCCTGCGGAGTGTCCCGCCGAGGAGATGGACTCGGAGGATCCGCTTTTTATTCTCTACACGAGCGGATCGACGGGCAAGCCCAAGGGGATCTTCCATACGACGGCGGGTTACATGCTCGGCGTCTCAATGACTCACCGTTACTACTTCGACATAAAGGACCACGACATCTTCTGGTGCACGGCGGACATTGGTTGGATCACCGGCCACAGTTACGTCGTTTACGGGCCTCTTGCGAACGGCGCCACCGTTCTGATTTACGAAGGCGCTCCGAACTTCCCCGACAAAGATCGTTTCTGGTCCATCATCGAGCGCCACAAAGTGACGACTTTTTACACCGCCCCGACGGCGATTCGCAGTTTCATGCAGTGGGGAGATCAGTTTCCGAAAAGGCATGACCTTTCCTCATTGCGACTCCTCGGAACCGTCGGCGAGCCCATCAATCCGCAGGCTTGGATGTGGTTCAATGAGACAATCGGTGGCGGCAGGTGCCCCATCGTGGACACTTGGTGGCAGACCGAAACGGGCTGCATCCTCATCTCGACCTTTCCCGGAGCGATGGCGACAAAACCTGGTTCCGCCGGCAAGCCCTTCTTTGGCATCAAAACGGTCGTCGTGGACGACCAGATGCAGAAGGCCGAGACCAATGCCGGTGGACGCCTCTTCATTCAAAAACCCTGGCCGAGCATGTGCCGGGGTGTATGGGGCGATAGAAGCCGGTTCGTTGGAACCTATTGGTCGGAATCTCCCGGGCATTATTTCACCGGCGACGGCGCCAGAAATGATGCCGACGGATATTTCTGGATCGTTGGACGCATTGACGATGTCCTGAAAGTCTCCGGACATCGCATTGGAACGGCTGAAATTGAAAGCGCCCTGGTCGCGCATCCCGCAGTCGCCGAGGCCGCTGTCGTGGGACGCCCCGACGACATCAAGGAATTTGTGATCGTCGCTTTCGTGACCTTGAAACAGGGCGTCGAGCCGGGCAAGGGTCTCAGAGAGGAGCTTCGCAAACGTGTTGCAGCGGACTTGGGGGCTTTCGCAAGACCGGAGGAGATTCGTTTTACGCAGGCGTTGCCAAAGACAAGGTCCGGCAAGATCATGAGACGCCTGCTCAAACAGGTCGCCGCCGGCGCAGAGGAACTCACGGGCGATGTCACCACCCTCGAGGACTTCAACGTCATCGAGAAACTAATGTCTGACGAGAAGTGATGTCAGGCCGTTTCCTTGACACGCGCGGCACGATCAGCCCGGTTTGATCGCCTGATACGAGTGTGGATATCACGCGGGGGAATTCACGGCAGGTTTGAACACGTCGAAGTCACTGCCGTATTGCTGGAGGTAGTAAAGCGAGTAGGAACGCGTAAAAACCAGGATGGGCAGGAACATCACCGTGCCGATGTAAGGAATGATCAGCAGGCAACAGCCAACCACGCAAAGGCCGCAGGTGATGATCAGGAGGAGCAGGACGGTCATGCCAATCGCAAGGTGAAGAAGAATCTGAAACAGAAGATACAGAACGAAGCGACCCAGGTTCTCGAAAACCAGCGAGAGAAACTCCCGCCAGGCCGCCACGCATTTGCTGCCCCGCAGGAACATGATTGGCACGACGAAGTCCGCGGTGAGTTTTGTGATTATCAGAGCAATGCAACCCAGGACCATCAGCACGATCAGTTCCATGAGGTCTCCAGCAATGAATTTCCTGGCGGAGATCATTCTGTAGATGGGAAAGAAGCACATGACGAGCAACGGCAATGTCAGAACGGTTCCGATCATGCTCACCACGAATCGAAACCAGAACAGGCTGTTGCCCTGGAGTTTGAATTTGTTCCAAGGTGCGCTGACCTCGGCCACATCGAGGGCCACACAATGCAGGAACATGAATTGTCCGCGGCTGTTGAGCCAGAGGAACACCAGTCCCAACGCGAAGCCAAGGATGATCAGCACGGCCGCCAGGGGGATGATCCAACTGAGGTTGCCCATCACAAACGTTTTGACCTGTTCGAACTGACGATGGATGTCCCCACCGTGCCCATGCGAAGGCGAATGGAAATTACCGCCGTTAAACCCGTTCTCACCAAGGGTGGCCAACCACGCACAGAAACCGATGGTCATCCACTTGGCCAGGTCGAACGGCCGAAACAACATGTTCTTTACCCGCTCGATTGCCGGATTGATGGGGTCGACGACACTAACGTTTGCTGGGCGAGGCATCATGTAAACCTCCGTGGATGGAATTGATCTTGGCACGAATGATAACCCACCTGCCCCCGTGAGGGCAACGCCTTAACACTTCACGGCACCGTCTCAAGACCCGTTGAGGGACTAATTTCTCAAACACGCTGAGAAGACAATGGAAGTCTCCTTGTCGCCATCCTGGGCGCGGCAAGAAAGGCTTGATGGCGTCGTCAAAGGTGATAAAGAGTTGGCCGGTGATCCTGGGCGGCACCGCGATGGTCTGTAGGAGGGGGCATGTGAGAAAGGTCTGCTTGCAGCCATGAAATCAAACCGAAGAACCTTTTTGAAAGCCACCTTGTTGAGCACGAGCGCCATCGTGAACGGCATTGCCGGTGCAGCCACTGTCTGTGAACCGAACACGAAAACCGGTTCCTCACGGGGGAAACTCTCCAAACAGCAATTCAACATGTGCGGTTATGCGGCGCCCAGGTTGGACAAAGTCAGGATCGGTCTGATTGGGTTGGGGGCGCGTGGCGCCGCGGCTCTCCGGCGTTTGACCTTGATTGAGAACGTCGAAGTTGTCGCGCTTTGCGATCAGTACGAAGATCGCGTGGAGAAATGCCAGCAGTCGCTTGAGCAGCAGAAGTTGCCCCGCGCAAAAGGTTATTCCGGCAACAAGGAAATCTGGAAGTCTGTTTGCGAACACCCGGATGTTGATCTTGTCTACATCGTCACGCCGTGGGCCTGTCACGCATCCATGGCCATTCATGCGATGGAGTGCGGCAAACATGCGGCCACTGAAGTCCCGGCAGCCAAGACCATTGATGAATGCTGGCAGTTGGTCGAAACCTCGGAGCGCACCCGGAAACACTGCATGATGCTCGAGAATTGCTGTTACGATTTCTTCGAGCTGCAGGTTCTGAACATGGCGCAGCAGGGATTCTTCGGCGAAATCATTCATGGGGAGGGCTCCTATGTTCATCACAACAGCCCGGGATATTTGAAGAAGGACGGCTATGCGGAAATGTGGAGGTTGAAGGAAGAAACCCGCAACGGGAACATCTATCCAACGCACGGCATGGGACCCATCTGCCAGGTCATGAACATCAATCGTGGCGACAAGATGGAGTACATGGTGTCCATGCAATCCGCCGATTTCTTGATGGCCGCCCAGGTCAATCAACTGGCTTCGCAGGACCCTTTTTACAGACCCTTTGCCGGGAAATCCTATCGCGGGACCGTCAACACCACTGTGGTGCGCACGTTCAAAGGCCGGACCATCGTGTCTCAACACGACGTGGCCAGTCCGCGTCCTTATTCGCGCGCTTATCTGGTGAACGGCACGAAAGCCACGGCACAGAAGTGGCCGTTGCCTGCGCGCATCTCCACCGGACACGATTGGTTGCAGGAAAAGAAAATGAAACAGCTTGAGGAGAAGTACACTCCTGAAATCGTCAAACGCGTCGGGGAGATGGCCAAAAAGGTTGGCGGCCACGGAGGGATGGATTTCATCATGGACTGGAGGCTGATCTATTGCCTGCGGCACGGCCTGCCGCTTGACCAGGATGTGTATGACGCCGCTTCGTGGAGTTCGATAGCCCCCTTGAGCGAACAATCCGTGGCAAACCGTTCTGCTTCAGTGGACATTCCTGATTTCACGCGTGGTGCATGGAAAACCAATGCTCCTGTCGACTTGGCTCTCAAAGGATAGTGCTTTCAACCTCAGGCTGGCAGGACTATGGCAACTGAATCTTGGCACGAAGATCAACTTATGAACCATTCCATCAAGCTATTGCTGATCGCATTGATTGTTCTCACATCCAACGTTCAGGCAGGGAGCCCGGTCCCGCCGAAAATCGCCGTCGCGAAAGCCTGCGCTTCGGAAATCGGCGACAAGAACATCTACTACTGTTACCGCTCTTTTTGGCCCGAACTGGATATGACCCGCACGTTTGCGAGGATGGGCATCAATACGCGGGCTTTTTTTGCGGCCAACTCCATCAATTCCATCGGCTTCGAGTATTGCAAGTACCCTTTGATCTGGAAGGGAATCAAGAAATACGATTTTGCCGCCTACGACAAACAGGTGGATGACCTGTTGGGAGCCGATCCAAATGCGACGTTCCTCTGCATGATTGACCTCAACACTCCCTATTGGTTGACGCGCCGTTTCGCTTTGGATTCCTTTGCGGATATCAGTCATGCGGCCGCCGATCCCGACTGGGTCAAGGTTACGACGCAGTGGATGGTGGACTTCATCGCTTACTCCGAAAAGAAATACGGAGACAAGATCAAGGCCTACATTCTTTCCGGCGGGGGGACGTCTGAGTGGTATGAATACGATCGGGGACGTTCCAGCCGGGTCAAGAACGCTGCGTGGAAGGCATGGTGTTCAGACAAGGGTTTCCGTTTCGATGCCGACGTGCCGGGTGAAACCAAGCTGGCCAAGGCTGCTCACGAAAACGTCATCTATGATCCCGCGACCGAGATGAACAAGATTCAATACTGGCGTTTTCACAACGAGGTCATTGCGTCGGCGATTCTGCAGTTTGCAAAAACAGCCCGGGAGAAAATTCCGGCTCAAAAGGAGATAGGAGTCTTCTTTGGATACTATCTGGTGAGCGATTCGAAGCTTACCTCGTTTGGTCATCAGGATTATGAGCGGGTCATGGCCAGCCGGGACATCGATTTCTTCATTAGTCCCGGCACGTACAATGACCGGCAGATTGGGGGCGGGTCTGGCCCGCAACTGGTTCACGGGACCCTGCTTCGTTACGGGAAACGTTATCTGCACGAAATTGATCATCGAACACACGTGGTTACCAAGGAATCCTGGAAGACACAGGAGGATGACAACGCGGGACTGAAACGCGAGGCAGCCTTTGCCTTGATCAACCATTGTTCCCTTTGGTGGTTCGATATGTGGGGAGGTTGGTATAGGACGCAAGAGACCCGGAACGTCATTCGGCGATTGAAGGAAATTTCCGACAAGTATATCAGCGACAAATCCCCGTCTACTGCCGAGGCGTTGTTGATTGCCGATCCGCAAAGCGTATTCGGCGTCAACGAGAAGATGCCCGAGGCTTCCTCAATGGCCCGGCGATTCAGGGACACCCTGAACAAGACGGGGACGACGTTTGACGTCTATTCGTTCAACGATATCCCGTTCATCGATCTCTCCCGCTACAAGGTCGTCTTCCTGCCGGCCACCATTCTGATTACGCCCGAAAGAGCGGACATATTGAAGAAGCATGTCTGCAAGAACGGCCGGACGCTTGTCTGGGTCTATGCTCCCGGTATTTCGGACGGCAAGACACTGGACATCGCTCGAATCAAGCAATGGACGGGATCGGAATACAAAACGCCAGGGCCGGCGACCGTGGACATGGGCGGCTGGAAATCCGTCTACGCTTACGAATACAAAACGATGACTTCCGCCGTCATGAAAAAGATCATGAAGGATGCGGGGGTTCATCAATATACCGACGAGGAGAATCCCGTTTACTGCAACGGCAAATTGCTGGCCATTCACTTCAAAGAAGGCGGGCCGAAAAAGGTTTATCTGCCGAAAACGTGCCGAAGGGTCATTGACGTGTTCAACGACAAGGTCGTGGCCGAAAACGCCAGGGAATTCACGCATGAATTCCAGACGCCGGATACAGCGGTCTTTGAACTGAAATAGCTTTCGTTGCGGGAGATGTGGCCTGCCAGTTCCCCGGCGCAAAAAAATGTTCAGCGCCTTGTGGCTGTGTTTGACACATCGGCGGCGTGAAGATAGCCTCTGCCCCCGAAAACAGGTTGGTTCACTTCAGCTGAATCAAGGCAGGTTCAGGCAAAGGAGAGCGTTCGACGCGAAAATCCGGCGTGACCGCAAAGGAACTGAAGTGTTTGCAACCATAAGCCAAGAACGACTGCGAAAGACTGTTCGCAATTATACAAGAGGAGATCCAGCGCCATGAAACTGACGTGTTCCAAATCGGGTGCCGCGTCTGTCATCAAAGTTGAAGACCGGATGGATGCTCAATCCTGCCCTGATTTTGAAAAGGAGTGCCAGCGTCTCATCCAGGAGGGTGAGAAACAACTGGTGGTCGATCTGGGGGCTCTCCGCTATATTTCGAGCGCCGGGCTTCGGGCTTTTCTCGTGGTGGGCAACCGCCTCAAGGAGACGGGTGGTTCACTGCGCATCTGCTGTTTGGACGGCCTCGTGAAGCAGGTGTTCCTCGCTGCCGGCTTCACATCCATCTTCCCCATCTTCGATTCGGTCGAAGCAGCCACCAAGTAGCCTGATCCACACACAAGAACCATCTGGAGGAATGCTAGTGAACACGAATGAAACGGTTGAATTGACCCTGCCCAACCAACTTTCTTATCTGCCGGTTGCGCAAGCGGTGGTGCGAGAGGCGGCGCGGAACTGCGGGTTCGCTGACGCGACCTTGAGCGAGATTGAGTTGGGCGTCGAAGAGGCGGTGACCAACATCATGAAGCACGCCTACGACATCGAAGAGAATCCAACCTTTGACATCGTCTGCAAGCGCCTCCCGGAGGGCCTTCAAATCATCCTGCGGGAGAAGGGAATTCCCTTCGATCCCAAACTCATACCCCACTACAAGCCTGAAGAGATGGACCTCGAAAGCTCGTCAGCCGGCATGGGCTTCCATTTGATGAAATCGATGATGGACGACGTCCAGCTCGTCAACCTTGGCCCCGGAGGCAAGGAGACCCGCCTGCTGAAGTTGTTCAAGGACACATCCCGCGCCGGCAAGGCCGGCGGTCCGGCCACCCCTGTCGTCGCCGAGCCAAAAGTGATTGAGGAGAAGATCGCGTACGACGTTCGTTTGATGGCCGAGAATGAAGCCATTGAGGTTTCCAAGTGTGCCTTCAAGTCGCACGGATACAGTTTCTTCGATGACCACATTTACTTCCCGGAACGGCTTGTCGAGCTGAACCAGAACGGCACGATGATCTCGGCGGTGGCCGTCACCAAGAACAACGTCTTCATGGGGCACGCGGCCCTGCTGTACCAGCATCCTGAGGACCGCATCCCGGAGCTGACCTTCGTGTTCGTCAACGTCGAGTACCGCGGCCAGGGTGCCTTCAACCGGCTCAACGAGTTCCTCATGAAGACGCCCAAGAAGCGTGAGTGCACGGGCATTTACGCTTATGCGGTCGCGAACCACACCTTCACGCAGAAGACCATGGCGCGCTACGGCATCAATGACTGCGGCATACTGCTCGCCACGAGCCCGCGAACCTGGAAGTTCAAGGGTATCCCCGGTGATCCGACGCAGCGCATCAGCGTCATCCTGGCGTTCAGGTATATGGACACGCCCAAGCCGATCACGATTTATGCCCCGGCGCACCATCAAGAGATGATTGCCAAGCTCTACAAAAACCTGGGAGCGACTCCTGTTTGGGGCACGGCAGCCAGCACGCCCGCGCCGCTTCCAGAGTCAGCCCCGGAAATCCTGACTGAAATCAACGAGTCCGAAAGCTGCGCCGAAATCTACGTCAAACGGTATGGCAAGGACGTCGTCCGCGAAGTTCACAAGCAGTTGCGCCGTTTCTGCATCCAGCAGATCGCCTGCACCAACCTGTTCCTGAACCTCGAAGACCCCGCCACCCAGGCCATGACCGCGGAGTTCGAGAAGCTGGGTTTCTTCTTCGCCGGCATTCTGCCCTGCGGACGGATCGGTGACACGTTGATCCTCCAGTACCTGAACAACGTCGATCTTTCCTACGAGAAAATTTCAGCCTACTCCGAGATGGCCAAGGAGTTGCTTGAGTACATCCGCGTACACGACCCGAACGCTTCGCTATGAGAAGGGGCGGGGCAGCCTGCTCTTTCCGGGCCTGGCGGGCACGAAAGTGACGCGGGTCAATCTGGACACCGAGCAATTCGCCTTCGCGCGGCGTCACCCGGAACTCTTCACGAACCCGGCGGTCAATCCGTTGCTTGACCCGCGCGTCTGCCAGCAGATGGTGCATGAGGTCCACACGACCCATGGCGTGGACTGGTCGTATGGCGGTTATCTCGAGGACCGGCGGCACCTTTGGCGGGGGTCGTACCTTGATGCCAAAGGCGCATACCTGCACCTGGGCGTCGATCTAAACGTGCCGCAGGGCACCCAAGTAGCCGTGGTGGAGGATTCTGTCGTGATACTGGTCGATGTGGACACCGACTACGACGGCGGCTGGGGCCCGCGAGTCTTCCTCAAGGCATCAACTGCCCACCGGGTGAAACTGGTACAGATATTTGCCCACCTCCAGGCGGTGCGTGTTCAACCAGGGGACCGGCTGCCAGCGGGCACCGTTTTCGCCGAAGTCGGAGGTCCCCCGCACAACGGAAACTGGCATCCGCATCTCCACATTCAGGCCATCCGGGAACCGTACTTTCAGGAAGTGCTGATCGAGCGTTTTAGCGAGTTGGACGGCTACGGGCACCGTGATGAGATGTCCATACTGCGCCGCGAGTTCCCGGATCCTCTGCGCCGCATTCCCGGGCTTGCGTGACACCAGCGCCGGCGTTCCCTAATCACGAGACTTTTTGAAAAGCGCGGGACGCGGCAAAGCCGGGCAAGGATGCGGTTTTCCACACGCCACGGCACACTTTCATCTCGCGTTTGATGATGAGTGGGGTAGATTTGCGAACGGTGCAAGAGTTGGCGGTCGTAGAGACGTCGAAATGACGATGCGTTGTGCCCATCTTGCACGTGAGCAGAAACGACGGGTCGTTGGCCTTTTTGGAAGGGCATGTCTCCACAAAAGCCCCCACAGTGTTCGCCAGCGCTGTCGTAAGAACCTGTGCGCCTGTAGCTCAGTGGATTAGAGCAGGAGTTTCCTAAACTCTTGGTCGGGAGTTCGACTCTCCCCAGGCGCACCATTCTTCTTACCTGCGACGCTGTTCCGTCAGGATTTCTCGTATAAAGGGATTGGTCGCGCGCTCGCGGCCGACGGTCGTCACCGGGCCGTGACCGCATAGCAACTGCGTGTCGTCAGGCAGCGAGAGGATGTTCTCACGGATGGCTTTCGCCAACGCTTCCCATGAGCCACCCGGAAGATCGGTCCTGCCAACTGAGCCGGCGAAAACCAGGTCGCCACAGAAGCAAACCTTCTCCCGCGGCTCGTACAGCACGACCAGGCCGGCGGAGTGGCCGGGACAGTGCGCCACGCGAAACGTCAGCGCGCCCACTGCCAGTGTGTCGCCATGCTTGAGATAACGGTCGGCTGTCATCGGCTCGACAGACTCCATCAAACCAAACGCCCGCATCCGGTCCGGTTCGCGCAACAAGATCTCATCGTCCGCGTGGCAAAGCACCGCCGCGCCGGTAAGCCGTTTCAGGATCGCGTTGTCGGCCATGTGGTCCCAGTGACCGTGCGTGTTGACGATGTGGTGGACGGTCAGCCGGTTCTTTCGCGCCGTCTCGGCGATCTGTGCCGCGCTGCCGGGCGGCGCGTCCACAACCATTGCTTCGCCGCTCGGTTCGTCGCCGACGAGGTAGGCATGCGTTTCATACGGCCCACTGGTGAAGGTAAAGAGTGTCATTGCTGTCATCGCTTGTAGTGGCAACGCCTCCGTTTAGCAAGATCGCTCCGTTCCGGTGGTTGAATGCCAGTCACGATGTCATGAGGCGTAAAGGGTTGATTTGGGGGCGTTCAGAGACTAGTCTCCAAGCCGTGAAGTGGATTGTACTTGTCGCACTGCTGGTCGCGCCGGTGGCGTTTGCCCAAACGCCGTCCAAGCAGTTCGATCCTTACAAGAAATCCAGTCTTGGGAGCAAGGTGTTCGACACAAAGACATTCACGAGCAAAAACTTTCAGACCAAGGAAGTTGAGTCCAAGCAGTTTGAAACGAAGGAGTTTCCCGCCCAGACCAGTTCAATGATGGGAGAACGTTTTGCCTCCAAGAACTTCGCGCCGCCGGAGAAGAAGGTCAGTTGGTGGCAGAAGCTGTTCGGAACGCGCGATGCAGGCATGAGCGGGAAGACTGCGGCCAGCAAGAACTACGCCACCACGAATTTTGCGTCCAAGGCCATGCCGACGACCGTGGATGAAAAGTTGCAGGAAAAAGTGGACCACATGCGAAGCCCCAAGTCGCTTGCGATGCCAAACATCAGGCCGACGCCGGAGGAAATCAACAAGCCGGTGGGCGCCCAGCCCAAGAGCTTTCCGACAGCGACTCCAGCGCCTCGGTAAGCCCGCGCAGCTGGGTTTTCAGCGCCGACCGGGCTTTCCCGCTATCGAGCACGAGGTTCGTAGGACGCGGCGGATTCATCGGCACTTCGCGTATGCTTGCCGCCTCAAGGGTGGCTGTGGGCCAGCCGAAACGTCGCGCGATCCGCATCCCAATCTCATAGCGGCTCAATCGCTCCGAGCCGGCCAGATGGAACACGCCGGTGTGCGGCGAGTCCGCCAGTTCCAGGATGGCTGCGGCCAGATCACACGCCACAACCGGACAGCGGAACTCGTCCACGAACAGTTTCACCACGCGTCCCTGCTGCAACGCCGCGGCAAGCTTTTCGTTCAGCCCGCGGTTGCCGCGTGGACTTGGCCCAACGATCAGTGACGTGCGCGCGATCAGCCACTTGTCGCTCGCGGCGCGCACGATTCGTTCCGCGTCGAGCTTCATCTGTCCATAGAAACTGAGCGGGCAAGGCGGGTCGTCCTCGATGTAGGGCGCACCCTTGCGACCGTCGAAGATCAGGTCGGTGGAGACAAACAGCATCTTCGCGCCGAGTTGGCGGGCGCAGTGCGCGAGGGTGGCGGTGGCATCCACATTCACCCGGCGCGCGAGGTCTGGCTCGCGCTGGGCGCGGTCGGCGTCGGCCAGCGCGGCGCAGTGGACGATGAGCTCGGGCCGGAAAACGTCGAGTCTCGACCGCACGGCTGTGGCGTCGGTAAGGTCGAGCGATTCGAGACGGCCGGGGATATTCGCCGGTCGAAAACTCTGAAAGAGGCCGAGCGTGTCGAATCGCCCGATTGCCAGGCGGGCAACGTGCGAGCCGAGCAACCCGCTGGCCCCCGTCACCAGGAGTCTCTTCAAGCGGCAGGCTTGGCGGCGTCCGCGGCAGCCGCCGGCTTCGCGCCGGGTTTCTTTGCGGCGCGTTGTTTGAGCGCCTCTTTTTGGCGCTTGAGATAAGCCTTGCGGCGACGACGTTTGATATTCTTATTGTATTGCTGACTCATAGGGCGCGCGGACTGTAGGTGAAGCAGCGCGCCTTGCCAAGCGAATTGAGAGGGCATCTATGGGGAAGGAACTGCGCCATTGCAGCGGGCCTTGCGGGCGCATAAACTGGTTGCAGCGTGACGCATAGAGGAGCTTCCCGATGAAAACATGGTTTGGTCTCTGGCTGGCAGTGGTGGCGATGGCGACGCCGGTGTGGGCGCAGTCCACACAGGCGGCGCCGTTCAAGACTGCGCACTGGCGCTGCCAGATCACCGCCAGCGGCATGACGATCCCTTCCGAGACATGGTTTCGCGCGCCGGGCCGGTTTCGCACCGTGATCAACGTCGGGGGCCACGAGATGGTCAGTCTCATCAACGGCAACGATGTTTACTTCTTCCCATCGGGCTCTTTCATTGGCATGAAGCTCGACCGCGCCGCCGCCCGCCAGATGACCGGGGGTGTCGAAAGCGACGAGCTTATCCAGCAGATGCAACGATGGAAAAACACCGGCCGGAAGCTGGGCTCCGAGACACTCGCCGGCCGCGAGTGCGATATTTTTGAAATCAACGAAACCGTCAACGGCGAGGCCACCAAGGGCAAAGTCTGGCTCTGGAAGAAGAACAGTTTCCCGCTGCGCGCGACGCTGCAAATCGGCAGCCTTGCCGCCGAGATGAAGATGGGCGATGTGGAATTGGATGTTCCGGTGGCCGATGAATTGTTTCAGGTGCCACCCAACATGCAATTTCAGGACATGGGCGGGTTGATGAAGCTCCTGCCGGAACTGCAACAGCTCCAGCAAATACCCGGTCTGTCGGGAAAAAAACCATGAGGACCGCCAGCGCGTGAACCCGAGGCGAATATCGCGGATGGCATTCTGTCTTGCCCTGCTGATAGGGGCGCTGCCCGCCACTCGCGCCGCCGCGCCTTGGACGCAGGCGGAACTGCGCCGGTTCGCGCGCGACCTCGGCGACTACGTGACCGCCCACCACATCCAGCGCAACCCGAAGTCGCCGCAGAATGGCATGGTCTGCAAGTGGTATCGCCCGCGTGACGGTTGCTGGGTGGTGGATACCGGGCGCAACATGCTCAGCGACGGCGCGTGGTTTGCCGACGCGCTCTGCCTTTACTATCGCGCCACGCGCGAGCCGTGGGCGCTCGGCGTCCTGCGGAAATATCCGCTGCCGTTCTACGAACGAGTCATTACCGGCAGCGACCAGCTTTTCGGCGTCGGCAAGGGCATCTGCCCGTTGTGGTGGAGTGATGGCGATGCCGTGACGCGCGACGGTAGCGCGGTCAAGGGGTTCTCGAAACCGCCGCGCATGACCAGTAATGCGCTGGCGCTGGACCTCGGCGCGATGCTGATGAGCGCGGGCATGCTGGGCGGCGACGTCGAGACTGCGGTCGCCGCCACCTGTCTGCTTCGCGGCGACCGGGCGTGCTACGATGATCCCGCCGTGCCGTTGCCGCTGGGCGTGGCCGTCGCGATGCTCGCCAACGACGAGACGCTCCAGGCGCGTTGCCTGTCGCTGATGCCGTGGCAGAGCTACGACGGCCCGGCCGGCGCGCTTTCCTCCAGCCGAACCAACAGCGTATCGGCCGCGCTGGAGGAGACGATGATCAACTACCGGATGCACGTGCTCACACAACCGTCGCAGCCGCTCAGCGCGGACTTCGCCAAGAATTTCATCGCGACGGTTTTCACGACACTGCGGCTCGCCGACCTCTGGCACGACACCGGCGTGCGTCAGGCCGGTTTGACGCCGTTTGACGATGCATCGCTGACGATCGGCGAGAAGCTCGCGTATTACCGTTCCGACAAACCTGCGCTGCCGTTCGGGCCGCGTCACGGTCCGATGCTGCTCTGCGGCGCGGCCATTGCGCTGCAACTGATGGATGCATTCCCCTCCGCGTGGGAGGGCTGGTATCGTCAGAACCACGCCGCCGACGCGCGGGTGAGTGAGAGGTTTGCCGAGTTGCCGGTGCTGGCCAAGAGCGGCGCGGTTGAAATGGCGTGGAACGCGTCGAGCCTGCTGGTTCGCGCACACAGGCCTTTGAAGCTGATGTTCGCCTCCATCACATCCGGCGACGATGCGTGCGCAACGGTGTCCCTCACCGCCACCGGCCGTGCGACGGCCATCAATGGAGACCGCGTTCCGCTGCGCGTCATCACAACGCCGCGGCCCGATGGCCGCGTGGAACTGGAAGTTCCTTTCACGATGGCGAAATCGCAGAAGCGATGGCTGAACGCCGTCGAAGACAGCCGCTGGGTGGCGCGGTTCAACGACGGGACACCATGCGGCCTGATGTTCTTAAGCCGGCCGGAAACGGTGCGCGCCCGGCTGGCGCTGGAGATTGACGAGGGTTTGCGCTACTGGCAGAAGGTCTTCAGCGACAAGGGCTGCGTGCCGGCCGGCATCGCCACTGGCAAATCCCCCGCGCGCGCCGACGACGAGCTCAGCGACGCGGCTGGTTATGCGTTCCTCATCGCGGCGATTGGCGAATACTCCATCTGGCTCAACGGCCAGCGCGATTGGGAACTGGCGCTGAAGGTCCGGGCGAAGCCGTAGGCCGGACCGGGTGCGGGTGTTGCTACGGCTCCGGGGAAACGCCGGCCTGCTCATCACCACTCGTGGCTGGCGCATGTTCGTCGAGGAACTTTCTCAGTTCCGCCGCCGTCTTGCCGCCGAAACCAGGCACCGACGCAAGCTCCTCGACCGTCGCGGCGCGCAGGCGTTTCACGGAACCGAAGGTTTGCAGCAACAACTGCTTTCGTTTTCCGCCGATGCCGGGGAAATCGTCGAGGATGCTTTCGGCGATGCGCTGTTTGCGGAGCTGGAAGTGATACTTCTGGGCGAACCTGTGCGCCTCGTCGCGGATGCGCCGGACCAGCCGCAGCGCGGGCGAGTTGTCCGGCAGCCGGACCGGCTCGGTTCGGTCGGGCAGAAAAATCTCCTCGTGCTCCTTCGCCAAACCGAACACCGGCAGCGATGGCAGACCGAGCTGGATGAGCGCGGCGCGGGCGTAGTCGAGCTGCCCCTTGCCGCCATCGATCAACACCGCGTCCGGCAGTGCGCCGCCTTCGTCGAGGATGCGCCGGTAGCGGCGGCCGACGATCTCGCGGATGCTGGCGAAGTCGTCCGTGCCCTCGACGGTCTTGATGCGGAAATGGCGGTAGTTATCCTTGTCGGGACGGGCGTCCTTGAAACGCACCATCGAGCCGACGCTGTATGTGCCGCTGATGTGGCTGATATCGAAGCCCTCGATGACGCGCGGCGGCGACGGGAGACCGAGCACACCGCGCAATTCCACCAGCTCGGCTTCAGGTTCAATCCCTCCCGGCAACTCGCGCGCAAACTTCCGCGTTTTCACCGCGACGGTGTCCTGCAGGCCTTCCAGCATGTCGCGCAGTTCGGCGGCCTTCTCGAACTCCAGCGCTGCGGCGGCGGCCTGCATCTCCTGTTCGATCTCCGCCAGATGCTCCTTGTGCTGGCCTTCCAGGAATCCGCATGCCTGTTCGACGCGCTGGCGGTATTGCTCCTGCGTGCAATCGCTCAGCCGCGCCGGGACCTGATAGCTGGAGTATTTCAGCTCGCGCTCCGTCGGTGCGCCGCGGCCGAACGTCAGCACACCGTATTTCTTCCGCATGAAGCTGACGGTCTTGCGCAGCGCCGTCGCGTGGACGTACGGGCCGAAATAGCGCGCGCCGTCGTCCTTCTTCAGCCGCGCGAACCGGAACCGCGGCCATTCCTCGCGTGGGTCCACCTTCACCAGCAGGAACCGTTTGTCGTCACGGAAGCTGACGTTGTAGCGCGGCTTGAACTCCTTGATGAGCTTGCCTTCGAGCAGCAGGGCTTCCGGCTCGTTGTGGACGACGTGAAACTCGAACGCCTCGATGGAATCCACCAGCGCCTTGAACTTCCGGTCCCACGTCTGGTTGCGCGACGGCTGGAAGTACTGCCGCAGCCGTCGGCGCAGGTTGGCTGCCTTGCCGACGTAGATCACCTTGCCAAGGCGGTCGCGGAAAATATAGACGCCCGGTTTGCCCGGGACGTCGGCCAGTCGGGCCTTGAGTTGGTCGGAAGCTGCCATGGCGCCTCAACCGTGCCGGTAGCCGTGAAGGATGGCGCGCATCTCCTCGCGGGCCAGCACTAATGCCGCCACGAAATACACCGCGGCGCCCACCGTGATCGGGCCGAACACCAGCGCGAGATTGTGCGCCAGCGTCGTGGGCGGCAGCCAGTCGGCCAGCCAATGGTGCGTGGCCCAACACGCCGCCGCCATGATCAGCGCCGCGACGGTGACGCGCGCGGCGCCGGATGCCAGCAAGCGGCCGTGCAGCGTGCCGAGGCGACGGCGCAACAAGACAAAGAGGATGATCGAGTTCAGTATGGCCGAGAGCGAGTTGGCCAGCGCCAGCCCGCCTTCCTTCATCGGCCACATCAGGCAGAGTGAGAAAGCGAGGTTGGCCGCCATCGAACAGAGCGAGACATACATCGGCGTCCGGGTGTCCTTCAACGCGTAGAACCCGCGCGCGAGGATGCTCGTGCCGGAGTAGAACGAAAGCCCGATCGCCGTGAATTGCAGCGCGAACGCACAGTGCCCCGTGCTTTCGGCGTCGAACCGGCCGCGCTCGAACAGCAGCCGCACAATCGGCTCGCTCAGCACGATCAGGCCGACCGTTGCCGGCACGGTAATGACCATCAGAAACCGCAACGCGCGTCCGATTTCCCGGCGAAATTCCTCCATCGCGTCGCGGGCGGCGATGGCCGACAACGTCGGCAACATGTAGGTGGCCAGCGACACGCTGAACACGCCCAGCGGCAGTTCCATCAACCGGTCGGCATTGTTGAGTGCTGCGGGCACGTAGTCGCCGACGAGGAAACCAAGCGTGCGCGCGACGATGACATTGATCTGGTAGGCGACGACGCCAATGACGCTTGGCGTGATCAACCTTCCCACCTGCAACAAGGTTTCGTCGCGCCAGTTCAGCGACCAGCGCGGACGCCAGCCTTCGCGCCAGAGCTGCGGCACCTGGTAGGCAAGCTGCACGACGCCGCCGAACAACACGCCGACGGCCAGACCCATCACCTGCGAGTCAAGCGTCCGGCCAAACAGCGGGCAGAGGATGTAGACCGACCCGATGAGCACGATGTTCATCAGCACCGGCGAAAATGCCGGCACAAAAAAGTGCCGCATTGAGTTGAGCACCCCCATGGCCAGCCCCGCCAGGCAGATGAAGATCATGTAAGGGAACATCGTCGCCGTCAGCCGCACGATGAGCTGCTGGCTTCCGCTCATGTCCGCGACGGCCAGCACGAGCAACAGACCGCCGATGAACAGCACGGCGATGGCCACCAGGATGACAGAGACGGCCGAAGCCACGGTATTCGCCGCGCGCCACGCAGCGTCCCGGCCTTCCTTGTGCAGGCGTTCTGTGAACACCGGCACGAACGCCGCGCTCAGCGCGCCCTCGCCGAGCAGACGGCGGAACAGGTTCGGAATCGTGAACGCGTAGAAGAACGCCGACGCTTCCAGTCCCTGCCCCATGAAACTGGCGAAGATCATCTCGCGAACCAACCCCAGCACGCGGCTGGTCATCGTTGCCACGCCCACCGCGCCGGTGGATCGGACCATGGAAGAAGGCGGAGTAATGGAGTGTTGGGGCGATGGAGTGTTGGGATTGGCGGATTTTTCCATCATCTCGTCACTCCATGACACCATGACTCCAACACTCCACTACTCCAGTCCTCCATTCCCGCCTACCGCCGCCGCCGGCCTGTCATCCGCATCCGCTTTTCCGCTTCCGGGTCGAGCAGCGTCGTGTATTTGTAGGGGAAGTTGTCGAGCTTCACGCGCGGGACGCTCTGGCTGATGAAAAACTCGATCGCGTGGACCTGTTTCTTGTCATCAGCGCTCATGATCGTGAACGCGTCGCCGGTGGCCAGCGCGCGGCCTGTACGGCCAATGCGGTGGACGTAATCCTCGGCGTGTTGCGGCATGTCGTAGTTGATGACGTGGCTGACATTCGTGATATCCAGCCCGCGCGCGGCGATGTCGGTGGCGACCATGACCTCGTAACGGCCGTCGCGGAACCCGCGGAGCGCCTGTTCGCGCTCACTCTGCGTGCGGTTGGAGTGCAGCACCGTCACCGAATGGCCCGCGCGATGGAGCATGGCCGCGACGTGGTCGGCACGGTCCTTGGTGCGGCAGAAGACGAGCACAGAGTCAAACTCGGTGCGCTTCATCAATTCCAGCACCAGTTCGTCCCGCTGGTCGTCCGCCACGGGATAGAGCGCGTGTCGGATGGTCTCGGCGGGCGAGCGGCGGCGGCCGATCTCGATCGTTTCGGGATTCTTCAACGCCCACTGCGCCAGTGTCGCGATTTCCGGCGGAACGGTGGCCGAAAACAGCATGGTCTGCCGGCGGGTCGAGCAGCGGTCAATGATACGCTTCACGTCCGGCAAAAAGCCCATGTCCAACATCCGGTCGGCTTCGTCCAGGATCAGGAACTCGATATGATCCAGTTTGCAGCGACCCTGCTCCATGTGATCGAGCAACCGGCCCGGCGTGGCCACGATGATGTCTAAGCCTTCGCGCAGCGCCTTCTCTTGTGCGCCGTAGCCGACGCCGCCGTAGATGACTGCTACGCGCAGGTCGGTGAAGCGGCCGTAATCGCGGAACGCCGTTTCCACCTGCGCCGCCAGTTCGCGCGTTGGCTCCAAAATCAGCGCGCGCAGTTTGCCGTGCTGGCCAAGCTTGGTCAGGATGGGCAGCGCGAACGCCGCCGTTTTGCCCGTGCCGGTTTGCGCGCAGCCGATAATATCGCGGCCCGCGAGGACCAGCGGGATTGCGCGCAACTGGATTGGCGTCGGGTCAGTATAGCCCGCCGCCTTGACGCCTTGAAGGGCGCCATGTGATAGACCGAGTTTTGAAAAAGGCATACCGGGAAGATAGAGTAACGGCGACGGCAGGGACAGGCCAAAAAACGTAAAGAACAGGCCCCTTTCACGTTTGACGCCTCCTGCCCCACCTTTCCCGTTGCTTTCAAAAGCGGCGGCTTCCATATTCCGGGTGATGGCATTGGAACCGAAACCGTGGGGTTTGCGCGCGCTGGCATGGGTCAGCGGGACGATTCTTCTGTCCTGGTCGCTTGGCAATTTGGTGGCTCTGGCGGCGTACCAGATGCACTGGATCGCGAAAAGCGACCTCTTGCTGGCCGAGGCGGTCGTGATGGGGCTCACCTTCGACGTGGCCGGCCTGATTTTCATCGGCGTTTATCTGCGGAAGCAGGGTGTGACGTTGGCCGACGCGTTCGGGCTGAAGCGCGGTCCGCTCGGCCCCGCCATGGGACGCGCCGTCCTGCTGTGCCTGCTGGTGGTTCCCGTTGTTTATGGAAGCATGTTCATCTGGCAGGCTGTGTTGTTGGCCTTTGGCATCGTGCCGCAGGAACAGGATATTTTGAAAATGATTCGCGGCGCCAAGAACCCGCTGGTGCGCGGCTACCTCATGACACTCGCGATCGCGGTGGCGCCGGTGTTTGAGGAGACATTCTTCCGCGGCTTCATGTATCCGGCGTTCAAACACCGGCTCGGCACGGTCGGAGGGCTGGTGGTGGTTTCACTCCTGTTCGCATCGGTCCACCTCAACCTCAACGCTTTCGTGCCCGTGTTTGTGCTCGGCGCGATGTTGGGCCTGGCCTATGAAATCACCGGCACGATCCTCGTGCCCATCACCATTCACGTGCTGTTCAATTCGGCCAACCTCATCCTCCTGCTGCTCCTGCCCAAACCGTGAAGACGACGCTCCGCCAACTCGGTGAGCGCGGCCTGATCGCGCTGTTGAAGCGCCAGCTCCCGCGCGGACGCGACGTGCGCATCGGCATCGGCGACGACTGCGCCGCCGTGCAAATCGGCCGGGGCGCCGCCGGGCGGTTGTTGCTGCTCAAGACCGACGCGGTCGTCGAAGGCGTTCACTTCGACCGGCGCGCCACGCCGTTCCAGATCGGCTGGAAAGCGATGGCGCGTCCGCTGAGCGACTTCGCAGCGATGGCCGGCCGGCCGCGCTGGGCGCTTGTCACCGCCGCGTTGCGCGAGGAGATGCCGGTGCGGTTTGTCCGGGAGATCTATCGTGGGCTGGCGGCGGCGGCGGACAAGTTTGGCGTCACCATTGTTGGTGGCGAGACCGTGCGGACACCGGACCGGTTCTGGTTGAGCGTCGCGCTGGCTGGCGAGGTGGAACTGCGCGCGATGAAACTGCGGTCGGGCGCGCACGTCAACGATGCGATCTTCGTCACGGGTGCGCTGGGCGGTTCCATCGCCGGCAAACATCTGAAATTCACGCCGCGCATCGCCGAGGCCCAATGGCTGGCGAAGCAGGGTTGCGTGGGCGCGATGATCGATATCAGCGATGGCCTCGCGCGCGACCTCGGCCACATTTGTCGCGAAAGCGGCGTCCGCGCGTGTTTGGCGAAAGCAGCGATTCCCATTGCGCCGGCGGCCGGCGGCTCGCTGCGGCGCGCACTCCGTGACGGCGAGGATTTCGAACTCCTGTTCACCGTGCCAACGGCACAATCAGCAAAACTGAAGCGCGCCTGGCGCAGGAAGTTCCCGCGTCTGCGACTCAGCTTGATTGGGTTCATTCTCTGCGGCAAAGGCATTCGACTGGTGGATGACGCAGGCCAATGGCAGCAACTCGATGAAGACGGCTACGACCACTTCCAAACACACCACGCGTAGCGTCGAGGAGACCCTCGCGCTGGGCGAACGGCTTGCGGCTTCGCTGCCAGCCGGCACGGTCGTGGCGCTCAGTGGCGATCTCGGCGCGGGCAAGACGGCGCTCACCAAAGGCGTTGCGCGCGGCCTCGGCGTGAGCGATACGATCACCAGCCCGACGTTCGCGCTCGTCAATGAACACGCCGCCCGCGACGGACGGCGGTTGTATCACGTGGACCTCTATCGCCTGGACCGTCCGCAACAAGCTGTTGACATTGGCATCGAGGAGGAACTCGCGCCCGATGGCTGGACGATCATCGAGTGGGCGGAAAAACTCGGCGACGTGCTGCCAGCCAACGCCGTGCGCATCGATATCGAGATCGTCGGTGAAAACGAGCGACGGATCACCGTGCGGGGAATGGGGAACCCAAAACCATGATCACGCTGGCTTTCGACACTTCCGGTCCCGTCGGCTCGGTCGCGCTGCGGCGCGACGGGCGTTTGATGGGCGAGCGCACGCTCGACACGCAGCAGCATCACTCGTCGCTGCTGCTGCCGACGATCGATGAGTTGCTGCGGGCAGACGGATTGGCGCCGCGCGACGTGGAGTTGTGGGCGATCGGGTTGGGGCCGGGCAGTTACACGGGCATCCGCGTCGGCATTGCCGCTGCGAAAGGCTTCGCGCTGGCGCATGGCCGGCCGCTGGTCGGCGCGGGCAGCGTGGAAGCGATGCTGCTCGAACACGGACGGAACGGAGTGGTGGCCGCCGTCGTGGATGCGCGGCGCGAAGAAATTTATTTCGCGCTGGAGTCGGCCGGCGAACACGCTGTGCCGCTGCGAATTGTTTCGCTCGACGCACTGGCCGGCCTTGTGACGGCGCCGGCGCTCTTTGTCGGTCCTGAGATCAAGCGTTACGAGCCGGAGATCGCCCGCCGGATCGGCCCCTTGGCACGGTTTCCGAAGGACAACATTCATCCACGCGCAACCTTCGTCGGCGAACTGGCGGAGAGACGGCTGGCTGCGCAGCACGGCGGCGATGAAAAAGTGGAGCCGATTTACTT
>JBAZIR010000009.1:0-34278 GCA_041651735.1 Verrucomicrobiia bacterium | reverse complement strand
GGCGGCATGTCCCCCGAACTGCGCGAGGGCTACTTCACCAGCTTCGACGGCCGCCTGATGTTCATGTTCATCCAGCCGACCAGCAACAGCCGCAAGGTGGACGCGCTCCGCCAACTCGTGGATCAGAGCCGCGCCGCGTTCCGCAAGGTCCAGCAAACGACCCCGGCGTTCGCCGGCATCAAACTCGCGCTCACCGGCGAGCCAGCCGGCGCTGTCAGCGAAGCCGACTCCACCAGCCAAGACATGCAGTTCTTCGGCGCAGTCTCGCTCGTTGGCGTCAGTTTGCTGCTGATGGCCGGTTTCCGCGGTTTCCGGTTTCCTCTAATGCTCGTGGCATCGCTCGGTGTCGGCATGGCGTGGACGTTCGGACTGACGACATTGTTCATCGGCCACCTGAACCTACTCTCACAGGTCGTGCCGATCATCCTCATCGGCCTGGGCATGGATTTCGGCATCCATCTGCTCACGCGCTACCGCGAGCAACGCCGCCGGGGCAGCAGCCGTCCGGAGGCACTGCGCGAGGCAATCGTCCAGAACGGCATGAGCATCATCATGAGCGCCATCACGACGGCGGTGGCGTTCTTCTCCATCTCGGTGGACAACTTCAAGGGTTTCGTCGAAATGGGCCTCGTCGCCGGCATGGGGGTGATGTGCTGTCTGGTGGCGATGATCGTGGTCCTGCCGGCGCTCCAAGCGGTGCAGCGCAGATTTTATCCCGCGCGCGACGCCAAGCTGCATCCGCCCACCGTACCTGCGGGCGTGGACGCGACCGAGCCGATGCATCCGCCGTTTGTCGAAAAGTTTTTCCAGTATCCGTGGTGGATTCTCGCCGCCGGCGCTGTCATCACAACGGCGTTGGTGATACCCACCATCCGCAACTGGGAACGGATCAGCTTCGACTACAATCTCGCCAGCCTCTCCGCGCCTGGCACCGAGTCGGTCGTCTACGAGGCGCGGATGATGAAGGAGAGCGACTTCACCGCCGACACTGTCTCGCTGATCTGCAAGGACATCAAGGAAGCCGAAGCCATCACGCGCCGCGTGCAGGCGCTGCCGAGCGTCAAAAAGATCGAATCGCTCCACAGCCGTTTCCTTGGCGACGCCGCCGAGAAACAGGCGATCCTCGCCGGCATCGCGCCGCATCTGGCAGGTGTGTTCGACGCCCCGCCCGCCTCGCAACCGGTGTCGCCAAAGCAACTCGCCGCCGTTGTCGGCCGCCTCGGTGAACGGCTCGACAACTACCAGGAAATGGCGCTCGACGGAGGCCAGAAGGCGTTGGTCAAACCGATCGGCAACGCGCTCGCAGCAGCCAAAATGTTCCAAGCCGTGCTCCAGGACGGTGGCCCCGATGTCGCTGCGCGGCTCGGCAAGTTTCAGGATTACTTCATAGGCGACCTCGCCAAACAACTCGCACGGTTCCGCGCCGGCCTTAAGAGCGGCCCGATCACGTTGGAGACTGTGCCGAAAGATTTGCGCGACCAGTTTATCGGCAAGACCGGCAAAGTGCAGGTCATGGTCTATCCGAAGGGCGAACTCTGGAACCGGCCGGCGTTGACGAAGTTCCTGACCGAATGCCGCAGCCTTGGCGTCCCCGTCACCGGCCCGCCGGTCGAATACTACGAGATGACCAAGCTGATGCGCGAAGGCTTCGACAAAGCCGCCATCTACGCCTGCGTGGCGGTCTATCTGCTGCTGCTCGTGGATTTCCGCCGCTTCAAGGCCGCCACGTTGACGATGGTGCCCGATCTGCTGGGCACGGTCTGGATGGTCGGCCTCATGGGCCTCTGCGGCTTGAGCTTCAACCCCGCCAATCTCATGGTGCTGCCGCTCATCATCGGCATCGGCCTTGCCAACGGCGTCCACGTCATGCACCGCTTCCGCGAAGTGCGCGATGCCGATATTTCCCACGTCGTCTGGCACACCGGCCTCGCCGTCATGCTCGGCTCGCTCGTCACTGTCGTCGGCTTCGGTTGTCTTGGTCTCGCCCACAACCTCGGCATCTCCTCCATCGGCAAGGCCCTCACCCTTGGTGTCGGCGCGCGTATTTTCACCAGCATCATCATCCTCCCCGCCATGCTCGTCATCGTCCAGCGGCGGAAGTGGAAGGTGTAAACCCTTCCTCCGCGCCCATCAACGGCTGCTGGCGCCAACCGTATCTGTCGGGCCCTCAAACTCCGGCCCGCCCGCAGCCACATAGCCGTGGCTGGCACCGCTCGCGTCCGGAGTGACCCAGAACGCGTAGATCTGTCCGTGCTTAAGATGAAAACGGAGCTTCACCTTCCGGCCACTGAGTTTCGCCAGATCGTCGGCGCCTTTCCACGCGATGCGCTGTCGGGTGCCGTCGCCAACGGTGGGCACGCAGTTCTCCGCCGTGAACGGTGCGATCGCTTTGCCGTTTTCGTCGAGCACTTCGGCGCGTAGTTCGCCCTTCGGCGCGTCGAGGTTCACAAAAAGGTGTCTGCCCTTGAACGTGATCAGCCGTGTCGTGAGTATGCCACCTTTTTCGCCGGCATCCATCGAGGCGAAACCATCGCGGCGCAGGAATGCCACGCCGGTCGCGCCACCGGCATAGACGCCGCCGCCAAGCTTCGGGCTGATGCCGGAGAATGCGCCGTAGTAGAAATAGAGCTTGTCGCCCACAATGGCGCAAATGGTCGCTGCGCTGTGCAGATAGGCGCGGTCCCAGTCGCCTTCCTTGCGCGTGCCGGCCAGAAACGCCGTGCGGTCGGGCCGGTGCCAGTGAAAACCATCGCGGCTGTAGGCGAGTTCCAAGTCGGTGAGTTTGGGCTGCTTCAGCTTCGCGCACACCTCGTTCGCCGGCCCCCGATGGATGGCGAAGACGCCGAGCATCAAGCTCTCGTAGGCGATCGCGTCGAGATTGTAGAGCTGCGTGCGATCCCCCACCTGCGGGTCGGGAAGATCCAACGCGTCGGCCCCGGCCCAGTGAAACAGTTCGTCGGGCGTCCAACTCGCCCCTTTCACAAAGTCGTCGCACTCGCGATAGCCGCGCGTGCGGCCGTCGCGGTCGGTGCGCACACTGTAGATCCATTTCTTCCGAAACGGGTTGTGGGAGATGCTGGTATTGTCGCCGACGGTCGGTGTCCGAGTTGGGCCGGCCCAATGCACGCCATCGGGCGACGTGAAAACCTGGCCGTTGAATTTGGATTCCGGCCGCTCGTAGAGAAACATCTTGAACCGTTGCGCCGGATCAGTCGTGAAATGATCGAGCCAGACCGCACAACCGTCGCGCTGGCCGTGGCCCTCCGCTGGCAACAGGCGATTGGTGCCCTTGACCACATCAAGCTGCGGTCGTTCCCAATGCAGGCCGTCCTTGCTTATGGCGAACGCGGTGCCGTCGAACCAGCCGGCGTGATACCACATCTTGAAGAGCCGGTCTTTTGGATCGAACCACACGCCGTCCTGAAACAACGTCGCGCACGGCAACCGGCCACCGTTGAGTTCCAGCGGCGTCTCCGGCTTCAGCACGGGATTGCCGGCGTATTCCTGCGGGTAGTGAAACGTCCGCTTGAGATCGGTTCTCTCGACCAGGAAATCGTCCACGAATAACTGCCGTCCTACGTCAATCGGGATGACCGCCGGCGGATGCTTCAGCCATGGCGCCGTCTGCGGCGTGCGGTCTTTCGGGTTGGCAATGCGCGGCGGCCAGTTCTTCGGCAACCGGATGCCGTTGTAGAGCAACTCGCCATCCTGGGCTGGCTCGGCAGGGTCCCGATCGGTGAGAACGATGTGGTCCACGTTGATGTGTCCCCATCGGGTGGTCACTTGGTCGAGGATTTCGATTCGCGCCGCTTTTCCGGCAAACTCCTTCACGTCCCACGCAGCAGGCGCGAGGTCTTCGCTGCCACCGGGCGTCGTATGCGTACCCGTGGCGGTGCGAACAACTTTGCCGCCCACAATGAGGTTGATGCACGTCTTGCCCTCGTAGCCGCCGCCACCGATGAGGAAGCCAATGAACTTGCGGTTGATGATGAACTCCGGCGACGTCAGAGCGCCGAGGGAACGATCACCATTGATGAAGGTGTTCACCAACCCATGCCCCACATAACCACTGACAGGCTTCTGATGCGGCAAAGTCCCCTGTGCCGGGCCGGTGCCGAACGCATCGCCAGAGGTTTTCCAATCGCCGTAATCCCTGCCTTCAAAGTCGGCGAGGACAATGTCGTCGGCCGCACGGCCTGTTGCGATGCACGCTGCGGCAAGCGAGCAAACCATGAATGAACCCAGAACTGAACGATTCATGATCAACGGCCCACTGTAATGACGAACCACGTCGTGGCGGTTTGACCCAATTCCAGCACCCAGTCGTTGCCAGTTCGCTTCAACGGCAGTGGCCGACCCAGCGGTTGTCCGTCACCATCCATCGGCTGAGCGACCACCTCGCGTGCCGGGGCCAGGGAGATGAGCGCAACCTTGCCCGCAACCGGCTCGATGCGCACCGGCGCAGTGCCCCATTTCTCCAGCGATGTGCGTTTGTCGTTCCACACCATGCCGGTGTTGGCGACGCGCGCGGCGGTGGTCAGCAACAGGCGGTCCGCGCTGGCAATCGGCCGGTTGTCGAGCGCGCCGAGCGTCAACACGCAAAAGCGAGTTTGGATTTCTGCACGAAGGTTCTGCGTGCCAGCCGTCTGTCGTCCCAAATGGCCGATAAGCGCCTGCGAGCGCGGCGTGTCCACACACACCACGCCGGAGCCTTTCCCGCCACCACGCCATGTCAGCTCGCCGGTGTCGGAAACGATGGGATCCACCACCGGCACTGGTTCAAACGATGCAGTCGGCGGACCGTCGAATGACTTGACTCGCACCGCATGGGTGAGCGGCAGCGCCAGCGGGAAACCCGGCGTGAAATAAGGTCCTTCCGACCACCGCAGGCGCAGGCTCTCGGTCACTTGTTCAGGACTATAGCTGCGGTCCACGACGCGTTGTGCGGATCGCACATCTGCGCGCAGGAACATCAACGCACCAGCGGCAAGCTGGCTCATCTTCACCGGGTCCTTGGCAAAATCGAAATAGGCAAGCGCGCCATTCCGCATGGCGCTGACGTCTTCGTGCGCGAGCGTATACCAGAAGATGCCATCCCAATCCTGCAAGGCCGCGTAAGCCCCCAGGATCGGCACGCCCTCGCAGGCGCATTCATTTGGGAACGGATGGTTGGCTTCGGAGACGGTGTAAGGTTTGCCCGCCACCGCGGAGCGCGAAAGCTGAACGACGGAAGACTTCAGAGGCTCGTCCACCATCGGCGTGTTGCGGACGGTGAAACCTGTGCGCTTGCCGGTCTTCGGGTCGGTGAGATAATTCGGATGCTGCCAATAAACGTGGCCGTCCACCGCATCGAGCTGCGCCAGCGACGCAATCAACGGATAGCGCGACCCGCCGTGATCGTGGTCGCTGTTGCCGATGAGCAGGCTTTTCACGCCGAGGTCGTCACGAAGGAACTTGGCCATGTCGCGGAAGTAGTTCCGTTCGATCTCCATGTAAAAGGCCGCCTCCGTCTGAAACCGATCCTTCGCAGTCTTGGCGAAGTCTTCTTTACGCAACCGCGGCAACGGCGCGCCGGGTGCAACACCGGCTTCCTGCCGCCAGTGCGCAAGCGTGTCCGCCGAAACGCGATTGGCCAGCCACGCGTTGAATTTCTTCGTCAGCGCCTCGGCGTAACTCGGCGGAATATCGTGCCAGGTTCCGACCGCCTTGGTGGTTTGTTTGCCGACAAGCCGGTTCTGCACCCACGACTCCACCAGCGAGTTCTCATTCACGAACTCGACCACCGCCACCGCCGGTTCGTCGCGGTAGGCAAGACCTGTGCAGGCATTCGTGTGCGTGAGCAACTGCCGCGCGTATTCACGCTGGAGTTCAATGAGCCGTTCGTCGAAGTAGGTCGCGCCCTTGCCGATGCCGAGCTGTTCGTGCTCACGCACGCCGTCGCCGGGCTTGTAGGTGCGATACACGTTCAGGTTCAGGTCGCTGTAGATGCCACGTTTCTTCAACTCGGTAATGAAGAAATCCAACCGTTCCAATGCCTGCTGATCCAGCGCCCGCGTATCGTCGCGGTTCGCAGCGATCAACGCGCCGACCTTGTCAAGGAAATGGAACCGGATGCAGTTGATGCCGCGGCCCGCCAACTGCGCGGCAATCAGCGGCGCCGCGGACTGCGCCGGCAGCGCGGCCTTGCCCGTGACATTGATGCCCCAGATGCGAAACCTCTGCCCGTCCGGTCGAACGAAGTGTCCGTCTTGGACGCGGATGAAACCACCCTTCCCCGCAGGCACCTGAAGCAGGAACGAAACATCCGCAAGCGACGGCGCGGCGCTGCGCCATTCGACCGGAAATGCCGGCCATGCGTCGGACAATTCAGCGGCGACGATTGTGGCGGCTGGAGAAAACACGAGCGCGAGAACTGCCTGCGACAAGGCGCGAAGAATTTTCATGGCACGCGAGTGTGGTATCTGCGTCATCACGTTTCAACACAACAATCCGCAACGTCCGACAACCTCCGGATGGAAGATACCGTCTCAGCGCGTCTCTGACGGGTCCGGCGTCCCTGTGCTGTTGGGCCGCGCCGACACACGCAGATGCCGGGCGCGGGGGAACATCCAGCCTTTCGGCACGTCATGGTAGCCGACCCAAAGATCGCCCGGCTCGATCTCGATAACGAACGGGTAGCTCACCTGCCTGCCCCTGGCCAGCACAAGCGATGGCGCCCATGCGCGGCCTTCGTCGCTGGAAAACGCGAGATGCAATTCGCCCCGGCCTTTCTTGCGTTGATTCCACACCAACGCGATACGGCCGTCGGCCAGACGCGCGAGATGGCCGGGCGCGTGAGTGGACTCGATGGCGGTTGGTTTTGCCTCGGACCACGTCAGACCGCCATCGGTTGAAAACGATTCCCAGAACTGGCCACGGCTGGTGCGGATGAGCATCCACACGCGGCCATCCTTCAGTTCCAGCAACGCCGGCTCCAACGCGCCCTCGTGGTCACCCGCGCCACCGATATCGAGCGCAGTGCTGAGAGTCCACGACTTGCCGCCGTCGGTGGAAACCGACACGCGGCTCACAAGCCGGCCGGGGTTGGAAACGTAGTGTGAATACGGCACGAGAATGTGGCCGTCCCGCGTCTCAATAGCGCCATTGGTCGCGCCGCTGTAGCCCCGAAAGATAGCCTGACGGTGCGTCCACGTCTTGCCGCCGTCGCCGCTCTGGATGGCCCACACGTCGCTCTGTTCTTCAGGCGTCGGGTTGCCGTCTTTCCAGCTATGCTTCTTGAAACCGAGATAGAAGACATGAATCGCGCCGTCGCGCGTGCGCAATACGGACGCGTGCGACGCCTGACAGTCCGGATGCCGTGTGATCTCGCGCTCCGGCGACCACGTCTTGCCACCATCGCGCGTGAAGCGGCAGGCAATATAGGTTGATCCGGGCGGACTGTAGTAGCTCGACGGCGTCGAATACACCGTCATCACCGCGCCGTCCGCGAGCTTCGCCAGACCACAGCCCAACACCACAGGATTCGGCGAGTCGTGTGTAATGTCAGTGCAAAGCGGGTTGAGCGAGACGGTCGTGCCGCTCGGCTTCCAGCGCGCGCCCTCGCGAATGGACAGCCCCTCTTTCTTCGCCATCGCAAGCAGGTGGTCTATCAGCAACTCCGCCACGAGCCGTTGGCCGCAGTCGTTCGGATGCATGCCGTCTGACAGCAGCGTGTCCACCGTCTCGTTCGTTTTACGGCCCTGCGCCGCAAACGCCTCGCGCGCATCCACCAGCGCCGCGCCGGTTTCGCGAGCGATCTTGCGGACGACGTCGGCGTAATTGTCGAGCAAGACATTGAAGCCGTCGGGATCATCCGGCTTGTAGGGCGGCTTGCCATACATCTGCTTCAACTTCGGCGTCCAGCGCAGTGGGTTTGGCGTCATCAAGATCACCCGTGCATCGCGCGACTTTAGCGTTTCGACGAAGTGACGCAGATTGGCCTCGTAGCGCTCCATTGTCACGCGCGGCTTGGTGGCGGGCGGCTTCTTCCACACGTCCATCGCCGAATCGTTGATGCCAAATTGGATGATGGCGATGGCCGGCTTGTGCGCGAGCACGTCTTTATCGAAGCGAGCTCGCGCCATCTCGGTGGTGTTGCCACCGATGCCCGCGTTGATGACACGCACGCCGCGCAGTTCCTCCTGAAGAATCGTCGCGTAAACAGTGAGCGACCCGCGCAGCGCCGTCGTCGAGTCGCCGAAAGCCACGACAGTCACCGGCTCAGCGGCATTCGCGGCGACACAGACCATAAACGCAAGAGACAGCACCGTTTTCATTTCTTCCCAACTCCCACAGGTTTCGCCTTACCAAGTTTGGCGCGGATCAACGGAGCAAGAAACTTCGCCGTCTCGTCGCCGATGACGTGGTAGCCGGCAAGGTTCGGATGCCGGTCGCCATACCAGCCCGGCAGACTGCCGAAGTGCGCATCGAGGCGGTTGTCCATCACCTCCACCATCGGCTCCTTGTTCTTCATGCACACAAACGGTTTTACGAACTCGTGATACTTCTTCGGAATCTTCGCCAGCGGGAAGCGGCGATAGTTGAGCATATTCGGCCCGCGTTCCAGTTCCGCGGCATAACGCGGGTAGATATCGAACAACAACAGCTTCTCCTCCGCAGCCACCTTCCGAACCAGCGCGTTGATGCGCTCACTCCCCTTCGCATCGGAGAACGGGATCACTGTCATCGGGATGAGCGCCGCTGCCGGATGATCCTTGCGCAGCCGCGCAAGCAGGTCGTAAAAATCCTTCGGGAAGTTTTCATCGAAGTGCTCGCGCTTGGCGGCATCGTTCAGTCCGTAGCGGATGAAAATGTAATCGAGACCGGGCAGCTTCGACGCCAGCTTGTCATAGCGACCGGAAGCGACCAGCCGTTGGATGAACTCCCCGCTGAGGCCCAGGTTGATGACGTTGCACGGCGGCAGGTCACCTTCCGCCGCGAGCAGCAGGCGAATCACGTCCTCCAGATGCGGCCCTTCCGGCACATGCTTGCGCGGAATGCTGCCCTCCGCGGTGCTGTCGCCAAGGATCAGGATTTGCAGTTTGCCGTCGTGCTCGCCACGGCTCGTGACAGGAGTTGCCACGAGTGCCGCGACTCCAAGCAGGAATGCGGTTGTCCGAATCAGTCTTCTGTTCATGATGACTCCAACCTCCAAGTGTTGGGATTTGATACCAGAAAACAGCCACATTGGAACAGGCGAAAAACGTTGCGGACTTCAACAACACCCTCCACGCGGCTTCGTCTTGCTTTGGGCCAATGAGAGACACCGTGCAAGGCGGGACGGATCACCACGCGAAGCAGTGCCGCAAGACCTTCAACCAGCAAGTCTGCGGAAGACGCAAATCCCTTTGAACGGCTCGGAGGGAATTTCCCGCGCGTAATGAGCCTGATGCTGATCAAAGAACTCATCGCACGCTGTCTTGGCGCCGGTGGAAAAGAAATCATAGTCGTGGACGATGACAACGCCATTGGGAACGATTGCTTTGTGCAAGCAATCCAGCACCGTTTTGACTGGCTCGTAAAAGTCCATGTCCACAAAAGCAAAGCAGACCGTCTCCGGCAGGGCTTGTGATTTCACCACTTGCTCGATGAACCCGGGAATGATTCTGCATCGGCCTGGCGGGAACCCCACCTCGCCAAGTCTCGCGCGCACCGATGCCTCCGGGTAACTCATCTGCCCCTGATACTTGGACATATCACCGAGTCCAAATATGTCGTTCTTCAGCTTGTCCTTCGCCGTGGGTGCGGGCAATCCCTGAAACGAATCGAAGAGCCAGAGATTTTTCTGTGTGGGCAGAAGCATGTTCGCCCAGACAGCAGACGTCGCACCACTGGCCACACCGAACTCGCAGACATCACCCGCCAAGGCGAGAGATGCGTGCAACTGATTCATGATGAACAAAACCTGTTCGAGAGGGACTCCTTCCAACCTTGCCAACAGGCGGCACCGCGTGGAATCCAACTCGGGAAGGGATGGGATGAACGTGGACTTCAGCAAAGCGCCATACCTGCTTGTCAGGCGGACGAAATTGTCGTCAACGTAACCCTTCGGAACCACATTGAAATGCTCGTGCGCAACAAGGTCATAGCCCAAACGCCTCACGACACGTTTAATCAAGGACTTCATCACGAAGTTTTTGACACAGTGTGTGAGAAAAATCGATTTGTTTAATAAGTCCCGCCACGGCGAAACTCTTCCTGAATTGGACCCGACTTTCTCAACACCGCAAACGCCGTCTCTCTACGCCCACTCGCTCTCGCAGCATTCATGCGGGTGATGAGGATACGGCGAGTGGAAGGCGACGAGGTCTTCCTCGCGTTTGAAGATCGAGCCGCAATCCTTGGCCATCTCCTCCAGTTTCTTCGCGTCAGCTTCGGTGGCGGGACGCCAGGCAATGCCGGCTTCGATGGCCTTCTCCTGCAAATCCATCCACGACGGCGGGAAACCCGCCACGACGCCCGGTAACGAGAGCGTCCAACGGTAGGCCAGGTTGATGTCGTCTTGCTGCTCCAGCGAACGATACCACCACTTGCGCGTGCGTTCGGCGCCCTTGGGCCACGCGCCGGAGTTGATTGTCTTGATCGAGAGCACCGCCGCGCCCTTTTCCTTCGCCAGTGCCAGCACCTCTTTGCCGAAACCGCGTGTGTAATACTCGACGTAATTGATCGGGAACATGACCGTGTCGAATGCGAACCCGCGCAATGCCGCCAGCGCCGCCTTGGTCGTGTGAGCTGAGAAACCGATGGCACGGATTTTCCCTTCCTTCTTTGCCTGGAGCATCGTTTCCAGCGCGCCACCGGGACTGAGTGAAGTCTTCACGTCCTCCGGCTTGACGAGGTGGTGCATCTGGTAGAGGTCGAAGTAATCCGTCTTGAGCCTCTGGAGCGATCGTTCCAGTTCCTCGCGGCAGCCGTCCTTGTCACGCATCTTGGACTTGCAGGCGAGGATGTAGCGGCTGCGGTCGAGGCCCTGCAATGCAATGCCCATCTTGATCTCGCAGTTGCCCTTGTCGTAGGCCGGCGCCACATCGTAGTAGTTCAGCCCCTTCTCGAACGCCTTGTGGACCTCCGCCGTGCAGCGCTCCTGGTCGTAGTGCATCAGGCCGAGACCGGAGAACCCGACAACGGAAACTTTGAAGCCGGTCCGGCCCAGCGCACGCTTCGGCATTTCACCGGTCTTCGCGCTCGCCGCCTCCGCCTCGCTGACCAGTTCGGGCCTGACCCCCAACGCCGCCGCGCCCGCAACTCCACCCATCACTTTCAAGAACGATCTGCGTTTCATAGTCCGGTTCCTTTCAAGCGTGCGTTACTGGGCAAAGTGTAAACCCACCTTTCGAGCCACGCAACCCCCGCCAGAAAACCCGCGGCGTCATCTCTCCAACACTGTTGACCAAATGGACCGAAGCTCACGCACAGCGAGGCGAAGGATGTGAGCCGGGCCGCTGCTCGCTGTCAGCGCGACGGCGCGATTCGCCGGGTCGGGAAAAAACACCTTGGCGTGGGTGACGGCGCCACCGTTGCCATACAGCTCAATACTCGTGCGATCGAGCAGCACGCGGAGAATGAGTCTGCCATTTGAGAGAGGCAAGGCCAGCGCGCGGTCGAATACTTTCAGCTTCGCTTCCTTCACGTCATAGCGAACTTCCGCTCCGCGCAAGTTGAGCGTGACTTGCCGGGCTTGCCCCGGTTCGAGCTCCAGTTCGATGTCGAGCAAGTCGTGCCGGACATCAGCCAGCGGGTTGTCGCCAGGTTGAAGAGTCAGCGACTTCAGGACGCGCGTCTTCGCGTAGAGCTTCTCAATCTCCGCGACGGGCTGGCGAAACACGCGCGGGCCTTCCGGCGTCGTGCGCAGTGTCAGCTCGCGCGGGAAGCTCATCTGCTGGTTGAACGGCATGCCAGGATAGGCGTTGGGCACCTCTGCTTTTGGGCCGCTGTTCATCCAGCCAATCTGGATGCGACGGCCGCCGGGCGCGTTGTCGAACGTTTGCGCGCCATAATAGCTCGCGCCCCAACTCGTCCTGATTGGCTCGGTTTCCGCTTTGAACCGTTCGCCGTCGAATGTGCCGATGATGTAATCGCCGCTTCCCTTCGTCAGCAGCCACTTTGTGCGGCTGGCGTCGCCGTCCAGCGGCAGTTCAAAAAGATCCGGGCACTCCCAATACCACGCGCCCGGCCCGATCTCCTGAATCAGGTCCCACGACTTCAAGTCGCGCGAGCGAAACAGGCCGTAGCTGGCGCGGTCACGGTCGGCGTTGTTGCGCGAGAGCGAGAGCACCATGAACCACATGCGTGTCGGCTTGTGCCAGAACACTTTCGGGTCGCGGTCGTTGTTGTCACGCGTGCGCAGGATTGGATTGCTGGAATACTTCTCAAACGTGCGCCCGGCATCCGCGCTGAACGCCATGCACTGTGTTGATTTGCGGCCGGAATCAGACGCGGGATGCAGCGTGTAGAAGAACAACAGTGGCAGATTGTCACCACGCTTCAGGCCGGAGGTGTTCTCCACGTCCACCCAACCGGAACCGGAAAAGATGGCGTCCCTGCCCTCGCACGGAATCGCCGTCGGCAGATGACGCCAGCGCAGCAAGTCGTCACCGACCGTATGACCCCAAACGGTCGCGGAACTGCTGGGCGGACGGTGTTGATGGAACAGATGCCACTGGCCTTTGTAGTGGAGCATCCCGTTGGCGTCGTTCAGCCAGCCAGTCTTCGCCGTGAAATGAAACTGCGGACGGAAAGATTCCTGTAACAACGTGGTCGCGTCCGCCGGCGCCGTTCGCTGCGCGTCGCTTTGCGCGAACTGGTCCACCGCTATCGCGCCCGTCGCGGAGCTGTCGTTGACCCGGATGCGCGCCTTGCAGCCGACGAGATTGCGCACGTCCCACGTCCGCCATTGAAGCGCGTGCGACGGATCGAACGTCTCCGTTGCGCTCGCCGCGCGCACGACGCGGCCGTCCACCACCAACTCGACACCGACAGTGGCCGGCAGGTTACGTTCGCCTGCAACAAGGAAGTTGATGAACTTCCGCTGAATTCCAAATTCCGGCGACAGCAGCGTCCCTGCACTCTCAAGTCCGCCGCGTCCGCTCCAAGCAACACCGTTCCCCTCGAATCCGCTGAAGCGACCGCCGACGCCCGGCCGAAACGGCGCAGTGAGGAAAGCGTCACCGGTCCTTTGCCAGCCATCCAGGTCTTTGCCCTCAAACGCGCCGATGACGATGTCGGGCTGTTGCGCGACCGCGACGACGGAACAACAGCCGAGCACCAGCAGCAGTCTGGTCTCTGAGAGATTCATTGAAAGCGTCTTGTGGTGCTATTCCACCCAAACCATCCGCATTCGCATCGGCGGAACGGGAACGGTCAGCACATCGCCCGTCAAGCCGAGTATCTCACCGCTCAGAGCATCCTTCGCACCCGCGGTCGCACGGAGTTTGAGTCCCGCGCGATCAAGCTTCACCTGCGCCGCGGCAGGCTGGTCGCCCGAGAGGTTTGATACGACCAGCAACGTGCGGCCGTTCTTCCCCTTGGTGGAAGGTCGCACATAAAGACTTGCCTTCACCGATTCCGGCTGGGCTGTTGCCAGCGGCTTCATCTCCCAATACGGATGCCACTGGGCTTTCTCGACGCCGAAGCGGGTCATCACTTTCCAGATCACCGACATCTTCTCCAACGGCTCGCCGACGCCGCCGGGCCGCACGCGCACATCGTGGAGCATCGTGAACGCGAGCGCCGCGTCAAACGTCCACTGCGGCGGACGCTCGTAAACCAGATACTCGGCGGGCACGCCGAAGTTGCGCCCCATGAACTCGGCTCGGAAAGTCTCGAGCGGCAGTTGCTTGAGCAGGTCGCGTGTCAGTTCGCCACCGCCAAACTGTTCGCCGTCCCAATACGAATCGGCAAAGGCCAGCGTCGGCGTCGTGCAACACGTGCTCTGGTGTGCGTTGACCAGCCCGCCGCGTGGATGAGCCCGCTCCGCCAAGCCGTGCATGAGCCGCCGCACGGCAAAGACCGGATAGGTTGGCTTCAGCGTCCCGTCCGGCGCGCGATAGCCGCAGCCGTGCCGCTCGTTACAGCAACCCCACGGCTCGATCGTGCCGTCGAGATAGACACCATCGTAGCCGTAGCGCGCGAGGGCCTTCGCGACGCCGTCGAGCAGGAAATCGCGATAGCGGCTGTTGTAGCAAACGATGTAGTCGCGCTGCTCCGGTGTGCGATAGTAACCGCCCGTGTAACCGCCGCTCGCATTCTTCACCAATGTCTCGTCCGCCATCTCACCCCACTCCGGCGCGAGCGACGAGAATTCGTAGCCGTGGTAGAGCAGCAGCTTGATGCCGCGCTTGTGCGAAGCTGCCACGAGCGACTTCAGCGATGCCTCGTGCGTTGTCAGCGGATGGTTCTGAAACGGCGTCCAGTGTTCATGAAATACGAGCGTTTTCACGCCCAGTTCGGCTGTGCGGTCGAGTGCGGTTTTCTTCTCGCCGGCCTTCAGCGGCTTTTTCTCCATGCCGTAGCTCGCGCCGTGACAAATGCGCCACTCGTGGAAATCCTTCGGCCACGGTTTCACTGGCGACGCATGGAAACCGAGCGTGTATGTCAGCGGCAGCCGCGGCGGCGGTGAATCGAGCAGATGCAACCGCAGCACAGTCTGGTCGCCAATGACGACCACCTCGATGGGCTGCTTCGGGTCTTGTGGTTGCCAGCCCTTGTCGGATTCGGTGAACCAACCGAGGCCGCCGTCTTCCCAGCCCAGCCAGACGAACGGTTTGAACGGCAATTGCAGCCCCGCGTCAGGCACCGCGCCGCTGTTCTTGGCCCCGCCCCATCGGCCCGGCCAGAAGTGATAGAGGCTCGCGCAAGATCGTTTCAACGGCACTTCCAACCACAGGCGCTCGATCTTGGGCGACTTTTTGTTCTGCGGCATGACAACGAGGTCCACGCGCATCACACCGTCGAACTCAATCTGTGTGGTGGTGTTGACGATAAGATCGTCACCCGCCTGCCAGCCGGAGATGATCGCGTGCGCCTTGTCAGCGTGGAAAACGAAATTGCCGCCACGCTTCCACGCAATGTCTTTGCCGCTGACCTGACCGACAAGACGGATGGGCGCAGCCAGTACGTCCCCGCCCGCCGTGACGATCGATGTCGGCAAGGCAGCGCCAGCAAACTTGTGCGAGCGACCCCAGACGCCGACCTCGACAACCGACGCGTTGGTTTTCACAGTCACTGGTGTCCATGGCGCAATCAGGCGAAGCGGCTCCATCGCCAGCGCTTCCGTTATCACTCCAAACACCATCACCCATAAGACGACGCGCATCATCTTCATAGAAACCTCCAACAGGACTACGGTTTGAGTTCGACGTTTGAAATACCTTTTGCTCCGGGATGCAGGATGTTGTTGAAGAAGTGAAGTCCCTTCGGCCCGTTGGAGCCACCCTCGATGATGACTGCATAGTTGTAGCGCGGCGGCTCAACCTTTGTCTGTCCATCCACGATGACCTGATCGCGGCCGGTATCATAGACAATGTTGCCCTGGATGATGACGTCGTTCAGCGGCGGGTTGTCAGGCTTCTGGCCCCGGTTGAACCTGAGTGGCGCGGCACTCTCTCCCCAAATCCAATGCGAATGGCCGTAGCCGAAGTCGGAGATGATGTTGTTCGCGATGATCGAGCCACCGTCCACGTTTGCCGCGACCGCCGGTTTTCCGTCGCGAGCCGGCGCGGCAGCGTGCGAGGCGGCACCGGGCATCAGGCCAATGCTCCAAAGATCGTTCTTTGAGAACTGGTTGCCGAGGATAAGGACGTGGCGCGAGCCATGCATCGCCTTCATGCCAATGTGTGAGTTGTTGACGATGTTCTGCGAGACAATGACGTGATCGCTGTGGAGATCAATGCCTTGGGCGGCGTTCTCGATGGTGTTGCCGAGGATTTGTGTGCAGTCGCTGACCTCTGGCGCGGTGACAATGATGGCTGAACCTTGGTGCCAGGTGCTGGTGTATTCCTCATCCCATGTTTTCTGGTTGGTGATGACGCCCTTCTGTGCGTTCTTCTTCACAAACTTGCCGAGATCAAACTTCTTTTGGTTCTCCGGCGTGGGCAGCAGATTCTGCTCAATGACGCGGTTGCCCTGGATGAGCGTGCCCTTGCTGTAGCGCACCTCAATGCCCGTGCCATCAATGCACTTGAACGCATAGCCCCAGTCCGCGCTGCCCGTGCGGTCGTCCACCGTGATGCGCATGTAGTTCCGCACCAGACACCCGCGAATCTGGCTGTCGGTGCATTCCCTCACCGCGATCGTCGCCGACCGCGTGTGGTTGTCGAGCACACGCAGGTTATCCAGCACGAGGTCGCGGCACTTCATGGCGACCACAGCTTCATGCTTCGTCTCCATCTTCCCCTCCGCTCGCGTCAGCGTGAGATCGCGAAGCTGGACGCCCAACGCCCCCTCGATCTCGATGATTTGCGTGTTCGGGTTTGTCTGTATGATCCGCCCCGGCCCGAACAACCCGCTGTTGTCCCCGCGAATCCGAATCTTTTCCGCGACCACATAATCGCCCGCCGGCACGTAAACCATCCGGCCGGGATTGGCGTTGAGAGCTTCTTGAATGGAGCGGTAGTGACTGGCCGAAATCTCGGCCAACGTCGTGGCCGGTTGTTTTTCATTGGCGCGGCCAAAGGTCAACAGCGTCAGACACGCTGCCGCAACGATGTTCAATGCTTTCATGGTCATGTTCGGCCAGTGGTGAGCCGATATGGATCACCAACTATTCGTCGGACTCATATCCCACGCGTCAAGCGACTTTACCTTCACGCTGCCGCCGCGGGAGATGAGCGTAACGCCGAGGCTGTCGGAGCGCGAAGGATAAATGCGCTGGGTAATGCACTGCCGGTCGTTGGCATAAACCTCCAGCACCGAGCGGTCAAGGAATACCCTTAACCGCAGCGGCTCGCCGGGCTTGAGCGCGAAGGGGGCCACCTGCTCCTGCGCGAATCGTTTGTCGGCGGGGATGTTGCGCTCCCGGGCCCAAGTCTCGTTCATCCAGATGTATTTCACCCGCGGATCGAGCGTGGACTTGGCCAGTTCGGTTTTCAGCGTTCGAGCCCCCGGCGTGCAAACAATCGCGGTCTGCTCCGCGCCATCGGGCGAGCAACGGACCTTGATGCCGAATTCCTTCGCGTCGCACGGCTCGATGACGGCGGAAATCTCCAGGCAATCGCCCCGTATGTCTTTCAGCGGCAACTCGCCGGAGACGGTCAGGTTTTCGCGATGACGCGGGTTGCAGCGCAGCGTCTCCAGTTCCGGTGCAGGCTCGATGCGCAGCGAGTTGTCGTCGGCGAGCGAGAGCACGCGTGGCAGTGTGGCCACGGAGCCCCAGCCGTTGGTGCGCGGGCCGGCTTCCATGATCCAACCCCAGAAGATGCGGCGGCCTTTGCCGTCGAGCAGTGTTTCGGGCGCACACACCGAGCCGCCGGGCCAGCTCATGAAACCGTGGCTTTCGGGCAGGAACCGCTCGGCTTTTTTGTCGAAGCGACCGATGTAATACTGGAGATGATTCCATGGCCGATGCACGTGCGAGATGAGCATGTGCTTGTTGCCGAGCGGAAAGAAGTCCGGGCAGGCGCAATCCATGTATTCCTCTGTCCAGCGACGCTCGGACTTGTAAAACGGGCCGCGATATTCCCACTTCACCAGATCTCGCGAACGAAAGAGGCTGGTGGAATCGCCTTCGCAGCCGGGCGTCTTGTTCTTGTTGCCGACAAGCGCGTAGTGCATGTCGCCTTCTTTCCAACCGCACGGGTCAAAAACGATGGCCTCCGGCGGAGCGCTGGCGCTGGGAATGACGGGGTTCTTCGGATGCGGCTTCCAGCGGATCAACTCGTCGTCCTCGGCAGTGAAAAGACATGTCCCCTGCCCCGGCACGTGGACGATGATCGTCGGCACGGGCATGTTGTCCATCATATCGCCGCTGTAGATGCCACGCGGCATGGAGCCGTCAAACACCGGCACCAAGGCCGGCGGATGATGAACCCAATGCACGAGATCGCGACTCGACGCGTGCAACCACGTCTCGCGGGCGTGGTCGCTGTCCTTGCCACTGAGGATGGTGTTGAGGTCAGGCGCGAGCCGGCCGAGGAAGAAAACGTGGTAGCGGCCTTTCCAGTAGATGGTGCCATTGATGTCGTTCCAGAAACCGTCGGGGGGCAACAGGTGGTAGCGCGGGCGGTGCGGGTCGTTCCAAAGCCGCTGGCGCAATTCGCGCGCGCCGCGAAGCTGGTCTGCAAGCGTCAGACCCTCACGGCCGATCTTCGCCTCGATCTTCTTTGTCATCGCGTCGCGTCGCGCCTTCATGGCTTCCTCGCCGCCGCTGAGCGCAATGATCTCGTCGTCGGTGAGGGCGCGCTGCCAGAGGGCCGCATGATCAAGCAGGCCCTTGAAGCCACGCCTGCCGATCAATACCGGCTGGGCGTTGCCCTGCCGGAGCGCGCCAGCAGCCTGCGTGCGCGCAACGGCAGCGCCGTCCACAAACATCACGAGATTGCTGCCATCGTAGCGCACGACCATGTCATGCCACTGTTTTGGATCAAGAGTGCTGACCGCCGTAGCGACCTGGCCGGCAAGGCGAGGATTGCCTTCAGCTCCGAACTCGAAACCGAGGTTGTCGCCGTTGATGAAGAGATTATAGACGAGCTTGTCGTGGCCGCCGTGTTTGCTGAACAACTCGCCATTGTTCCATTCCCCTGACGGATTGCGCAGCCGCAACAACATCGTCAACGCGTTGCCTTTCAAGTTCAGCCGCCCGCCGCCACCCTGTCCCGCATCCAGCCAGCCGCCGGCAAACTCCGCCGCCCGCCCGTCGCCGCCGCGTGCCAGCGACGCTGCGCGTTCGACTCCTTTCAACTCCACGCCGAGCTTCACATCGCCTTGGACTTTGAGCGCGCTCTTGCCGTCAGCGGAGTTGAGGTCGCTGAAGTGCCAGGCGGCGACCGCGTCCGCAAAGACGACCTGCGAGTCTGCCGCCCCGACTTCGGACGACAAACACATGAAGAGAAGCAGGGACAGATATCGGTTCATTTCATTGGCTCCCGTAACGACTGCGGTAGAATGGGCGTTGCGCCCGGTTGCGAACAGACGTAGGCGGCCACCTCGTTGGCGTGACGGTTGATGTCGTCGAGTTGCCGTCCGGAGAGCAAGCCGAGCGCCAGCGCGGCGGTAAAAGCGTCGCCGGCGCCTATGCTGTCCGCCACCTTCACGGTCAGGCCGGAATGTTCCGACCACGCGTCGCCAGCCAGCAACAAACTGCCGCGAGCACCGCGTGTCAGCGCCACCGTTCGCAACGCGAACCGCTGCGCCAGTGCCGCCAGTTGATCGCGGACACCGCCGCCCAAACCAAACATCGCCGCCAGCACTGGCAACTCCGCGTCGTTGAGCTTGAGCACGTTCGCCAACCGCAGCGATTCCTCCACGACATCGCGCGAGTAGAAATGCTGCCGCAGATTGATGTCGAACACGCGCAGGGCCGCAGCCGCCGTGGCGGCGACAAGCTCGCGGACGCTGCTTCGTGACGGTTCGCTGCGCTGTGCGAGGCTGCCAAAACAAACGACATCGGCCTGCGCCGCGAACGCCAGCGACGTCTTGTCGGCAACGATGCGATCCCAGGCAACGTTTTCGTGGATGGTGAATCGCGGCTGGCCGTCGGCGGCAAGTTTCACCGATACCGTGCCGGTGGGCGCGCTCCCGTCCACGCCGATGCCATCGGTCGGCAAGCTGAGCGCGCGAAGCCGGTCGAGAATCTCACGGCCCTGCGCGTCGCCGCCGACGCGCGAGACAACGCGGGCCTCGGCGCCCAGCGCGTGGGCATGATACGCGAAGTTGGCCGGCGCGCCGCCGAGCTGTTTGCCTGACGGCAGCAGATCCCAGAGAATTTCGCCGACGGCAAGGGCTTTGAAGCTCATGGCTTATTCGATGCCCAATTCTTTTTGGATCTTCTCCAGCGAGATGCCCTTCGTCTCCGGCATCGCCGTCAACACCCAGACAAGCTGGCCGACACAGCAGAGCGCGTAAAAGGCGAACGTCATCCAGCCGCTCGCGGCCGCGATGATCGGAAACGTCCACGAGATCGCCGCCGCCATGAGCCAGTGCGTGAAGCTGCCGAGCGCCTGCCCGCGCGCGCGAACGCGATTCGGGAAGATCTCGCTAATGAACACCCAGATCACCGTACCCTGCCCCGCCGCATGCGAGGCGATGAAAACGATCAGGCTCACCAGCAGCATCCGGCCGCCACCGCCTGAGTAAAACGAATACGCCACCGCGCCGAGGCTCAGGATGTAGCCGATGGAACCGATGATCATCAGTTTCTTGCGGCCAAAATGGTCAATCACTGACAGCGCCGTCATCGTACAGACGAGATTAACGAAGCCAACGATCACTGATTGCAGCAGCGCGTCGGTGGACGCATAGCCCGCCATCTCGAAGATGTGCTTGGTGTAATAAACCACCGCGTTGATGCCGGAGAGCTGGTTGAACATCGCGATGGCCACCGCCAGCAGGATCGGCTTGCGATAGCGCGCGCAGAAAAACGGTTCTTCCATCGAGTGGTGCCGCAGGTCGAGCGACGCCTGGATGTCGCGGATTTCATCCTCGAGACTGCCAGTGTCGGAACCGCACATTTGCAGCACGGCGCGCGCCTCCTCGACGCGGTTGCGGGCAATGAGCCAACGCGGGCTTTGCGGCGTGAAGAAGAGCAGGATAAAGAACACCGCCGACGGCGCCGCCATCACGCCGAACATCCAGCGGCATTCGTTTGCGCCGAGGTTCAAGCTGCCGATGACGTAGTTGGAGAAGTAGGCCAGCAGCACGCCGAGCACGATGTTGAACTGCGTGATGGCCACCAGCCGTCCGCGGTAGTGTGCCGGCGAAATCTCCGCGATATACATTGGCGAGACCACGGACGCGCCGCCGACGGCAATGCCGCCGAGAAAACGGAAGATCATGAACGACCACCAATCCCACGCGAACGCGCAGCCGATGCCCGACACGAAGTAGAACACGGCGAGGATGAACAGCACGCCACGCCGGCCAAATCGGTCGGAGGGTTTGCCGACAATGATGGAACCGATGATGGTGCCGATGAGAGCGCTGGCTACTGTGAAACCAAGCCAGAAATCATTCAGGCCATATTCCTTCTTCAGCCAGTCCGTCGTTCCCGAAATGACGGCGGTGTCGAACCCGAACAGCAAGCCACCTAACGCCGCTACGATCACCGCGCCGATCAATTTCAGTTTCATCGTCACACGCTCCTTTGTGAGCCTTTGCTTGTAGCCGCATGGCGCCAACCTGTAAATGACCGTTTGACGATGGAGCGCAAAACTTGTAATGACAGATTCACAACCTGTCAGCCATGACCCAAACGCCGAAACACCGCGACATCTCGCGCGAGCTGCGCGCCGACATCGCCGCCGGCCGATACGCGCCAACCGACCGTCTGCCAAGCGAGCCGCAACTGGTCCGCCGCTTCGGCGTCTCGCGGCCCACCGTCGCGCGCGCACTGCGTGACCTGCAACACGAGGGCCTCATCGAACGCCGCGCCGGCTCCGGCACGTTCGTCCGCAAGAGCTCCGACGCCGCTGCGGCAACGCGGCTGCTGGGCCTGCTTATCCCCGGCCTCGGCACCACGGAAATCTTCGAGGTCATCTGCGGCGAACTGGCAAGCCTGGCTCGCGTGCACGACTACAGCCTGCTCTGGGGTGGCTCGTCGCAACCTCGACTCGACACCGACGCGAGCATTGACCACGCGGAGGAACTTTGCCGCCAATTCATCACGCGGCGCGTCGGCGGCGTGTTCTTCGCGCCGTTCGAGCTGACACCGCAACAGGAGCGCGCCAACCGCAAGTTCGCCGAGATGCTGCGCCAGTCCGGCATTCCCGTCGTGCTGCTCGACCGCGACATCCAGTCGTTTCCCAACCGCAGCGACTTCGATCTGGTCGGCATTGATAACGTTGCCGGCGGATTTCTGCTCGCCGAGCATCTCATCAAGCTCGGCTGCGAACACATCCGGTTCGTCACGCGCCCGCTGTCGGCGCCGACGGTGGACGCGCGCATCGCGGGCGCGCGCGAGGCGCTAGTGCGTCATCGGCTGGAGCCGTCGCCGCACTGGATCGCCTCCGGCGACCCGGCGGATTTGAAGTTTGTGCGCTCGCTGATCGCCGGCCGGCAGACGGACGCGTTCATCTGCGCCAATGACTACACTGCCGCGGTGCTGCTGCGCTCGCTGGAATCGGCCGGGGTACGCGTTCCGCGCGACGTGCGGGTGGTGGGTTTTGACGACGTGAAATACGCGACGTTGCTGTCAGTGCCGTTGACGACCATCCACCAGCCTTGCCGCGACATCGCGGTCATCGCCTTTCGCGCGATGATGGAGAGAATCGCCGAGCCGACGATTCCAGCGCGCAGCCTGATGTTGATGCCGCGGTTGGTGGTGCGTGAGAGTTGCGGCGCGTATCTGCCACGGCGCGGGTGAGAAGCGGGTTTCGAGGAAGGGATCCGGCGACTGCAAACAGATCCTGTTGTCAACCCTGAGTCGCGCCAGGCGTAGCCACTTCGATCTGCCGGCCGCAGCCGGGGCAACGGACAGAATTGCCACTGAACGAAGGACTGATCAGGACCGCGTGTCCACAGTCGCATCGGAACGATTCCCACCCGTTGATGCGGCGCGTGTAACGCAGCGGTTGCGAGATCCCCAAAACCGGCGGCACAACCAACTGGGTGGTGGGGATGGGCAGGGCGTTGCCACATCGGACACAGCGAATCTCCTTCCGCTCATAGCCCGGCGGCACACCGATTTCCATGCCGCACCCACAGCGGACAGACACGTAGCCGGCGTTGCGCCGGACAGTGGCGCGGGCGTCACTGCGGCCGAGGACTGGCCCTTCGTCGGATGCTTCTCGCATGGCCTGCGCCGGCGCGGCTCGCAGCGACTCCGCACCAATCAATCCACCTCCGCGCGCGCTGCGGTAGGCCGCTTCATAGTCAGCCAACGCCGCGCCCGCCATGCTTCGCAGGATGCGGACGCGTTCGCCGGTCGGCGGATGCGTGGAGAAGACGCTGCTGGATTCCGCCGCGGCGGCCAGTGGATTGACGATGAACATCGGCGCATTGGCCTTGTTGACGAACGACGGAGGCTCGGCGGCTTGCGAGATTTTTTCCAGCGCCGACGCGAGGCCCTCTGGATAGCGTGTGAACTGCGCTGCGCTGGCGTCGGCCAGAAATTCGCGTTTCCGCGAGCAGGAGAAGTAAAGGACTTGCGCCAGCAGCGGGCCGAGAATCGACAGCAGCAACGCGATGACGAGGAGGATGAGTTGCGCCTGTCCGCCACCGCGTGAATCGGAACGCGACCGTGCGCGTCCACCCAGCCGCATCGTACGCCAGATGATTTCCGCGAGCACGGCGATGGAACCGAGCATGACGGCGGCGAGCATCATGAACTGCACGTCCTGGTTTTTCAGGTGGCCTGTCTCGTGCGCGATGACGCCTTGCAGTTCGTCGCGGTTGAGCCGGTGGAGAAGACCGCTGGTGACGCCGATGGTGTAGGTTTCAGGCGTGCGGCCAAACGCGAACGCGTTGGGCGATGGATCCTGAATCAGCAATACTTTCGGCGTGACGGGCAGTCCCGACGCCAGCCGCATTTCCTCGACGATGTTGAACAGCCGCGGGCAGTCGTCGCGGCTCAGTTCAGTGCCACCGGCGCCGCCCAACACCAACGATTGCGCGCCGCCGAAGTAGATGCCGAGTTGCACCAGCAGCACGACGACCGCCACGATCAAACCGATGAATCCACCCCCTCCGCCGAAGATCGCCTCACCGCCGCAGTACCCCAGCAGCACGAGCACGACGCCCATCAGCGAGATAAGCATCGCCGAGCGTCGGCGGTTGGCGCGGATTTGTTCCCACATGTGAGCAGGCGGGCGCTGGTGTTACGAGAACGACACCTTCGGCGCTTCGCGTTCGGGGCCGCCCTTGACCTCAAAGAAATCGCGCCGGCTGAACTGGAACATGTTGGCCACGAACATCGTCGGGAACGTCTGTATGCGCGTATTGTAGATCATCGCATTGTCGTTGTAGAACTGCCGCGCGAAGGAGACTTTGTTTTCGGTGGACGTCAGTTCCTCCTGCAAGCCGAGGAAGTTCTGGTTCGCCTTCAACTCCGGGTAAGCCTCCGCGACGGCGAACAGCGATTTCAACGCACCCGTCAGCATATTCTCCGCCTCGGCTCGCTCGCCAACGCTCTTGGCACTGACGGCCATGTTCCGCGCCTGCGTGACGCGCTCGAATGTCTCGCGTTCGTGCTTGGCGTAGCCCTTGACCGTCTCGACGAGGTTCGGGATGAGGTCGTAACGGCGCTTCAACTGCACGTCAATCTGCGCCCAGGCGTTGTCGAGCTGGTTGCGAAGCTGGACGAGGCCGTTGTAAGTGGCGATCGCCCACACGATCACGATCACCGCGATACCGATCAGGCCGCACAACACCAACAAACCAACACTGGCAGCTATCATGATTCATTCCTCCGTTGTTCAGGTTGCGTTGACAGGTCCCAAAACTTCGTTCAGCAAAGCGATGGCGTGCGTCGCGCCGCTGGCGGGCGGGAACAACACCAACAACTGCCGCAATTCGTTCACGTCGAACCACAATCCGTGCCCGCGCGGACAGCGATCCAGATACAGCGCCTCCGCGCCCGGTCGCGGCACCACGACTTCGCGCAACGTCTGGTCGCAGCGGGGACAAAGGGATTTGCGGCCGCGCGGCGGCGTGCCCGGCTGGTTTTGAAACGCCAGCAGCGGATCGTAGGCAGAGCCGCCCGTTCGCCGCATCAGTGTCTCCAATTCTCCCGCATCCAGCCATAATCCGCGGCAACGCTCGCAAAAATCCACTTCCACCTCCTTGAAGCGGAGGCTGAACAATTGCGCATCGCATTTGGGGCAGACTGGAATCATACCCGTTGACAGACAGGATGAAACGGTCCGCCGGGCGGGTCAAGCTCCATCGGATTGCCGATTGTCGCGGGACACTCCTTCTACTCGGCGCGCGTTGCGTTGTTGCGGCGCGACGGCGTTTCGCGTTACACTGCCGAGCATTGCACGGTGCAAGAATGCGCGACCGCGCGCCTGGCGCAAATGACTGCACCGAAATGACGAGCGTTGAAGGGCTCCAACTTCGGAGCCGGATTAACAGCGGGAAAAATGATGAAGCTCTTCGCAAGCAGTATCGCACTTCTAGCTGCCATCTGTTTCGTTACACCAGCCTTCTCGGATGGCACGACTCCCCGATGGGCGCTGTCCCCACTCGACGACGTGAAAAGGGCAGCCACCAACGGCAACACCGATGCTCAATTGTACATGGGGCAATGCTGCCTTCACGGCCGCAGGATGGCCAAGGATCTAACTGCTGCAGCATTCTGGTTTCGCAAGGCGGCAGAGCAGGGAGATGCCGAGGCACAACGCAATCTGGGTTCCTGCTACAGCAATGGCCAGGGCGTGAAAAAGGATCCTGCCGAGGCGGTGAAGTGGCTTCGTATGGCAGCAGAGCAAGGTGACGCCGCCGCCCAATGCGACCTCGGAATCTGTTACTTCCTTGGCGAAGGTGTGCCTGTAAACGCCGAAGAAGCGGTCAAGTGGTATCGCAAAGCCGCCGGGCAGAAGTATGCCCCGGGACAATTCAACCTTGGCAGTTGCTACACCGACGGCAAAGGCGTGGGAAAGGATCTCGCGGAAGCAGCGAAATGGTATCGCAAAGCCGCTGAACAAGGAGCGGCGAGGGCCCAATACAATCTCGGCATGTTCTATGAATACGGATATGGCGTGGCCCAGGACTATGCGGAAGCGGTGAACTGGTATCGCAAGTCGGCCGAACAGGGAAATGCCAAAGCAAGGATCAGCCTCGCCGACTGCTATGCGAAGGGTCATGGTGTGACCCAAAATCCGGTGGAGTCTTACAGGTGGTTGAACATGGCCGCAACACAAGGGGACCAGACAGCCAAGGAGCGGCTGGCAAAAACAGAGAAACAGATGACTCCCCAGCAGCTCGCGGAAGCACAGCGATTGCCTGCGAGCCTTTCCTTGATGTCATCGTCAGGAGCCCCTCCGATCCAAAGTGGATCGGCCCTGGAACTCACCATTGAGACGGACGAAGGCATTATAGACAGCTCGGAAACGGTTTCGTTTACCATTTGCTTCCGCAACGTCAGCACCAACAACCTGCTTCTCAACGGCGGGGTGTTACTGGGCAACGGCAACCAGGTGTGGAGCAGCTTGAAAACCGAACTCAAGAATGAGAGCGGCCAGCAAATACCCATGACATTGGGCATGGAAGGTCCTGTGACAGGTCAAGCTGGCTTCCTCGGAGTGCCGTTGAGTGCAGGAAGCAGCTACAAGCTGCTCGTGAGCGTGCGCGATCATCCCGCGGGTTCTACAGCGCACTTGAAGCCCGGCAAATACGAAATCCTTTGCACTTATCACGGGCAACAGTCTCCCTACCGTGATTCGACGCCGCTGCCTGCCTGTTGGGAGGGCAAAGTGCAATCGAACATCTTGAGAATCAAAGTGCTTCGCCCCAACCTGCTGTTCCGTTTGTGGGATATTATACGCTGATGCCCTTCCTCAGGCAGTTACTCGAGCAATCCCTGTAGTTCCTCCCACGTCAGGCTCTGCGCGAAGGCTTCGTCACTCGTGAGCGTGCTGGCGATCAACTCCTTCTTCCGTTCCTGCAAGCGCACAATCTTCTCTTCGACCGAGCCGACCGTGATGAGCTTGTAGCTCGTGACGATGTTCGATTGGCCGATGCGGTGCGCGCGACCGGTAGCCTGATCTTCCACGGCGGGATTCCACCACGGGTCGAAGTGAATCACCGTGTCGGCTCCCGTGAGGTTCAGGCCGGTGCCGCCAGCCTTGAGGCTGATGAGGAAGACCGGAATGTCTGGCGAGTTCTGGAACCGCCGCACTTCACCCGCACGATCCACGGTGCTGCCATCGAGGTAGCAGAACGCGATCTCCCGCTCGCGCAGCGCGGCCTCGATGAGTTTCAGCAAACGCACAAACTGGCTGAACACCAACACGCGATGCCCGCCGTCGCGCGCTTCCTCGATCAACTCCAGTCCCATCTCCAGTTTCGCCGACGGTTCCCGCCAGGTCCTGTTCTCAAGGGCCGGCAGCAAATCGAGATGACAACACGCCTGGCGCAGCCGCATCAGTGCCGTCAGCACCGCGAAGCGCCGCTGCACCTCGCTGCCCTTGCCCGCGTGCTCAAAGACCTCGCGGCGGCCCTGGTCGAGGAGCGACTGATAAACCGCCTTCTGCTCGTCGGTCATTTCGCATAGCGTGACCTGCTCTATCTTCGCCGGCAGGTCGCTTGCGACCTCGGTCTTCATGCGCCGCAGCACGAAAGGCCGCAGCCGCTGCCGCAGCCGTCGCATCGCCGCCTCGTCGCCGTCCTTCGCGATCGGAATCTCGTAGCGGCTTCGGAACTCCGTTGCCGGACCCAGATAGCCGGGCATGAGGAAATCAAAGATGCTCCAGAGATCGTATAGCGAGTTCTCCATCGGCGTGCCTGTCAGCACGAACCGCCGTTCCGCTTTCAGCGACTTCACCGCCTGCGCGTTCTGGCTGAAACGGTTCTTAATGTGCTGCGCTTCGTCGAGAATGACTGTATCGAACTCCAACGCAGCATATTGCTCCACGTCGCGCCGCAACAACGCATAGCTGGTGATGACCAGATCGTGCTCGCCAATCGCGCTGAACGATGCGTGCCGTTTCGGTCCATGCAACAAGAGCGTCCGCAACTCAGGGGTGAACCGGACCGCCTCCGCCTGCCAGTTCGTGACAACACTCGTCGGGCAAATGACCAACGATGGTTTGCATTTCGCATCTGCCGATTTTCGCAACGACAGATAGACGAGCGCCTGCAACGTTTTGCCGAGGCCCATCTCGTCAGCAAGAATGCCGGCCAGCCCGTTCTCGCCAAGGAAGTGCAGCCAGTTCACGCCTGTCGTTTGATAGGGCCGGAGCCATTGACGAAACCGATCCGGCATGGCCAGCTCGCGCATCGCCTGGAGGCGCGAGGGCGGCTGCCAGTTCGAGCGCGGCGAGATCTTCCACGGCCCGTCCCGCAACGCCTCGTCGAGATAACCGCCAAAGCGACGGTTCACCTTCAATCCCTCGCCCATCTGGCTGGCCTGGCAGTCGTAGATGACTTCCTGCAACTCCTCCACGGCCGCCGTCGGCACAAGCGCAATTCGGCCGTCCTCCATCCGCTCGTGCGACACGCCGCGTTGTAGCATCCGCTGCACCTCCGCGAGTGAGAGCGATGGCGCGCCGCCCGCTTGTTTGAACTGCACGTCCACCGCAAGCCAGTCCTCGCCCGATGATGTCACCGCCACCTCCGGCTCGATGACCTCGCACCGTTTGAAGAATGAGGTCATCCGCTCGCCAAAGATGATGTCCCATCGCGCCCGCCAGGGCCGCAATCCGTTGGCGAGAAAATGGCCAACGCGGTTCTCGCCAGCGAGCGCGTAAAGCTCCGGCCATCGCTCGCTCGGCTGGAATCCCGCCGCGAGCACTTGTTTTTGTGCGCGCTGCTCCGCCGCGATGTCGCGCGTCCAGTAGCGCAACGGATGCGACGCATCGGGAAACCACTCGCGTTTGGGTTCGGCACCCGCACCCGGCTGGCCGCGGAGCGGGAAAACCTGGTCGTCGTAGACCGCTTCGAGCTGCACCGTCAAACCCATCAGCGCGCCCTCCAGCGTCGCCCGGATGCGTGGCGGGCGCGGAGCGAACTGGAGGCGCGCGAAGGCGTCGTTCAACACCAACTCGACGTGCTTTTCCAGCGTCGGCAGCTCGCGCTCGTAAAAACGTGCGAATTGTTCGCGCGACAGCGTCATCTCGCCGCGAGCGAGCGTTTGATACGCCGGGGGCAAAGGGTTCGCCCGCTCCAACACCGCGCCATCGAATACCCATGCGCCCAGCGCCTCGCCTGTCCGCGTCGTCACCTCCGCGAGCCGCAGCTTCAGCTCGCCCGAGGGCTGCAAATCGAGAAACAACTTTGGCTGCGCCTCACCGCCGCGCACATCCAGCTTGCTCTGCGTGCCGCGCGTGACGCGCGGATGCCCCGACAGCGCGACAAACAAACCGTCGTAATCTTGCGCACCGAGCTGCCACATCCCGACCGAACCACCGCTGATTTTCTCAACCGCCGCGATGAGTTTTTCGTCCGCGTCGTTGACGATGTAAGGCGCGGCGGGTTGATGCGGCACCGCATCGATGGGTTTGAACGGCCCGCCGTTGATGCTGCCTTTCAAGAACACCATTATGGCGCCGCTTCGCCACGCCTTCGGCAAATCAACTGGCAGCGAGACCGACAGCTCCAGACTTTGGCTCGCATGCGGCGCGTCCTCGCGGGAAATACGACTGAGCTTCGGCCCGGCCACTGCGGACGATGACGAAGGTGTGGAATCCGGAACACGGTTTACGACCGGCGCAACAGGGCGCGGCTTGTCGCGGTTCAAATACGCATGGACCAGCGCGACGACGTGCGAACAGATCGCGCCATCGCGTTGCGCCTGGCGGCAACTGCACAGGTTCTCGATGCCGAAGACACCCGGTGCAATCTTCAGTCGCGCCCGCACCGTCGCGCCGCCTACGCGCACCATGCCTTGCAGTAATGGAGGATTGAACTCGACACCCAACACACAGCCGGATTCCGCCAGCGTGCGACCTTCCTTTGACGCACGCCAGTCGCCAAGCTCACGCAACAGCTCGGCCGTGATTTGCGGCTGGTTGTCTTTCTTGTCCGGCATCGTCTGGGATGATTGGCTGGAATGACGGCGCTTGCAAGCGGCGTGTGATTGGATACCGCCACGCCCGTCGCAGGTGATCCATTCAAAGGCAGCAGTTCAATGGGCAGCTTCGACGACGACGGTTCCGCCCAAACCCGCTTGCTGGCCGCGCTTGGCCTCGACCAACACGCTTAACGTCACCTCGCCTTTGCGAGGCGGAAACTTGACCGTCAACGTGCCGCTTTCCATTTTGTTTTTCTTGCCGAGCAGTTTGTCATCGAGCCACACGGCGGCTTTGCCAGCGACCTTCTTGAATACGATCCGGCCTCCGGAGGTTCCGACGGCAGCGGGCGGCTGGAAGCGGGTGCGGAACACAGCCCACGCGCCCTCGGCGAATGGCTGGAGTTTGCCAGGTTGCACGGGCGCCCAACTGTTCATGTCGCTGTCGGCGAGTTGTTGGTTCGGGTCTGGCGCGCTGGCGGTCACGGGCGACATGCGCCACTTGGTCAGCGAGAATACCGGCGGCAGCATCGGCACAAACGGCCGCGAGTCGGCGGTGTTCACTTGGATCGTCACCTCAGCGGGCTTGAGCCCCTCGGCTTTTGCGCGCAGCACGAGCGGACCGCGCGCGCCGTGGTGTGTCTGGACGATCACTTGGGCAAGGCCATTGAACAAACTGCGGCGTTTCGCCTTGTCGGGTTCGTGCGAAACCGGGTCGCCATTGCCCACACCGATGATCGCACCGGGACCGGACAATTCAAACTCCACCGGCAGATTGGCGGTCGGCACGGCACGGCCCTGCGCGTCGCGCACCCGGACAGTGACGGGCTGAGCGTCTTCGCCGTCGCCCGCAAGCGCCGGCCGGTCAGGCAACAGTTGCAGCACGACGGGCGCGCCGGTGGTTTCCACGGCGGTCCGCGCAACGACTCCACCATTCTTCTTGGCAACAGCGTCGAGTTTGCCAGCCGCGTAGGGCACGTCCCATGCGACCATCTCGAACTTGTCCACTGGCTTCTCGCCGATGAGCTTGCCGTTGAGGCTCAGCGCAACGGTGTCGGCATTGGAGAGCGCCATGACTTTGATGGGCTGGCCCTCGCGGCCCGGCCAGTTCCAATGCGGCACGAGTTGCAGCACAGGCCGGTTCTTGATCCACTGCGCCTGATGCAAGTAGAAGGCTTGTTTCGGGAAACCGCACAGGTCCACGCAACCAAACACCGAACTGGCCGACGGCCACGCGAACGGCGTCGGCTCGCCGTGGTAATCGAACCCGGTCCAGATGAACCCACCCGCCAGGAACGGTCGCTTCGCGATGGCGCGCCATGCCTTGCGATGCGTGGCGCCCCACGGCGCAGCCTGTTCATCGTAGCAATCCATGATGTGGCGCTCCTGATCGGTGCGGTATTCGCCGCGCGTCTGGAACGCTGACGTATCCTCGGAACTGGTCAGCGGCAATTTCGGGTTGGCGGCGTGGAATCGGTCGTAGTCGCGAATCTGGTAGTTAAACCCCACCACATCCACGGCGTGCGCGACGTTGAGGGGACTGAAAAACCCGCCGTTCATCGCGGCAGTGACAGGGCGCGTGGTATCGAACTGCTTCACGACGGTAGCCATGCGGCGCACCATTTCATAGCCGTTCTCGGTGCCCTGCATCGGCTCCTCGTTGAATACAGACCAGAGGATGACGCTCGGATGGTTGCGGTCGCGGCGCAGCATCCACTCCAACTGTCGCAAGTATTCCGGCGTGCAGTTGAAATTGCGGTTCTCGTCCATGACCAACACGCCGAGCCGGTCGCACGCGTCGAGAAACTCCGCGGCGGGTGGATTATGCGAGCAGCGGTGCGCGTTGGCACCCATCTCTTTCATCCGGCGCAATCGAAACTCCCAGAGCGAATCGGGCATCGCCACCCCGACGCCGGCGTGGTCCTGATGATTGCAAACGCCCTGAAGTTTCAGCGGCTTGTCGTTCAGGAAGAAACCCTGATCGGCGTCGAAGCGAAGCGTTCGGAAACCGCAGGTAGTCGTTACCTCGTCGAGCGGCGCGCCATCGCGTTTGACGACAGTGCGTACGCGGTAGAGCGTCGGCTCGTCCACTGACCAGAGCCTCGGAGATTCCACCGGCAACGAAAGCTTCGTAACGCTTTCGCCCAGAGGCTTGACAGTCGTTTGGACGGCACCTTGGGCGACCGTCTTACCATCGGGATCGGTAAGCGTGACGGCGACCTCGACGGAAGCCGGATCACCGCCGGAATTGGCGAGCGTGGCCTCGACTGGCAACGACCAGCGGCCGTCGGCTTTGCGGACGGGATTGGCGAACACGCCGTCGGTGACGATGTGAACGGGATTGCGCTTCACGAGCCACGTGTGCCGGTAGATGCCCGCGCCTTCATACCACCAACCTTCCATGACGTTAGCGTCCACACGCACGACGATGGTGTTGACGTGGTCGCCAAACTGCGCGAACGGCGTGATATCAATATAGAACGAGGTGTAGCCGCACCAGTTGCGGTGAACGACAGTCCCGTTGAACCAGACTGTGCAGTGTGTGGCGACGCCGTCGAACTGAAGCTCCAGATGCCGGCCGCGATCGGATGGGTCGAGCTTGAACTGCCGCCGATACCAGCCAAAGCCACGCGGGCGGTAGCCTTGCGAAAGATTGGCGTTCTGGTCAAACGGCCCCTCGATGGCCCAGTCGTGCGGCAGATCGAGATGCCGCCAGTCCGCGTCGTCGAACTCCGGCGCAGCCGCGCCCCAGGCTTTGCCGGCCTTGGCGTTGTGGTAGGTGTCACCGTGTCCCTGGATGACCGGAAATGGCACGTCGCCGAGGTGGAACCGCCAGCCGCGGTCAAGGGAAAGCCGCTCGCGGGGAACGGAGGACTTGGGATCGTCGGCGGCGAGGGTGGTCAAACCTGAACCGAGCAGCACGACAACGAGCAGGAAGGAAAGTTTAAGTTTCATGGCGTGAACTCATTCCATCTGGTTTATCGTGCAAGGAAGTCGCCCGCGTCAAGCGCCAGACGAGGCTCCACGAAACAAAGTTTTCTCTCGCGGAACGGCAGTTTCAGATTGCTTTTGCCGGCAAATCGGCTAGAAAGCGCGGCCAACTTGCAGCCCATGCGGCTGGAGAACGAGCGTCGAGAAACACCTGCTGCGCGCGCCGGACGAACGGAAGCGACAGCGGATCGGACAGCAACAAGATAAGGAGTAACGAACATGCTTGGATGTGACTTGGGAACGTTGTTCAAGGTGACAGTGGCAGGCGGATCTTATCAGGAAGGATTGACGACGCATTTGCAGGGAGTGCCGCCGGGTTATCTGATCACCGAAGAGGAAATCTATCGCGACCTGTTGCTGCGCAAGCCAGGCCAGGGCGAACTGAGTTCGCCGCGGCGCGAGCCGGACGTGCCGGTCATCTACAGCGGTGTGAACTGCGCCGACACGATGCCCGGTTTCCACAATGAGAGCCACACCAACGGCACCCCGATGGTGATCCTCATTCCGAACCTCGACCGCCACTTCGAACACATCGAGGCTTATCGCGCCACCAATCGCACGCCGCGCCCCGGTCACGCCAGCTATGCGAGTTACGTCAAATACGGTCAGTGCGACGACTCCATCGGCGCGGGATTTTTCAGCGGGCGCTACACCGCCACCATCGTCGCGGCCGGCGCGGTCGCCAAGCGCATTCTCAAGGAGGTCGGCATCGAAGTGACCGGCTACGTCAAGGAAGCCGCCGGCATTCGCATGCCCGACCTGCCGCTGGAGGAAATCCGGACGAAGGTCGCCGCCTACAAGGAATTTCGCCGGCGTCACGACCCGGTGTATGCCGCGCTGTTTGCATCCGGCAAACTCAAGCCGGAGATGCGTTTCCTCCAGAAGATGGCGGTACTGGCGGAGTTTGAGAAGGAAGTGCCTGATCTGCCGAAGAAGATGAAGATCGGCCACGTGGATGAGGAAGCCATCGAAAAGGAACTCGGCATCCATCCAAAACTCAACTGCCCTCACCTCGAAACCGCCAAGGCGATGTTTGACCGGATCATCGAGATCACCAAACAAGGTGACTCCACCGGCGGCGTCGTGGAGATCGTCGCGACGGGCGTGCCGGCCGGCATGGGCGAGCCGGTGTTCCGCAAACTCGACGGCGAACTCGGCCGCATGATGAGCATCGGTACCATCAAGGCCGTCGAGAGCGGCGCCGGTTATGCGACGAAGGACATGACCGGCTCGCAGGACAACGACCAGATGGAGATTGTGAACGGCAAGGTCGCCTTCCGCTCCAACAACGCCGGCGGCATCACCGGCGGTTTGACGACCGGCCAACCGATCGTCTGCCGCCTCGTGGTCAAGCCCACGCCCACGATCGCCAAGCCACAGCATACCATTGACAAGGTGTCGCTGGAAAACGCCGTCCTGTCGGCGGTGACCCG
>JBAZIR010000008.1:0-34840 GCA_041651735.1 Verrucomicrobiia bacterium | reverse complement strand
TGCCGCGGGTGGCACACAAACATCATCGGCTCTTCGCGCCAGGGAATCACCGCCAGACCCGGACGTCCCTCCGGGAACGAGATGATGCCGAGATTGACTTCGTCATTCAGCACGCGCTCGCACACGCGCTCCGGGTGCAGGTATTCGATCTCCACGCGCGCCTGCGGGCACAACTGGCTGAACCGCTGCACGCACTGGCCCATATCGCGCAAGTTGACCGAGTAAATCGCCGCCACGCGGATAACCGAATCCACCGCCGCCCGCGTCCCGCGCACCGCCGCCTCCACCTCGTAATACCGTTCCACCACCTCGCGGCTGCCGTTGTAAAACACCTTGCCCTCGGGCGTCAGCTCCCATGGCCGGCAAGAGCGATCGATCAACGTCACGCCCAAGTGCTCTTCCAATCGACGAATCGTCTGGCTCGCCGTGGCCTGCAAAACGTTGTTCGCCTCCGCGCCCCTGGAGAAGCTGCGGAACCGGACCACGTCACAGTAAATCTTTAACGCATATATCTGCATTACTATTTGTAATACTATCTCAATACAGCATTAGAATTACGAATAGTACAAACGACACGATTCGTCAACTGGAATTTTTGCGTCGAAAAAGAAGAAACCAACAGCCTACCGGTTCCGGAACTCCTGCCACTCCGGTTCGTTCTGGAAAATCCAGCGGTAGTAAGCCCGGCCCCGCAACCGCTTCGCGGCGGCTTCGTCCACGATAACCCTGCAGTCTGGATGAAGTTGCAGCGCTGAAGCGGTTACCATCGAAGTGATCGGCCCCTCGACAGCTTTGGCAAGAATGCCGGCCTTCTCTGCACCGGTCACCAGCGTCAAGACGTGGGACGCATCCAGAATCGTGCCGATGCCCATCGTCAGTGCGCGGCGCGGCACGGCGCCCGCTCCGCCGCGAAACAACGCTGCGTTCTGGCGGATCGTTGCGGGCGTCAGTGCCTTTTCTCGCGTGCGCGATCGCAGCGCAGACAGCGGCTCGTTGAAGCCGATGTGGCCGTCGGCGCCGATACCGAGCAGTTGGACGTCGATGCCTCCACAATCGTGGATCATGTCCTCGTAATGCCGGCATTCGGCAGCGAGGTCGCGGGCTGCGCCGTTCGGCAGGTGCGTGTTGCGTTTATCGATGTTGACCCGGTTGAACAGGTGCCGATCCATGTAGTAGCGGTAGGAGTGCGGATCCTTGGGCGCAAGACCCACATACTCATCGAGGTTGAACGTGCGGCAAAGTGAAAAATCGAGTTTCTCCCGCCGGTGCATGTCAGCCAAGTAATCGTAAACCTGTTCCATCGTCCTGCCAGTGGCCAAGCCAAGAACGAGCGTCGGCTTTGCCCGCAAGCGCCTTGCAATCAGCCGTGCCACGAGCTGTGCGGCTTTTTCCGTTGTCGGTTGAATGATGACTTCCATGACAGGAAGTTAAGCACGAATGGGCGGACCGGACACGAAGAAAACGCAAACGCGATATCGTTCCGCTGCCGATCACATCACTTCGGATAATCGCGCCACATCCAGCGCATCGCCTCGGGGAAGATGGCTGTACCGTGCTTGCCGCTGTGGACGCCCTCTCCAAACACGAACTTGTGGTCGTAGCCTTTTTCCTGAAGTGCTGCGGCCATCGCTTTGTTCGCCTCCGGCCACGAGCCGAACTTGTTGACGATGTCATTCGCGCCGTCCTGCTGGAACATGCGGATCGGTTTCTTCGGTGAATTGCGGACCAACTCGGGATACTTGTTGCCGCCGCGGATGTTGGTGAAGCTGCCGACCGTGGTGAAGCATTTGCGAAACGCGTCCGGCCGCTCCCAACAGACGGTGAACGAGCAGATGCCACCGCTGCTGCTGCCGGCGATGCACCGACCTTCGGGATTCCGGGTCAGGTTATATGTCTTGCCGACCTCCGGCAGGATTTCCTCGATCAGGAACCGCGCGTAGGTGTCGCCGAGCGAGTCGTATTCGACGCTGCGGTTGGCGCGCGGCGCGGGCCGGCCGTCGGGACGCTTGCGAGGCGGTTCGCCGGGTTTGAGCAGCTTGCCGCCCGGCTGGATGAAGATGCCGATGATGACGGGTAGTTCGTGTCTGGCGATCAGGTTGTCGAAAACCACCGGCGCGTTGTAGAGGATGCCGTCCTGACAGACAAACACGGCGGCAGGCTTGTCAGCCTTGTATTGCGCGGGAACATAAACCCAGTAGTCGCGCGCTGTGCCGGGATAGACCTTGCTGTCGTTCCACGAATACTTCGTGATCGCGCCTTTCGGCACTCCCTTCTGCTCCAGCGAATCAGGACCGGGCTTGTATTGGTCGTCGGGCGAGGATTTCTTTTCCGCAGCTTGAAGGATTGCAGCGGAGGCGATGACTGGAATAAGAATGCAACGAAGGCAGGTATTCATGGTTATGAGTGGGTTTTGGTTTGCGTTACGTTTCACGATTCACGCTGCACTACAAACACCTGGCTCCAGCCATTGCGGTCGCTGGTGAAGGCCACGCGGCGGCCGTCAGGCGAGAACGCCGGGTGCGGATGGCTCCATTGCGGGCCATAGACGGAAGCGGGATCGTCAGGGCGCGGCGGGCGGTCGAGTTCGGGCTGTTCGCCGCGGATGATGCTCGTATCAATGCCGGCGCCCTTGGCCGGTTCGGTGAGCGTCCACTGCGTGCCGCGGTTGGTGGCGCGCGGATGGCAAAGTGTGCGCCGCTCGCCGGTGCGGGCATTGACCAGTTGCAGGCCGATGTCGGGATGATTTGTGTCGCCCACAATCCATCGTCCGCTGCGGTCGCTGCTCTCATGCCACGCGTTGAACGTTGCAATGGTGCGCACCCGCGAGCCGTCGCGGCTGATGGCGCGCAACGCGCGCGGCCAGTGGGTGAAGATGATCTCGCTGCCGTCGCCGAGCCAGCTTTCATGGACGATCCATTCGCCCGGTTGCTGCGGATAGAGGTTGCGATCGCCAGTACCGTCGGCGCGGAGGGTCCAGATGCGCGCGCCGGGCGTGCCGGAGTATTCGAGGATGTTGTCATCGGCAGGGCAGAACTGGATGTGGCCAACCTCGGCTTTCTCCACCAGGAAGCGCGTCTGTCCCGACCCCAGCTCGATGAGCGCAAGCCGGCAGCATTTCGGCAGGCGCACGCCAATGGCCAGGCGCGTGCCGGCGGCGTTGAGCGAACAGTTGCCGAGCTTCGCGCCGTCGAACTTCGCCATCACCCGCTCACGCAACGTCTCGCGGTCCACCTCCACCACGCAGTCGCGCGCGGAGAAGTAAAGCCGCCGCCCGTCGCGCGTCGCGGTCGGCGAGAACGGATTGATGTCCACGCGCGCGGTCAATTGGGTGATCTCACCGGTGGTTTCCGCAGCCGTGAAGAGGTTCGGAAAGCCGGTGCGGTAGCTGACGAAGTAAAGCTCGCGTTGATCGTCCGGCCACGACGGGTTTGTAAAATAAAAATGATGATGCATCGCCTCCGCCGCCGTCATCTGCCAGAGAAGCGCGCCGGTCTTCTCGTCGCGCAACTCGCGCCGTTCGGAGGGAAATCGCTGACCCGCCGCAGCCGAGCTGTTTCGTGTCATCAGCAAACCTGCGCCAGCCAGCGCGCTGTTTTTCAGGAACATCCGCCGTGTGGAGAGGCAAATCATTCGCGGTTTCAATGAGCTGGCGCGGTCGAAATCCATAGGCTGATTGCGGACGATGCACGTTCCTCCGGCCAAGAGCGAGCCAAAATCGGCATTTCGAAACACACACGCGGCATAGGCAGAACCGTCTGGAAAAACGTTGCGACACTGAGCGTGACGCCGCCATGGGTCAGCGCCCCCTTGGGGCCACAGGTGACAACCGATTCCTCGATTCGAGGTGTCCGGTAAAGGTTGAGAATCGTCAGCGACGGGACCGGCGTCGCAGGCGCGCCATGAGCACGAGACCACCCGTCACCAGCAAACCACTGGATGGCTCCGGGACAACGAGAATGTCGCTCCACTTGGCGTCGATCAAACTGGCGGGATTGATGCCACCAGCAATATCATAGGTACGCCGTCACGATTCTCCCGGTGCGGGCGCGTCGCCGAGCAGTTCCAAGCTTGCTTGCGCTGTGGCCGGTGGGTGGTCCTCAGCCCGATGAACAACTAGATGGCGTTGATTTCCGCCCCCAACGCTGATTGCAGAAAAGCCAACACAGCCAAGAGCCATCCAAACTGAACCGTGAAAGTCGGGCGCTTCATGGTCGATGATCAATTCTGAGCTTTAACAGAATAAACTCGTCCGTTCGCAGGATCTCCTACAAGCAAATGCAGGTCGTGCAGATTCCTTGCCATCTGCATTCTGGCTTTTCTTTGAACTTCATTCTCCTCATCTGCCTTTCGTATGTTTTCCATTCTCAAATCATACGATCGCGACATCTTCATCCAGCCCTTCTTGTCTTCAACCACTTCATCCCATCGTCCTTCGGTAAAGGGGAAATCAAGAGCAACTTCCGTCTTGGTTTGTCTTGAGGCTGACTTGCCTAATGTCGAGAGCCTTTCAATGCGCTCCATTTGTGAAACCAGTCCACCCTTGACCGACTGAAATGTCCCGGCAATGAGCCTCCCCCTCTCTTTTTCGTCCATGCCTTTGGTCATCTCTTGAATGACTGCAAGCGCCCATGCGTCTTTGACGTTCTCTTCAATTTTATCCACATTGGTGGAATGTCCAGACAAGGCACATGCCGTGCCCCAATAATCATGCAATGCCCTCAAGAAATGCCAATTTGCAGAACGATGAACCGGATTCCTGCCCAGAACCATCGCCTGTAAATCAGGAATGAAGAACCGAAGACTTTTCTCAAATAACCTCTCGGCTTGGGCATAGTTCCCCTTGGCATCAGAAACGCGGCTGCAACGATGTCCTTTGGCAAGCAAGTCTCTTGCCCTGAAGAATGCTTCCAAGGCTTCCTCTTCACTGCCCACTTTTTCAATCGGTTTGGAAACATCCATCATTCCAGTCCCAACAACCGATGCATAAAGCGCGCCACTTGGAATGATGGCCCCGCCATTTTCCTTATTCTTGTCAAAATCAACAGTATGTTCGCATCCAAAAGCAAAAACGACTGCCACCAACACAAAGCATGTGACGACTGCTGCCAATCCATAACATAAGGACGAGAATGCTTCTCTTGCGCCAGCAGAAGAGCGAAGCCGATCTGCTGTCTGCCTGGAGACCTGATGGGCTGCACCCGCAACTGTGCAATCATCCAGCCTGGATTCTCGTGGGTAGAACCCTCGCGTGCCACGTTGCGTTTGTTCTGCAACTCTCGCCGCCCTGTTCATCTTGAGAACTCTGCAAACGACGCATGAGTTATACACTTCTGCTCATCGACAGGCAAACGTTTCCCCGCGCGTGTCGGGCTGCGAATCGCCCCATCGAAACCCCTTGCACGCGGAATTGTGAAACTGATACAACGCAGTGCATCGGTTTTCTGCGTCCGTCGTCATGTTCAGACGCGTGCCATGAAGATACTCGCCATTGTTCCGACGCAGGATGAATTCCATTACTTTCTGCAAGCCTGCCTTGAGAAGAGCTATCAAGCCGATACCGCGTTCACTGGAAAGCTCCCGGTCACACACTTCCCAGCTTTGGGTATCGCAGTGGCATGTGGCGGGCTTGGGAAAACACAGTTTGCTGTTCAGACACAACACCTGATCGACTTGGCACATTGGGATTGGGTCATATGCGCAGGAGCCGCCGGAGCATTGGTGGAGAGCATCTCCGTTGGTGATGTGGTGGTTGCCACAGAGACAGTGGAACATGATATTCGCAACAAGTTTGGCAAGCCCATGTTGCCTCGTTTTGGTGGTGCCAAGACAATTCTGGAGCATTGTCATCAAACCCTGCCGGCCAGCAGCGCGTTCAAGGTTCATTTTGGTTGTGTGGCGAGCGGAGATGAAGATGTCGTGGAATCGGAAAGACGAAAAGCCCTCCATCTGCAAACGGGGGCGCTGGCGGTGGCGTGGGAAGGCGCTGGCGGAGCGAGGGCATGTCAGTTCAGCGATGTGCCTTATCTCGAAGTTCGTGGTGTGTCGGACAGTGCGAACGGAAAGGCCGCTCTGGATTATGAGAAGAACCTGCCGCTCGTGATGAGTAATGTCGCGAGAGTGGTTTTGTCTTGGGTGAGAAACCCACTGTAGTGTGGACGGCTGCCAGCAGTAGATGATGCCGACCGTATTCAGAGCTAGGTGCGCGGGCGTGTATTGCGGCTGCAACGGCATCGGAGAGAATAATGATGTCCGGCGACAGAGTCGCCGGCCGCCGCGCCCCAGCGAAACCCCTTGCGCGCGGAATTGCGAAACTGATACAACGCAGGGCATCGGTTTTCTGCGTCCGTCATTATCAATCTAAAAGGACATCATGAAAGAAACCAGCCGCTCTCCGAAATCCACCCGCCGTGAGTTCATCAAGCAAACCAGTTCGATCGCCGCAGGCGCCAGCGTGCTCAGCGGCGTCCTGCCCGCCGTTCACGCCGCCGACGACCACACGATCCGTCTCGCGCTCATCGGCTGCGGACACCGCGGCGCCGGCGCCGTCAGCGACGCCATGGGGGTGCAGAACTACGGGCCGATCAAGCTCCACGCGATGGTCGACCTGAGAGAGGCGACGCTGGCCAAGGTCCATGACGCGCTCAAGCAGAAGTTCGGCGATAAGATCGCTGTGGCGGATGACCGGAAGTTCCTCGGCTTCGATGCTTACAAGAAGGCGATTGACACTCTCCGGCCCGGCGACATCGCCATGTGCACCACGCGCGCCTATATCCGGCCGGTCCATGTCGAGTATGCCGTGAAGAAAGGCATCAATGTGTTCATGGAGAAACCCTTCGCGCCTGATCCGGGCGGCTTGAAGCGGTTGCTCCGCGCAGGCGAGGAGGCCGAGAAGAAGGGTGTGAAGATCGCCGCCGGTTTCCAGTGCCGCCATTCGCCGGCACGGCAGGCGATGATCCAGCAGGTGCGCGAGGGCAAGTTGGGCGAGATCCCGTTGATCCGCGCCAATCGTCTCGGCGGCACAATCATGCTCAAGAGTCAGGGCGAGAAGTCCAACAACCTGATGGAGCAACTCCAGTTTGGCCGCATCCATCTCTACTGGATCGGCTCAGGCCACATGGTGGATTATCTCATCCACCAGATAGACGAGTGTTGCTGGATCAAGGACGCGTGGCCGGTCTCCGCCGTCGGCATGGCAGGGCGCGTGGCGGACAGCAAGGATTGCGGGCAGAACCTGGACAACTATTCCATCGAGTACACTTTCGCTGACGGCTCGAAGGCGTTCTGCGGTTTCTACCGGATCAACAAGGCCCGCAGCGACTTTGCCACCTACATTCACGGCACCAAGTGTGCCGCGCAGTTCTCCGGCAACGTCCACGCGCCGACGGTCCACCGCTTCAAGGATCAGCGGACCGACAACGACAACATCGCGTGGACGCCCACCCCGGACACAGCCAGCCCGTGGCAATACGAATGGAACGACTTCATCACGAGCATCCGCAACGACCTCCCGTACAATGAGTGCAAGCGCGCGTGTTATTCCGACCTCACCACGCTCATGGGCCGCGCGGCCTGCCACACCGGCCAGATGGTCACGTGGGACGAGATGATGAAGTCCAACTTCCAGTTCTGCGAGAACCCCGACGCGTTGAACGAGAACAGCCCGCCGCCGGCGAAGGCCGACGAGAACGGGCAGTTCCCGGTGCCGGTGGTCAGTCAGTGGAAAGAGGTCTGAGCCGAAAACATTCGGACGCTGGACCCAGACTGCCGCGACACCGAAAGCGGAGTCCTTCTGCAAGGACGCGCGCATGCGCAGTGGACCTTCGTCAGAAACGGCCAGGGCGAAATCACTGTGCCGATCCTGCACCCGGCGGGCCGGCATCCAAAAGCGAAGAATGTGAAGCAACCGGCGGCGGACCGGATCACTCCTTGGGAGGCGGCTTGGGCACGGGTTGGAGCTTCTTGAATGAAACCTTGAGGGTTGTCGGAAACAGTTCTTCGGCAACAATATTGGTGCCAATCAAAACCTGAACCGCATGGCCTCGGATCATCTCGCCTGAAGAACGCCCCACTGTCTGGGATGTCGTCCCCTCAACCTCAATAGAGGCTGTCTCGATAATCTTCTCTTCAACCGGCTTCAATACCATCAGCTCTTGCGCGCCATAAGGGACTGACCTCGCCGAAGAAGTGTGACCGACCGGCTTTTTAACAATGGCCCATCGGATGACCACATTGGTCAGCAATTGCGGCGACAGGTTCTGCACTGTGATGCAAAGAGAAGCGGACTCGCGATAATGACTGCGTCCATACGTGCCTAGGACTGGCGTCACGTCGGTGTCGTATTTTTTCCTCACAATCCGGTTTACATCCAGGCTGATCGGGGCGTTTTGCATTGTAGCCTCAGGCCAAACCGACCGGCTGTATGCGTATTTTTGCGCGCCAGTGGTCACGTTGATTGGCTGCACCAGAAGCTGTGTTGCCGAAGACCGCGCGGTGGCCGTGGCAACCGGCTTGGCGAGCGCCGTCCCCGCAGGCTGAACCGGCTGCGGTGAAGTTGAAGCCAACGTGGCCACCTTCGCCGGTTTGGCCGGCGCCGCCGCCGGAGGAGTTTGCGCAGGCGGTTGTACAGCCGCGGCCGTCGCGGGTTTTGCAGGCGGCGGTTGAGCAGGCGGCGTAGGCTGCGGCTGCGCCGGAGCGGAAGCCGGTTGAGGCGAAGCCGGCGGCGTGGCCACAGCCACCTTCGCAGGCTGCGCCGCCTGAACGGGCATGGGCGGCAGAGGCTGAACAACAGGAGCTGGCTTGGCGGGAGGGGCTTTCAAGAGAGAATCCACCGCACGAGTCATCCGCTGCCAAGCCGAGGCAACGCTGGAGGTGATTGTGCCCAATGCTTTCTTCGAGTCCTTCTCAAGCGACGATGCGGGCGCCGTCGGTTTGGATTCCGCCGCTGGCGCGCCTGCGGCCGCTCCTGGCGTGGTTGACGGAGCCTGTGCAACCGCATGGAGAACCATGCCGGCACTCATCAACAGGATTAGTAAACGCTTTGTCATCAAATCATCTCGCGCGGAAATACACCGGCTGGCGGCATCGAACCTTCAACCTTTGCTCTCCGCATACTCACCGCGTCGACCTCATAAATGCTGCCACACGGTTCGAGGGCAAAACGCGGTGTCAAAAAAACTCTGGCGCAATCGGCGAATGATTCACTGGCTCGGCTGTTGCGGGGCTTCGACAGGCGGCGGCGGTTGGCGCTCGGCACGGGCCATCTCCGAGTACAACCGCATGGCGCGCACATTGTCTTCAAGGTCAATCAACAACTTGATTCCCTCACCGGCGGCATAGATCGTGATGCTCACGCCAAAGGCAAGGGGCAACCCCAGTCCCAAAACGAGCAGAGCAGTCCCAAGTTGCTGTACGCTCCAAAGCTGATACTGGGTCATCAGCACCAGCACAGCGGAGGCCAGGACAAGCCCGATCACGACTCCCAGAATCTGGAGGGTGACAACGGCAATCCGCATCCCACGATAGCGTTTTGCCAAAGGCGTGATCACAGGCTGATTCATGTCACACGCCGGGCAACGCACAATCGTCCCGATCTGGGAGTGCCCAATATTCAACTTCTGGCTACAGCTCTGGCAATAAAAAGTCAGTTTCATGGCAGATTTCTCCCTGGGAGAGCGCCACACAGGCGCCCATCGCCGGCGAGAATCAGGAATCGCTTCATCACACGAACTCCCTGCGCTTTTGATATATTGACATGTTCCGCCGATGGGGTCAATCCGCGCTTTTGGGTATTTTTGATCAACACCGCGAGAACCGCGCGCTACGAAGGACCCTGTTTGTCGCGCTCCGCGTCGCGCGGCGCTTGATTGTGCGATTGGTTCCGTTATCGTGACTACGGCATGCTTGACCTGAAGAATATTCAATCGCTTATCCTCGACTGGTCAGGAACGATTGTGGACGACCTGACGGTGGTTTGGGACGCCACGAACTACTGTTTCGGGAAATTCGGCGTCGCGCCGATCAGCCGGGAGAAGTTCCGCGAGGAATTTTGCCTGCCGTTTCTGCCGTTTTATCGCCGCTACCTGCCAACGCAATCGCTGGAGGAGATTGACCGCTGTTACTTCGAGCGGTTTAACGCCATTCAAGACGAGGTGGCGTTGCTGCCACACGCGCGGGAGTTTCTGGAGTTCGCACACAGTCGCGATCTGCGCATGTTTGTACTCTCGACAATGGATCCGGTGGTATTCGAGCGGCTGTGCGGACGAGTGGGCATCAACCACTTCTACGAGGGTGCCTACGTCGGCATCATGGACAAAACCGCGGAGATCCATCGCGTCGTCCAGAGCAACAACCTCGATCCGGCACGCGCGCTTTACGTCGGCGACATGGTTCATGATATCGAGACGGCGCGGCACGGCGGCGTGCAATCGTGCGCGGTGCTCACAGGCTTCGACAAGCTGGAGAAACTGCGCGCAGCCGGTCCCGACCTGATCGTCGAACATCTCGGCGAGTTGCGGCAGCTGTTCGAACGCGCTCATGACCCGCGCTCGTCGCAGGCCGAACGCCGACAGCCGATCGTCACGGTCGGCGCACTCATCTTCAACGCGCGCGGCGAGTGCCTGATGGTGCGCACGCCCAAGTGGAACCGCTCGTGGGGCATTCCTGGCGGCAAGGTCCGCTACGGCGAACCGATGGAGGCGGCGCTCGCGCGGGAGATGAAAGAAGAAACAGGACTCGACGTACGGGACATCCGGTTTGTCATGGCGCAGGACTGCATCGAACCGGCAGAGTTCTACCGGAAGGAACATTTCCTGCTCCTGAACTTCACATGCCGCGCCAACACGACCGACGTGCGGCTGAATGAGGAACTGGAAGATTTTCGTTGGCTTTCGCCGGACGATGCTCTTAAGCTTCCAACGAATAAACCGACAAGAATTTTGCTAGAAACCCATGCTCGTCTCACGTGAAATCAGACCCGGTGCGGCGCCTGTTGAAGTTTTTGAGGACGTGATCGTCATCAAGGACCTCGAAGTCTGGTGCCATGTCGGCATCACCAATGAAGAACGCTCCCAGCGTCAAAAACTGCTCGTGACGATGGAAATGACCCGCGACCTCAGCATGGCCGCTCGCACCGATCAACTCGTGCATTCCGTTGACTACCAGCGCGTGTGCGAGAAAGTGAAGCAACAGGTGTTGGAAAAAAGCTGGCGGCTGATTGAGGCCATGGCCGGTGACATCATCCAGTGTCTCCATTCCAACTTCCGTTTCTCCAACGTCTCCGTCGAAATCCGCAAGTTTGCGCTGCCCGACACCGCCTACGTGGCCATCCATATCACCCGACAACGTCCGTAACCCAGGCCCCCTGCCCTGCCCCATGAACTACGCCGCAGCTTATCTCTCTGATTTACAGCAACTCCTCGGCCGCCTCGACAGCGCCGCCATCGATCGTGCGGTTGATGCACTGCGCGAGGCCCGCGACCATGATCGCCGCGTCTTCGTCACCGGCAACGGCGGCTCCGCAGCCATTGCCAGCCAGATGGTGGTGGACATTGGCAAGGGCGCGTCGCTGGACCGGCCAAAGCGGTTCAAGATCATCACACTCACCGACCAGATTCCGTGGATCACCGCGCTGGCCAACGACATCAGCTACGACGTGGTGTTTCTGGAGCAGTTGAAAAATTTCGCCGAGCCAGGCGACGTGCTGATCGGCATGAGCTGCTCCGGCACCAGCAAGAACGTCGTCCTAGCCCAGCAATGGGCGCGCGAGCATGGTCTGCGAACCATCGGCCTCGGCAAGGACACGCCGACGCCCCTGCGCGCGGCCAGTGATATTTACGTGCCAATCCCCAGCACGCACTACGGCCGGCTGGAGGATAGCTTCTTCATCGTCACTCACATTCTCTGCTACGCGTTCATCGACAACCCAAAGCTGTAATCGCACCCGCCGTGTGGCTGGCAGAGCCGAGACGTTCGGAGTGCGGCGCGGAAACAAATGGAAGGATCGGTCATGTTCAAAGGCATCGAACACATCGGCATCTTGGCGCGTGACAGCGCGGCGCTGGCGCGGTGGTATCGGGAGACGCTCGGCTGGGCCGTCGTCCTTGATAACAAGGAAACGCCGCCGGCGTTCTTCCTCGCCACCAGAAACGGCGGCATGATCGAGATCATCCCCTGTAAGAAGGCATACCCGGAGGCCACACCCACCCTGAGCGATCCCGGCCTGCGTCACCTCGCTATCGCCGTGGACGACTTCGACAAAGCCTACGCGGTGTTGCAAGCGAAGAAGGTCAACTTCATCGAGCCGCCGAAGGAAGGCGCCGGTGGAGCCAAGGTCGTTTTCTTCCGCGACCCGGAGGGAAACATTCTGCATCTGATTTACCGGCCGAAGCCATTGATATAAATCGTGGCCGCGCCCCGTCGCGCGCAGGTCAACATGGCCTACTCCTCTTTACGCGAGTTCATCGAGCGCCTCGACCGCGAGGGCGAGTTGATTCGGGTTCCGTTTGAAACGGACCCTGTGCTGGAAATCAGCGAGTTTGCCGATCGGCAGATGAAATTGCCCGGCGGCGGCAAGGCGCTGCTCTTCGAGAAGACAAAGGGCGCGCAGTTTCCCCTGCTCATCAACGCCTGGGGTTCCGAGAAGCGAATGGCTCTGGCGTTGGGACGCACCGTGGCAGAGTGCGCGAGCGAACTGGCCGCGTTGATGAAGGCCAAACCTCCGTCGAGCTTCGGCGAGGCGATGAAGCTGCTCGGCACGGCGCTGGAGTTGCGCCACGCCAAACCCAAAAGCATCGGCACCGGTCCCTGCAAGGATGTCGTGCTCAAGGACGACGCGGTGGATTTGGGACGGCTGCCGATTCAGAAATGTTGGCCGGCTGATGCCGAACGTTTTGTCTCACTGCCGATGGTGTTCACCGCGGACCCCGACACCGGCGCGCGCAACGTCGGCATGTATCGGATGCAGGTGATTGATCCACGCACGACGTTCATGCACTGGCAGTTGCACAAGACCGGGGCGCGTCACTTCCGCCGTCACGCCGAACTGGGCACGCGCATGCCCGTGGCCGTCTGCCTGGGCGGCGATCCGGTCTACACCTTCAGCGCCACCGCCCCGCTGCCGGACGGCGTGGATGAGATGATGCTCGCCGGTTACCTGCGGCAGAAATCGGTGGAGATGGTAAAGTGCGAAACGATCCCGTTGGAGGCGCCGGCTGACTGCGACTTTGTGCTCGAAGGCTACGTCGACCCGAAGGAACCGCTCGGCATGGAAGGCCCGTTCGGCGACCACACCGGCTACTATACCCTGCCGGAGCCGTATCCGCGCTTCCACATCACAGCGATCACACACCGGCGCGACGCGATTTATCCGAGCACCATCGTGGGCCGGCCACCCATGGAGGATTTCTACTTCGGTGACGCCAGCGTGCGGTTGTTCCTGCCGATGTTCAAACTGAACTTCCCGGAACTGGTGGACATGTGCCTGCCGGCGGAAGGCGCCTTTCACAACATGGTGATCGTGTCGGTGAAGAAGGACTTCCCCTACCATGCAATGAAGCTGATGCACGGCCTTTGGGGCATGGGCCAGATGATGTTCACCAAGTGCATCATCGTCGTGGATGCTGATGTGAACGTTCGTGACCTGAGCGAGGTGGCATTTCGTGTCTGCGCCAACGTGGACCCTCAGCGCGACATCGTCATGACCAAAGGCCCCGCCGACGTGCTCGACCACGCGACGCCGGTGATGGGCTTCGGCTCCAAGATGGGCATCGACGCCACACACAAGATCCCCGCGGAACGCGACACCCGCCCCTGGCCACCGATCATCAAAATGGATGACGCGGTGAAGCGGCGGGTGGATGAGTTGATGCGCCAGTTGCGAGGATAGCGCGGGCGCGAGCAGAGAACGGATCGCGCGGAACGGTCATGGCGATGCTTGGTGGGCCGCTAAAGCGATCCGAAATACCCACTGCAAGACTCAATCATTGACATCTCACGAGGGCATGAGGAAGCCCTTATTTCTCAATAATGACTTTTCGAAAAGCCGTACAGCCCGACGGGACGATTTTTCTGCCAGTTGAGTCGAATGCGAATATAAAGCCATCCAAATCCTTGAGCAGACTCAATGGTATCTTCACGATCAACGAGTCTGGATTGAGCTTGAGAGAAGTCCCCTTCGCATCAAGGGGACGCTTGGCGCCAAGGGTGTCATACATCCTGAACTTGTCATACTGGGTCAGGATCGCGATGTTCGGCATTTTTCCAAACTCCTCGCCGAATTTGTAGGTGGCGATAAAAAACAGATACGCAGGCCCGACCTTCAATTCTTTGGGCCTCTTGGCCTTGATCAAAAGACAATCGTCCACAACAGCAAAACCCACCCACTGAGTGTCGGAAGTGAAAGCGCAATTCCCGTCGGGTTCACCGGGTGTCTTCAGCGACTTCTGTCTTTTTACAGTGATCAATGGAAGATCGCTGAACAATTCAGTCTGGCGCACAAATGACAAAAGATAAAACGCGCTGATTCGCGTCTGGGAATTGTACGCCAGAAGCGCTTCGTGTTTCTTCTCAATCTCTTCCGGCGTCAACAGAGCCTGTTTCCATTTCACTGAGGCGTTCAGGTCGTCAAAGAACTTCTGCGCAGGAGGCTCCATTTTTAGCTCGGGATGGTAATTGTGGGGACGGGGCCAGTTCAGTATATGCACCAAATAGGGATACACCTGCGGTTCTGGCATCTCGTCCAGCAAATCGGCCAACACTACTTGCAGGTACAGATATAGCGCCCAATGGTCCCCGTTCACGTCAGCCGGATGTGAAACGAATATTTTGGTCGGCTTGTAATCCAGCGCGATTGTTTTCAAGTCGCCGAGAATATTGTTCCCCTTGAACTCCTTTTTATACGACCGGCTCTCCGCGTAAGGGACGCTGGACTGTCGGGCAAACATGCTCGTATACGGCCTGTTATTATTCCAATTGAACACGAACATCTGATCGGTTCCATGGTCAGGATAGCCCAAGAATATGAGGTCCTCCTTTTTTATCCCCAAAATCGCCATTGCCTTTATGGCTTCTTCCTGGCGATGCCTGCCCAGGCTGATGAACGCGCCCTCCGTTAATGTCACCAATCGGAGGGGAAAGAGCAGCGGGTTGGAAAACAGGATGGAGAAAATATTGTTATCGCCATTGGTCAAATACACCACCTTTACTGCGGCCCCGGATTTCAGCGCATGCAGAATTACGCCTGCGCAGCCTATGATTTCGTCGTCAGGGTGTGGTGCCAATATAAGCACCCGGTCCTCCTTTTGGAATTTGGGGAATTCCGTGATGTTCTGAGCCGGCGCAGAGGCCGTCCTGAACAGGACAAGCGCGAATGAAAAGTGTAGAGCCAGGACCCGCCATTGCATGTTCATGGTTTTAACGCGCACTTTTCTCTCTTGGCTGCGTATCGACGGCGCTCACCTCATCAAGCGCCGCTGTTATTCGTCGGTGACGCAAACAGCCGTCGGCGACCGGTACAAGACGAAACCTGTGTCAACGTTGAATGAGCGCAATCAACCTCACACGACCGCACCGCTCATCTCGATTCTCACAACCATTTCAACAATCCCAGCGCGATACATTTGATCGGCTCTTCTTAATGACATGTTCGTAGTGTCTCAATGGACGAGTCAACCTAAAAGCCGATGCAGATGCCAGTATCAAACTCTTCTCCGCCCTGCCCGTTCGAGGATGGGATCACCGCGCGTCACGGTCGGGGATTGCATGTTGTGACTTTTGGCTCTAATCTCGCGCCCGGTTGCGAAGTGCATCATCGCACGCGCGCACGTCATCAAAAGGACAATTCATGAAAACTTCACCAGTTGTTGCGAGTCTGATTTTGGCTGTCATCGGCGGCGGAGCCATGCTCATTGGCTGCGGGGACAAGGCGGGCGTCGCGCCCGGCACGGGGGCGGATCAGTTCAAGCCGAAGCTGCTCGTCTCGTGCGGCGAGGACTGCAACACACCCGACGCTGCGCGGCTCAACACCAAGACGGGCGACATGATCGTGGCCTGCCCCAACTTCAACAGCAACGGGAAGGAGAACAAGCATCCCGGCAAGTTGATGAAGATCACGCGGGATAACAAATGGGAATTCTTCTCCGACATACCCGTGCATCCGGAGACCGGACGCGCCTGCCCGATGGGCATGGACTTCGGCCCCGACGGCAACCTCTACGTGGCCGACAACCAGTATTTCAACAACAAGGAATACAAGAGCCGCCTGATCCGCGTGAAGGTGCAGGACGGCAAGGCGGCCGGCTGCGAGGTGGTCGTGGAGGGCTTCAAACTCGCCAACGCCGTCATGTTCAAGGGCAACGCCGTGTTCGTTTCCGACACCTTCTTCGACCTGCCGGACAAGGCGCTCAGTGGCATCTACCGCATCGGTCTTGACGAAATGAACCAGGGCAAGCCGGTGAAGCTGCTGCCGAAGAACCAGCACGCCCAGGACCCGCATTGCATCGCCACGTGGGAGACGCTGTGCAACGACCCCGGCGTCGCGCACCGCAAGGGCGAGAAGGCTGGCGCCGATGGGCTGACGTTCGACGCCGAGGGCAATCTCTACAGTGGCAATTTTGGCGACGGCGTGATGCATAAGATCACCTTCAAACCCGACGGCAGCGTCGCCTCATGCACGCAGTTCGTGAAGGACTGGCCGCGGATGACTTGCGTGGACGGCATCTTCTACGACGCGAAGCGCAACTGCATCTACGTGGCTGACTCGGAGAAGAACGCCGTCCAGGTCGTCTGGCTGCCGGAGGGCAAGGTCACGACGCTGTGGGAGAACGCCGACACCGACGGCAGTGGCGGGCTGCTTGACCAGCCGTGCGAACCGGCCCTGCGCGGCGACGAACTGATCGTGATCAACTTCGACATGCCCTTCCCCGGCCTGCGGAACACCACATTCGATAAGCCCTACACCATCAGCGTGATCAACGTCAGCAGCCTCCAGCGGCCAAAGTAACAGGCGTTCAGCGGAAACGTCTCACCGCTTCACCGCTCACGCCTTGAAGTGCGTAGCTGCATTCGCCGGTGTACGACATCTGGAGCAGGCCGATGACGAAACCCGTCTCACGAGCCGGTGGCTTGACCGCGAAGTAGTCGCGGTTCATGTTCTCAATCCATACTTATCGTCTCTTCTCCTGAACCGTCCCGGCCGGCCCAGCGGTCCGGCCCTACCGGCAGGCTACTGTTCTGCCCGTTTGCTGCCGGCCTTCTGGAGCAGGTTGTGCATGATCTGCTGCACGCGCAGGTCGGGACCCGTGGCGCAGTCGGAGTCACGGCGTCCCGGCCCGGTAGGGCGCGACTGCCGGGCGCGCCGAAACAACCTTTGACTGCTCTGGCCGCCAAACATACGGCCAGTCCTTTGCCTCGCGGACCAACCCATTCCTGACCGGGTTCAACTCAATATAGGCCGCCTTGACCTGCCATTGCTCATCGCTTCGCAAACGATGGTCGAAGAAATCGCGCTGCCATCGGACGCCGGTTGCCTTCGCCACGTATTCCTTCCATTGCGCCACCACCTTCGACATCGGCTTCCCCGGCGAGAACGACAGCAATGCATGGAGATGATCCGGCATGAGCAGGAACAAGCGTGCGTGCCAGACTTGGTTATCGTGCCGGTGGGCCACGGTTTCGAAAAGCCGCGCCGCAATGTCGGGATGGTAGAGCTGGTTGGTATCGCGCGGCGTGCAACAGACTGTAATGAAAAAGATGGCACTCGAGTCCACTCGCGGTGGGGGCGTATGCGGCAAGTGCTGGCGTTGTGGAAGGTCCATCGTGGTAGGGCGCGACCGCCGGGCGCGCCGTCCTGGTTCTCAGTTCATTCTCATCGTCTCTTCTCCTGAGCCGCCTCGGCCGGCCCGGCGGTCCGGCCCTACCGGCAGGCTACCGCTCTGCCCGTTTGCTGCCGGCTTTCTGGAGCAGGTTATGCATGATCTGCTGGACGCGCGGGTCGGGACCGTGGGGGCGGTTCCAGTGCGACCACGGCAGCGTGTGGCCGGGTGGCATCGAGAGAGCCTGCACCCAGAAGATGGTCGCGGCATTGAAGACGAAATTCCCCTTCGGGCCGGGGAAGATCGTGGCAGTCCAATGCGCGGGGTTGTCGCCACCGGCCCAAGCGGTGCCCTCGGCGACAATTTCGAGGCCGGGCAGCTTCGCGGGTGCGCCGTGATGTTCCCAGCCGACGATGCCGGGAATGGCGTCGCCTTTCTTCATGCCGGTACCCTTGAACATCCAGTGGCCCGGCTTGACGACGGTCCAGTCGCCGCCGCCGTTGAACGGGATAATGCTCCGCGCGCCCATGATGAGACTCTCGTCGGGACCGATGCGCCGCCACTCCTTGGTCATGATCTTCTCGGCTTTCGCCATGTCTTCGTCGGTGAAGCCGCCGAAGTGACCGGTGCGCGTAATGATGCGGTTGGGACGGCCGTCGGCGGAGGGTGAAAAAGCCGTGACGCCAAAGACGGAATTGCCGCTGAGCCAGAGGAAGTTCACACCCGCCTCGATGGCGGCCTTGGCCGCGTGATACTGCGGGATGTCCCAATACTCATCGTGGCCGACGCTGATGAAGGTCTTGCAGCGCGTGATCTGCGACGCATCGAGGCAATCGCAGTTACAACAGTAAGTCACGTCGTAGCCGTGCTGTTCGAGGAAGTAGGCAAGCGGCTGCTCGAACGAGAGAAACTCACCAGAACCGACCGAGAGCGGGTCGTTGACGATGCCGGTGTACTGCGCCTGACGGCCATAGGGACGGTCGAAGCTCGAAGCCACGTCGCGGGCGTGCGCGCCGCGCGGGTCGGTATAGAGCGACTCGTTGATAGGCCAGCGGTTGTAGGCCTGCCACGTGTTGTCGCTGCACTGGAAGAGGATGTCGGCTTTGCGCGTATCGCGGACGACGAAAATGACGTAGCTCTGCCAATACGGCTTGTCGTCGGCATCGGGCAGCGTCGTCAACCGGCCGAGATAGACGCCGCTCAGCCAATCAGCGGGAATCTTCAGCGTCGCGGACGACTTCCAGCGGCATTCGCGCAGCCGCTTCTCAGTGATGGACGGGATGGGCTGTGCCGTTCCCTGCAACGGCCCCAGCGTCTGCATCAACCGCGCGCCGCGCCCGCCATAGTAGCCGGTGCGGAAGATCTCGATCTTGAACTTCACCGGCGGATCGGTGCTCACCATGATGTCGATCGATTCGCCCGCGAGCACGGACTGCTTGGAGCAATACCCCTCGACCCACGGCGAGCGGTAGTTGTTCTTGTCGGTGCGCACCCGCGTGAGTTGCCAGTCCAGCGCGCCGGGCTTCTGGTTCTCGTCGCGAATGAGGCCGGACTGCGCGGCATCGAGCGCGCCGTTGCCGGCCACTAACATGACGCAACAGGCTATCAGCAACCGTTTGATCTTCATGATTTTCTCCTGTCTGCCGTTCTCTCTCACTTCACGTTGGTCAGCTTGAACACCCATGCGTGTTCGCAGGGCACGTCCTTCGCGAGCAGAGGCGGGACGATGATTTTCATGCCGTCCTTGGTTTTCTCCCATCGAAATGTCTTGTTCGTGCCCAGCAGGGTAACGTGCGCCTTTGACTGTGGAACGACGCCCCGTAGCAAGAGCTTGCCCTCGGGCAATTTGGGGACGATGGCGTAGACGTCGTCGCCTTTCGCGGTGAAGAACACTTCCTTCATAGCCATGCCCGGCTCCGGGTTGACGGTTTGTTTCAAGAGGAAGTCGCCGCCGACATACGGGAGTTTCTTCAGCTTCTTGTATTCCTTGCCGTCCATCTGCTTGCCCACGGACCACTGGATCATCGTCTTCCTTTTGCGCGTACCGTAAATGGCTTCGCCGTTGACCTTGAGCCATCGTCCCATCTGCAACAGCCGCTCCTGCATGATCGCCGGAATCTTGCCGGTGCCATCAGGACCGATGTCGAGCAGCAGGTTGCCGCCGTGGCTCACTGTGTCAACCAGCGTCAGGATCAAGACCTGGGCCGAGTTGTAGTCCTGCACGTCTTCGTTGCGGTTGAAACCGAACGAGAACCCGATGCCGCGGCATTCCTCCCACGGTCCGTTGAAGGTCGTGCCGGAATCGTATTCGGTGGTGGGACAACCATGCTTGAGCCGGCAGTTCTTGCCCCAGCGGTCGTTGACCATGATGGTGTCCTTGACAGGCGACTCGTTGTAGAGCCACGCAAGCAGGTCGCGGCTCTTCCAAAACGAGTCCTCCACCATCCAGTCGCCGTCGCCCCAGAGGATCGCGGGCTGGTAGCGCGTGACCAGTTCCTTGACTTGCGGCAGGAAATGCTCGTCCACAAACCGCCCGCGCTGCGCCGTGTCTTTCCAGAGCGGGTTGTACCATTCGAACAACGAGTAATAGAGGCCAAACTTCACCGGCGTCTTCTCCACCGCCGCCTTGAGTTCGCCGACGAGATCGCGCTTCGGGCCGGCGTCCATGCTGTTCCACGGGCGGCCGAAGGCTTTGTTGGCATGTTGATTCGGCCACAGGCAGAAACCGTCGTGATGCTTGCTCGTCAGGACGATGTATTTCGCGCCCGACTGCGCGAACAACTCCGCCCACGCGGCGGGATCGTAGTCCTGAGCCTTGAACATGTCGCCGAACTGGTAGTAGCTGAAGTCCGCGCCGTAAACTTTCGCGTGATAATCGTAAACCGCCGTCGGCTTCGGGTGGCTGTTGCCGGAGCAGGTCTTGTTCTGCAACCAATACTGATACCACTCCGAATACGTCCCCACCGGCGCCCACGCCGGCACGGAATACGGTCCCCAGTGAATGAAGACGCCGAACTTCGCATCCGCGAACCAAGCCGGGATGGGCCGCTTGTCGAGCGATTCCCATGTTGGTTCGTATCGCTCCGCTGCTGCGCAAATCATTGCAGAACATACGACCATCATTGCGTTCACCATTTTCATAATGTTTAAAATCACTGGACTTGCTCAGCTATTCGCACGGGTTCCACATGGATTGAGAGGTCACGTTCCGATATCAATTTCTGCTTCCATGAACGTTACCGCTTTCCCCAACAGAATAACGCGGTCTCCACGCAGCGTGCATAGTAGTTCGCCACCACGCTCGGATGCTTGGAATGCTCTCAAAGTGCTCTTCCCGAGCCTGGATGCCCAATAAGGAGCGAGTTCGCAATGCGCTGAACCGGTGACGGGATCTTCGGGAACACCGAGTTTCGGTGCGAAGAACCGACTGACAAAATCGGCGTTCACGCTCGGCGCCGTGACACAGACACCACGCAAATCCACCTGATTCAGTTTGGCAAAGTCTGGCGAGAGACCGCGAACATCAGTTTCGCTCTCGAACACGGCCACATAGTCATCGGAAACCAAGACCTCCACTGGACGCCGGCCAAGACCCTCGATCAATGCCGTGGGCGGCGAGCAAGACGTCAGAGGGCGGGCCGGAAAGTCCATGGTCAGCAACCCTCCCCTGCGTTCGACGACAAGTCTTCCACTTCGAGTCTCAAATTCAATCGTCAGTTTCGGATAGCCCAAAATCTCAAACAGGACATGCGCAGATGCCAAGGTGGCGTGGCCACAGAGATCAACTTCCGCGACCGGTGTAAACCAACGGAGATGAAACCCCCTCTCGATCGGAACGAAGAAAGCCGTCTCAGAGAGATTATTTTCGCCCGCAATGGCTTGAAGGACATCATCCTTCAACCACGCCTTAAGCGGACAAACCGCCGCTGGATTGCCTTGGAACACACGACTCGCGAAAGCATCAACTTGATATTGCTTGATCTTCATCGGAAGAAGTCCTGCAACCCAAGGACCTACAGTTGCTCCTACTTGCTCGCGCCAATCGCGCGGCGCAACAGGTTGTGTGTGATCTGCTGCACGCGCGGGTCGGGGCCGTGGGGGCGGCTCCAGTGCGACCACGGCAGCGTGTGGCCCGGCGGCATAGAGAGGTCCTGGCACCAGAAAATGGTCGCGGCGTTGAAGACGAAGTTGCCCTTCGGGCAGGGATAGATAGTAGCGGTATAGTGCGACAACGTCTGGCCGCCGACCCATACGTTGCCTTCGGCGACGATTTCGAGACCGGGAATCTCCGTGGCGGCGCAATTGTGGTATTCCCAACCAACGAGGCCGGGAACGCGGTCGCCCTTCTTCATACCGGTGCCCGCGAATATCCAATGGTCGGGCTTGGTGACGATCCAGTCGCCTCCGCCGTTGATGGGACGGCCGTTGCGCGCACCCATGAGCAAGCCTTCGTCGGGACCGTTCTCCGGGAACGGGCCATGTTTGGTCTGGCGCTCCTTCGCGTAGTCCCTGTCGGCACCGTACGGGCCACCGCGGAAGATGATGCGGTTGGGCGCGCCGCAGCTGTTCGCGCGGAACGGCGTGACCCAGCAGACGGCGTTGCCGGAGAAGAACATGAGGTTCACGCCCGCGTCACGCAACTTCTCGACGCTGCGGAACATGCGGATGTCCCAATACTCGTCATGGCCGACGCTGAGGAAGGTCTTGCACTTGAGGGCGCGGTCGGGACTGAGCATGTCGCTGTTGGAGCAATACGTTACGTCGTAGCCATGCTCTTCGAGCCAGTAGGAAAACGGCTGCTCGAACGAAAGGAATTCACCTGAACCGACCGAGAGCGGGTCGTTGACGATGCCGGTGTATTGCGATTGGCGTCCGTAGGGACGGTCAAAGCTCACATCAGCCCATGGCCCCTGCCCGTCCTTGGGGTGCGTGTAAAGCGAGTACTTCGTCGGCCAGCGGTTGTAAGCCTGCCATGTGTTGTCGGAACACTGGAACAGGATGTCGGCGGGCCGATCGTCACGCACGATAAAGATGACGTAGCTCTGCCAATAAGGTTTCTCCTTGTCCGCCGGCAGCGTCGTCAACCGCCCGAGATAGACACCGCTGATCCAGTCCTTCGGAATGGAAAGCTGAGTCGTCGGTTCCCAGCTGCACTCGTGGATGTTTTTCGGGCCGGGCTTTGGCACTGCTTGCGCCTTGCCTTGGAACGGGCCGAGTTTCTTCATCAACCGCGCGCCTTTGCCGCCGTAGTAACCGGTGCGGAATATCTCAATGTTGAACTTCACCGGCGGGTCGGTGGAGACCATGATGTCAATCGTCTCGCCCGCCTTGACACTCTGCCGCGAGCAATAGCCCTCGATGAACGGCGAGCGCATGCCCGTAGGACTGTCGAGCCGCACGCGCGTGAGTTGCCAGTCCGCCGCGCCCGGCTTGCGGTTTTCAATCTCGATGGGATTCGCGCCGAAGGCGGCGATGGCAGTCAGAAACGAAATGCCACAGGTGATCCGGGCCAGAACTGAGTTCGTCTTCATGATGTATTCCTTGCAAACAATGATAATGACAGAACCCGCACGCAGCCAGCCACGACGCCTCCGCCGCCAAGCCACACGTTGGCCCGCAGCGGGGACGCTTCGTCCGACTTGGAGCACTCGGCTTCGCTCGACCGGGAACCGTTATGTCAGTACAGCTTGGTCGTGCCCGGAATCGCCACAGGGTAGATACCGTCGGCTCCGGGTTTCACGGGCGGCTCCGTCTTCATCGTAATCTCGCCCTGCGGCGGGAATGCGAACTTGGAATTCATTGCGTCCTTCCAAGCGATCCGCTGGCCATTGTAGATCGCCATTTGGCCAAGCACCGTGCCCATGGTGGAGTCGGCGAGAATCTTGCCGCGCTGGAATGGTTTGCCCGCGCGGATGGACTCCAGAAACTCCTTATGCTCCTGAATGTAGGGCGTGTTGCCCGGCGGCAGCGGATCGGCCTTCCATACGACGTTGCCTTTCAGGTCGGTGAACACCGGCGGCTGGAATGCCGAGAATTTGCAGCGGCCCTTGGTGCCGTGGAAGATATCCTTGTTCGAGCCAAAACAGCCTGCGGCAGTGCGGCAGGAGCCGTAGATGGAGCGGCCATCGGCGTATTCGTAGGTGACATGGTGATGATCGAATGACGTGCCCATCGAGGCCTGGAAATGCGTCGAGCGCCCGCCCATGCCGTAGGCGGCTTCCGGCAACTCGTCATGGAGCGCCCAAAAGGCGGAGTCAAGATTGTGAATGAGCGACTGCGGCACGTCGTCGCCAGAAAGCCAGGTGAAGTGATACCAGTTGCGGAACTGATACTCCATCTCGCTCCACGCGGGATCGCGCTCGATGAGCCGGTAAGGCGTGCGCAGGTAATCGCACTGGATCGCGAGGATGTCGCCGATTTCGCCGCCGTGGATGCGCTTGATCGCCTCGCGCCGGCCGAGGTGGTAGCGGTAGGTGACGCCGGCAAGAAAACCCGTGCTGTTTTTCTTCGAGAGTTCGTCCGCCTCCAGAATCGTGTAAATACCGGCCACGTCCACCGCCGCGGGCTTCTCAACGAAGACGTGCTTCTTCGCCTTCACCGCCGCCAGACCGTACTGGGCGTGAAACCGCGAGGCGCAGGCGATCATGACCACGTCGCAGTTCTCGATGACGCCACGATAACCGTCAAGGCCGCTGAACTGCCGCGACGCGTCCACCTGAACCCGGTCGCCATACTTCTTGGACAAACCCTTCAGCGACGATTCCATCTTGTCGGGAAACACATCAGCGACGGCCCAAAGCTTGGTGTTGGGATCGCCCGTCAACGCGTCGCTGGCGGCGCCAGAGCCGCGTCCGCCGCAGCCAACAAGGCCGAGTTTGATCACGTTGCTCTCCGCCGCGTGAACTCTGCGGCTCAGGTCGAGAGAGCCAAGCATGGCCGTGCCGGCGACGGCAGCCGAGCTTCTTAGAAAATGGCGGCGGTTGATGGATGTGTGCGAGTCGGAAGATTGGATAGGATTCATAAGTTTGCCAATGGTCTAGGTTTCGTCCGCATCCTACGCTTCAAGGCGTTTGAAGCGCTACATCGAAGCCGACGAATACTGGTATTTTTCCGACGTGAACCGAGCGGAGTCTCCATGTCATCCGCCTCGTCTCCCGATCCAGAGTGACGCCGTCGCGCAGGAAAAGATGGCAGCAGAAAAGGAAAACGTGTAGTAAAATCAAGACAATGGCAGTCCACGAACGTGGAACTCTGCCAACGCAAACATGGATGGGCCAAAACAATTGAGCATCGGAAATGTGAGTCTGCGTTGGTTATACCAACGGCGGCTGGCACTGGTGGTGACCCTGGCCATCGGCATTGGCGCGTCGCTGGCTGTGTTTTTCGTGGCGCTAAGGTGGGGGCACGAAACGCGGCGGATCGATTATGAGGTGGCGAGCAACGACCGGATGCTGGCGGTCAGACGGATTCTTCAAGACCACGTGGCCGTGCTCGACATGCTCGGCAGGTATTGCGAGGTGACCAAACGTGTGGAGCGGGATGAGTTCAAGCAGTTCATCCGGCATCCGCTGAGCCGCGATCCGGACATCGCCATGATGGCGTGGCTCCCCCGTGTGCCGTCCACGCAACGGCAAGCGTTTGAGGCTGCGATGCGAACGGTAGGACCCGCCGGATTCAAAATTATCGAGCGCGATCCGCGAGGCGAGACGAAAGAGGCGGGGTCTCGCGCGGAGTATTTCCCGGTGCTGTACGCGGAGCCGTATGATCGCAACAAAACGATGATCGGCGTGGATTTCGAAGCCATTGCCCCCATCCGCGAGGCCTTGCAGCGGGCCGGCAAGGAAAACAAGATGGTTGCGATCCTTGACAAGGCGGGCGTGTTTACGCCGGGTAACCGCGGCGGGGAACCCGCCAAGGGAGGGGTATCGCCCACCCTCGTCCCGCGTTTGCTCTGCTTGTTGTTGCAGCCGGTTTACAAAGACGGCGAACCCATCAACACCGTGGAAACCCGGCGCGAAAGTTTGCTGGGCTTCGCGGCGTGTGCGTTCGACATCGGCGGGACGATCGAGAATACGTTCCGGCAGACAAAATCTTCCGGCTTGGACGTCTCGATCTTTGACACAACCACCAGCCAACGGCGACTCTTGTATACTTACATATCTCGCTCTCACACGCTGGCTGACGAGATCCCTTTGGAGGAGGATTGGCGGCGGATCGTCGCCAGCCACGGCACCATGTCGTTCGCGTTGGCCAACGTGCAATGGTCAGTGGTCTGCACGCCAACGCGGATGTTTTTACGGAACCGCACACTGGAAGATTCATTGTTGTTGTTGGTCTGCAGCTTGATGGCGACCATCATGTTGACAGGGCACTTGCTTTGGATCATGAAGCACGCCGTGCAAACGGAGCAGTTGGTGGAGGGACGAACATCCGAACTCGCGGCCGAGGTTGCCAAGCACAAGCAGACGGCCACCGCTTTGCAGGAAAGTGAGAAACGTTATCGCGCGCTGTTTGAAAACTCCGCCGACGCGCTGCTGACGATGGACGAGCGGGTGATTCTGGACTGTAACGCAACGACATTGAAGATGTTCGACTACGCCAGCAAGGACGAGTTCCTCCGGCTGAACCCCGCCCAACTGTCGCCGCCTCAGCAACCGTCCGGCACGGATTCCAAGACGGCGGCAGACCAGAAGATTGCCGAGGCGCATCAGAAAGGGTTGACCCGGCACGACTGGGTTTATCGCCGCCGAAACGGGGAGGATTTCGTTGCAGAAGTGTCGCTGACGGCTATCGAGTCGGGGGGCTACAAACTGTTTCTGGCCACCGTCCGCGATGTCACCGAGCACCGGAAGGCCCAGGAGGAGTTGCGGAACGCCAAGGAGGCTGCCGAGGCTGCGACAAAGGCCAAGAGCGATTTTCTGGCAAGCATGAGCCACGAGATCCGAACGCCGATGAACGGCGTCATCGGCATGACCGGGTTGCTGCTGGACACGCCACTGACTCCTGAGCAACGGGAATATGCCCGGATTGTGCGCAACTGCGGCAACGCGCTGCTGATGATCATCAACGATATTCTCGATTTCTCCAAGATCGAGTCCGGCAAGATGTCCATCGAGCCGATGACCTTCAACCTGCGGCAAGCCGTGGAGGAGGTCACTGACCTGCTCTTGGCCGACGCAGATGACAAGGGAGTCGAGTTGATCGTGCGTTACGCGCCGAAAACGCCCAGTCGCGTGGTCGGAGACCCCGGCCGCATCCGCCAGGTACTGACCAATCTCGTCGGCAACTCCATCAAGTTCACAGAAAAGGGCCATGTCCTGATCACGGTGGAAAGCGAAGAGCAAGACGAGCAGAACGCGTTGTTGCGGTTCTCAGTTCAGGATACAGGCATCGGCATACCATCGGATAAAATCGGCGCCCTGTTTCAGCGGTTTTCCCAAGTGGACGCCTCCGCCACCCGGCGCTACGGCGGCACGGGTCTGGGTCTGGCCATCTCACGAGAACTCGTGGAGTTGATGGGAGGAACCATCGGCGTCCAGAGCCAGCCCGGCCAGGGCTCCACGTTCTGGTTCAAGTTGCGGCTGCCGCTGGACAGCAGGCCGGACACACTGATCACATCCAAGATGGTGTTGAGTAACCTGCACATCCTGATCGTGGATGACAACGAGGTGAACCGGCGTGTCTTGGAAGAGCAACTCCATAGTTGTGGCGCGCGCACCAGCCAGGCCATTTCGGGCCGCGAAGGATTGCGAGCGATGCACGACGCCGTAGCGGCGAAAGACCCCTTCCAGATTGCCGTGGTGGACTTCCAGATGCCTGAAATGGACGGGATGATGTTTGGCCGCGCGGTGAAGGCTGACCCGGTGTTGAAGAATATAGTGCTGGTCATGCTCTCCTCGGTAGGCCAGCGCCATTTGACGCCGGAAATACGCGAAGCGGGATTTGCGGCGTGCCTGAGCAAGGCCGTTTACGCGTCGCAACTCTTTCAAACCCTGGCGGACGCGTGGCGCTGCATCACCAAGGGACATAACCTCCCCGTGAAACCGAAACCGGCCCTGCCGGTCATTCACGCTCGCGCGCTGGTGGCTGAAGACAACGTGGCGAACCAAAAAGTGGCCACCCGACTGCTGGAAAAGCTCGGCTGCCGCGTGGACGTGGCCGCCACCGGCGCGGAAGCCGTGCGATTGCTGCGGCTGCTCTCTTACGATGTTGTGTTCATGGATTGCCAGATGCCGGAGATGGACGGTTTCGAGGCGACGCGCGAAATCCGCCGCCAGAAGGGTCTCAATCGAAAAGTGCCTATCGTTGCCATGACTGCCAACGCCATGGCCGGTGACCGTGAAGAATGCTTGGCCGCGGGCATGGATGACTATGTCTCCAAACCTGTGGAACTGGAGCAAATCGTCGAGGTGCTGAAACGCTGGGTGCGATCAAGAGTGGAATCAGACCAAACAGAACCGGCTGTTTCGGACTCCGCGGCCAAGGCGCCAATCTCAACGACCCCGCCACAACCGGAGCCGCCAGCCGTGGACGCCGAAGTCATCGCCCGGTTGCGCGAGCTTGCGGAAAGCAACCCCCAGAAGTTTTTGGAAGACCTTCTCGGCACCTACATTACCGATACGACCCAACGGCTGCTGGCTCTGCAAAAGAACTCCACGGATGGAAACGCTCCCGAGTTGATGCGGGCAGCGCACGCCATCAAAGGCAGCAGCTTGAATGTCGGCGCCAACCTGTTGGCGAACTATTGTCAGCAAGTGGAGGAGATCGCCAGGACCGGCTCACTGGACGGTGCCGCCAATCTGATCGCCCGGATTGAACGGGAATTCGAGCGGGTCAAGACGGAGTTGAACAGCTTCACGAAAGGATGATTTGATGGACGCGCGAGCCGGAAATCACGTTTGACGTGTTCCGACTTCGCGCCATAGTCTGCCGGTTTTTAATTCATGAATCAGGCATCAAAACCCGCGGGTGGCGCTCCTGCGATACCGGCCGTATCCGGGCAGACTCCTCCCATGTTGGTGCTGGTTGTGGACGATAACGCGTTCAGCCGGCGCGTCATTGTCCAACTATTGCAGCAGGCAGGCTTCAGGACACTGGAAGCCTCCGACGGCGCTCAAGCCATCCAGCTTTTCACGCGCACGCCCGACATCCGTCTGGTGACTCTGGACCTGGATATGCCGAGCATGAACGGCTTCCAAGTGCTGGAGACGCTCCGTTCCCCTGAGAAGGCCGAAGCATTGAAGACAGTGGGCAATGACCGCGTGCCCGTCATTCTCGTCACTGGCAACGACACCTACCCCAATCGCAAACGCGGATTCGAACTGGGCGCAGCCGACTTCGTCTGCAAGGACGCGGTCCAGGATCAACTGGTGCTGACCGCGAGACTGATCCTCTCGCCGGCAACCGCGTTCGCTGGCATGACAGTGCTGGTCGTGGAAGACGCCGCGGTTGCCCGCCAGATGATCACCTCCTGCGTGCGCCAGCTCGGCGTGGACGTGGTGGACGTTCACGACGGCGACAGTGCGCTGGATCTGCTGCGCCACCGGCCTGCGTCGGTGGACCTGGTGTTGACCGACATGCACATGTCCCGGATGAACGGCGACGAGCTTTGCCTGCGCATCCGGCAGGAGTTGGGGCTGAAAGACCTGCCCGTCATCGTGATCAGCGGCACGTCCGAGCCAGAGGTGAAGCTCCATCTGTTCCGCATCGGCGCCACGGATTTTCTGGAGAAGCCCTTCATCAAAGAGGAACTCATCGCGCGGCTCAACGTGCACCTCAAGCGCCAGCAACTGGACCGGAACCTGCGAGCCAATTTGGTGCGGATGAAGGAACTCGACAAGCTGAAGGATGAGTTCCTGGCAGTCTGTTCGCACGACTTGCGATCGCCGCTCAGCGGGATTCTCGGCTTCACCCAGCTTCTGCTGAAGGACCCGGAAATGAGTCCCGCCAAGCAGGACATGCTCCACCGGATCATGAACGCCGGCAAATATCTGCTGGAGTTGATCAATGACATCCTCGATCTGGGGCGCGCCCAAGCCCAAAAAGAGAGCATGGAGTTCCAGCCGCTAAACCCCTTGATCATCCTGCGTCAATGTCTCGGCAATTTCCGGCCGTCCGCGGACAACAAGCACATTGACCTGTCGTTGTCGGAGGATCCCTCGGCGTCCAATGCAACCATCCTCGGCAACCACACCGCCCTCTCGCGCATCTACACCAACATCATCTCCAACGCCATCAAGTTCACGCCGGAAGGCGGCAAAGTCTCGTTGCGGACGTCGCTGGACAGCGGCGGACATGCCCTGGTGATCGAATGCAAAGACAACGGCATCGGCATTCCCGAATCCATGATGTCCAAGTTGTTCAGCCGCTACTCCAAGGTCTCGCGCCAGGGAACGCACGGCGAGCGCGGCACCGGTCTGGGCTTGATCATCACGCGCGAGCTGATTGAATCGCACGGCGGGCAGCTTGCGGTGCACAGCCGCGAGGGACGTGGAAGCACCTTCACCATTACGTTGCCTTTGACCGCCGCCGCCTTGCCGCCAGCTCCTGATCAACGCGCGTCCCAGCCGGTGGCAAGATCATTGCGCATCCTGGCGGCGGAAGATGACGCTGTGAACATGAAGGTGCTGGAGTTCATGTTGAAGAAGCTGGGGCATCAGTGCCTGCTTGTTGCCAACGGACGCGATGCATTGAAGACGTTTATCGCGCAACAAGGATCGGAAGATTTTGATGTCGTCGTCATGGACATTGAGATGCCCGTCATGGACGGCCGCCAGGCAATCGCGGCCATGCGGGAACACGAACGCAATCAGTGCCTCAAACCTATCCCCGCCGTCGCCCTGACTGCGCACACCGGCGAAAAAGAACGCCGGGAGTACTTGAAGAGCGGTTTCAACGCTGTTGTGAACAAGCCGATCCGGAGTGAAGAGATCAGCCTGGTCTTTGACCAGATCCTGGCGCGCTGATCTCCGCAGTAGCACCCTCCACTACTTCGCCGCCGCTGCAGGACCGCACGCGTGCGCGAGCAAAGACCGGGCAATGCGTGGGAGTGGCGACACCTCACAAGCCGCGCCGCATTGAATGGCCACGGCCGGCATCCCGAACACCACCGACGTCGCCTGGTCTTGCGCGATCGTATAGGCTCCGTGCTGACGCAACGCCAGCAGTCCTTGCGCGCCATCGCTTCCCATGCCCGTCAGCAATGCAGCGACGAATTCGACGCCCTGACATCGGGCCATGGATTGGAAAAGCACCTCAATACTGGGCCGTTGATGGTAAACCATCGGGCCATCCTTGATCTGCACCCGAAGCCGCGTACCGTGCTGGCGCAGCAACATGTGGACATTACCCGGCGCAACCAATGCCAAACCGGGTCTCACGATGTCACCGTCGACGGCCTCTTTCACTTCCATGTGGCAGGACTTGTGCAACCGTTGTGCAAAAGACAATGTGAAATAAGCCGGCATGTGCTGCACAATCAGCGTCGCCGGGCCATCCTTGGGAAACTGCCGCAGGACGGTTTCAATGGCTTGTGGGCCACCCGTTGAGGCGCCGATGGCCACAACACGCTGCGGCGAACCGGGAAGCTTCAAGGGCTCGTTGGAGGCGGAATTGGAATCGGACGCCTTTCGGGAAGAGCGCCTGAATTTAACCTGAGCGGCAGCTTTGATCTTGGCTGCAAGCATTTCCGTCATCTCGGACAACGGGAAGCCCGGCCCCGGCTTGCACATCACGTCCACCGCGCCGGAGCTGATGGCGTCCAGCGCCAAATGCCCGCCCGGCATCGTGAACGACGAGACAATGATGACAGGCACCGGATGATAGTGCATCAACCGGCGCAGAAAGGTCAGCCCGTCCATGCGCGGCATTTCGATATCCAGAAGAACGACGTCGGGCGCCAGACTGAGAATCTTGTTCCGCGCCGCATAGGCGTCGTGGGCCGATCCCAGCACCTGGATCTCCGGGTCACGACCCAACTCTGAAGCCAGCACCTCGCGCACAACAGCCGAGTCATCCACTAACAGCACCTTGATCTTATCCATGGCGTTCAGTCTTCGATGAACAATAACAGCGGACGTCCTTCCACCGCCAGCGCGGCTTGCGGCTTCCCATCCACGTGTCGCATCATCTCTTCCCTCGTCACACTTCGAAGCGACGGAGCCGCAAGATCGAAGCCGGCCTCATCGCCTTCGACTTTGGGGAGGTAGCTGCCATGACAGAACTCAGCGCTTGCGTCGGAGCTGAAAACTGCCGACTTGTTTCTTGCGGTCGCGATCATGGCCATGCTTTTCAACTCTTCAAATACACCGATGGAGCCACGTTTTTGAAATCCGTCGGCAACCCGGCCAGACTCTCCGCGCTGCCCACGACCAGGTAGCCGTTGGAGCGAAGCAAACGCCAACATTCACACAACAACCGCCGACGCACGTCGTCGTCAAAGTAGATCATCACGTTGCGACAGAAAATGACATCGAACGGACCCCGCATCGGGTAAGGCGTTTGTGCAAGGTTCAGACGCGCAAACGTGATCATCTTCTCCAACGCCGGGTGGACACGAAAACGGCGGTCACCCTTCGCGACTTCACACGTGAAGTAACGGCGTGCATACGCTTCGGGGACCTTTTCCATATCCTTGGCCGTGTAAACGCCCTCACGAGCCTCGGTCAGCGCACGCGTGGAGAGATCAGTGGCCAGAATGCGCACGTCGCTATCCGCCGGGAGCTTCTCCCGAATCACCATGCCCATGCTGTAAGGCTCCTCCCCGCTGGATGCCGCCGCGCACCAGAAGCGGAAACTCGTCCGTCCTTCGAGCCGCCATCGCGCCAGCCAGCCAGCCAAATGTTCGAAATGTTTCGGCTCGCGAAAAAAATGGGTGACGTTCGTGGAAATGGCATTGAGCATCTCCACCAGTTCCTCGTGCGCAGGCGACTCCTCCAGACGGCGCAAGTATTCACGAAAATGTGTGATGCCCAACTGGCGCATGCGCTTGCCAATGCGGGCAACAACCAGCGCTTCCTTCTGCCTGTGCAGCACAATGCCGGCTTTTTGGTAAACGATCTCGGCAATGCGATGAAACGTTGCCGGATCAATCCCGGTCTCTGGTTGATCTCCCATGTGACGCACTGCCATCATAGCCGCGCGTCTCTCAGAACTGCTTCAGTTCATGGTCGTCCAGCGGAATCGCCTTCTCCGGCGTCTTGTGCTTCGGCTCGTTGCCTGAAGCCGTTGGAGACGATGCCGCGCGCGCCGCGTCCGGCGCGTGAGGGTGCGCCGCCGGCACTGCTTGCTCGCCGACCTTTGCATGAGGCTGGATGCCAGCAATGGCGGCGGCGGCCTCGCCCCCCTTGACCAGCTTCATCAGTTCCACCACCAAGGCGTGCAACTCCTGAGCCTGTGACGAAAGCTCTTCCGCTGCGCTCGCTGATTCCTCAGCATTGGCCGCGTTCTGCTGGACCACCCTGTCCATTTCGTTCACGGCCACGTTCACCTGTCCAATGCCCTGCGCCTGCTGGCGGGAAGCCGCGGTAATCTCTGCCACCAAGGCCGCCACCTTCAGCGAGCTGTCCTGTATCTTGTTGAGCGATTCCGCCAACTGTGTCGTCGCTAACACGCCGGTCTCGGCGTTCTTCTGCGCGTCTTCGATGAGATTGGACGTGACCCTGGCAGCCTCCGCGCTTCGCCGTGCCAAGTTTCGAACCTCCTCGGCCACCACAGCAAACCCCCGGCCTGCGTCCCCGGCGCGCGCCGCTTCAACGGCAGCGTTGAGGGCCAGCAAGTTGGTCTGAAACGCGATTTGATCAATGTTCTTGATGATCTTGGCCATCTCCTTCGCCGATTGTCGAATGCCGCCAATAGCCACCGAGACGCTCTTCATGGAATTCACGCCGTCCAGCACCATGTTCTTCGTTTCCCCCATCAGCTTGTCAGTCTTGATGGCGTTATCCGCGTTCTGGCGGGTCATGGATGCCATCTCTTCCAGTGAAGCGGACGTCTCCTCCAGGTTGGAGGCCTGTTCACCAGCCCCCTGCGCAAGCTGCTGACTGGAACCAGCCACCTGATTGGAGACACTGGCCACCTGCTTGGCGCCGGAGGAAAGCTCCGTGATAATCCGGTTGATTGGCTCCGTGATGGAGCGGGACAGCACAATGGAAAAGAGCGCGCCCACAACGATGGCCAGCGCAATGCCAAACCCGATCATGAAGACCGAGTTTGTAACCGACCCAACAGCGTAGCGGCTCGACACACTAATCTGCGTGATGCCGTGCTCGGCGATCTCGCGGGACTGACGCAACATTTGTCCGGCTATTTCCTCCCCTTTCTTCTGCAAACTCTGTTGGTTTCTCCAGGCTGTCACCAGACTCTCCGTCGTCGTGCGATAATCCATGGCCGCCTTGCGGCACGCTTCGAACGCCCCGGCATTCTCCGCGTCCAGTGTCACTTTCAACTCCTCCAGCTTCGTATTGATCGTGGCAAAATTCGCCAAAGCTGCCGACGCCAGAACCGGATCGCGATGGATGTCCGCCCGTTGCAGGGCAACCATGGCCTCGTGGCTCAGGTCAATCAAGTCGCGACAGATGGAGCCATCCTTCAAGCGCGCCTCCAGATCAATTACCAGGCTCTCCCGGTGCGAGGGCGCATTGGTGGATACAGCCGCCATCTTTCCGGCGATCATCTCGTCAATGGATTTCAACGCAGAACGGTGCTCGGCCACATACATGGCCCGGCAGGCGGCGTGAAACCGGTCCCGGTTTTCCTGCATTTGTTTCCGTAACACAGCAATCTGCTCGACCTGATTACTCACCCGCTGAAACAACTCGGTGTAGTCGTTTGCAGCGTCCCGGGCTTGCCGCGCCAGTTGCTGTTTGTTGTAGAGGTTGTATCGAGTGGCCAACTCAAGCGTCTCGCGAATGGTGTTCTTGATCTCCGTCATGTTGGTGGCGATCAAGGCAACCTGCCGATTGTCACCTGTGAGTTGATAACGAAGATCTTCGGCCATCGCCGTCTGAGACTGCCGCTCAATGCTCATGGACTTG
>JBAZIR010000007.1:0-35760 GCA_041651735.1 Verrucomicrobiia bacterium | reverse complement strand
TCTCGGCAACACCGACAACAGTCTGCGTGATCATGGTTTTCGCAACGTCGAACGGTGCAAGCTCGGCGGGCGCACGTTTCTTCTCATCCACACCGGCCGACCGCACGGCCTCTCTGACGACATGCGCCGGATGATTTTCGACGAGGACAAACCCGACGTGGTCGTCTTCGGCCACACGCACCAGCCGGAGCGAATCGTCGAAAATGGCGTCACCTTCATCAACCCCGGTTCGGCCAGCCGTCCGCGCATGCGTCAACATCCCACCGTCGCCATCGTCGAAATCCATGCCGACGGTCGCATCGAAGTGCGGTGGTTGACGCTGGATGCCTGACGCAAAAACGATTCGACAGACGCCGGGCCATCGCTATACTGCGCCGCCTCTTTTGGAAACGGAGAGTCTTATGCCCAGAAACATCGCATTGCCCCATATCGAAGGCTTGGTTTCTTACGAGCCGGGCCGGCCCATCGAGGAAGTCGCACGGGAGTTGAAGCTGCGCCCCGCGTCTATCATCAAGCTTGCGTCCAACGAAAACCCGCTGGGTCCGTCACCCAAGGCCGTCGCCGCGATGCGCCGTGCGTTGGCCACCGCCCACCTTTACCCAGACGGCGGCAGCTATTACCTCCGCCAAGGGCTGGCAAAGCACCTCGACGTCCAGCCAGACAACATCGTCCTCGGCAACGGCTCCAACGAACTCATCGAAATGCTCTTCCACGCGTTCGTCGCACCCGGCGACGAAATCGTTTGCGGCGAACGAGCGTTCGTCGTTTACAAACTCTGCGCGGCGATGCTCCAGGCCCGCACCGTGGAAATTCCGTTCCGCAACCACGTGCACGATCTCGACGCCATGCTGGCGGCGTGCAATGGTCGCACCAAGATCATCTTCGTCGCCAACCCGAACAACCCCACCGGCACGCGTGTGGACAATGCCGCCTTCTGCCGGTTCCTGGACCGCGTGCCGAATCATACGATTATCGTACTCGACGAAGCTTACTACGAGTTCCTGGACAACCCGCCCGACACGATCGGCCACATCATCGGTAAACGCGCGCCGAACATCATCGCGCTGCGGACGTTCTCCAAGATTGTTGGCCTCGCCGGCCTGCGCATCGGCTACGGCGTCGCTGGCAAGGAAATGGTCGGCCTGCTGAACAAGGTGCGCCAGCCGTTCAACGTCAACTCCATCGCCCAAGCCGGCGCGCTTGCCTCGCTCTCCGATCACGCGCACATCAAGCGGACGCGGCAGTCGAACAAGCAGGGGCTGGCTTACCTGAGCAGCGAGTTCCAAAAAATGAAGTTGGAGTTCATCCCATCGGTGGCCAATTTCATCTGTGTCCGCGTTGGCAACGGCCGCGCTGTCTTTGACGCACTCCAGCGGCGCGGCGTGATCGTGCGGCCGCTGGCGGGCTATCGAATGCCGGAGTGGATCCGTGTCACCGTCGGCACGATGCCGGAAAACCGCCGGTTCATCCGGGAACTCAAAACCATTATGAAATAGCCGGCTACTCGCGGCGCCTGGACAATGAAGATCAAGCTCTCTCTCATCTGCCTTGCCTGTATTGTCGCGCTCTGCAGCATCGGCGCGGCTGCTGAAGAGGGATCGGCTTGGAAAAGCCTCGCGCCGTTTTTTGAGCCGCCTCAGGAATACGCCACTCCATCCAAGGCCTATCGCTCGCCGCTGCGGTTCAACGACGGCCAGCTGTTGGCCAGCGCCGCCGATTGGCCGCGCCGTCGCGCGGAAATCCTGAAACAGTGGCACGACTTGATGGGACCGTGGCCGGCGGTCATCGAGCATCCGAATGTAAAAGTGCTCGCGACGACTCATCGCGACAACTTTACACAACACCACGTCCGCCTTGACATCGCGTCGGGTCAGACAGGCGAAGGCTGGCTGCTTGTGCCGGATGGCGAATCGCCGTTTCCCGCCGCGCTCGTCGTCTATTACGAACCGGAGACAAGTGTCGGTCTTGGGAAACATCCGTTGCGCGACTTCGCCTATCAACTCACCCGGCGCGGTTTCGTTACGCTCTCCATCGGCACGCCCGGCGGCAACGCCTACAAGCCGGATATCGGCAACGCGCGCTGCCAGCCGCTGTCGTACCACGCCTACGTCGCGGCCAACTGCTGGAACGTCCTCGCGAACCGCCCCGAAGTGGATGCCCGGCGCATCGGAGTCGTGGGCCATTCCTACGGCGGCAAGTGGTCGTTGTTCGCGGGCGCGCTGTGGGAGAAGTTCGCCTGCGTCGCCGTGAGCGATCCGGGCATCGTGTTCGATGAGAAACGGCCAAGTGTGAACTACTGGGAGCCGTGGTACCTCGGCCTCGACCGCGACCATCCGCGTCCCGCGCGCGGCCTCATCACGCCGGAGAACCCGCGCACCGGCGCCTACAAGAAGATGGTGGAAACCGGCCTCGACCTCCACGAGTTGCACGCGCTGATCGCGCCGCGTCCGTTCTTCGTCTCAGGTGGCTCGGAGGACTTCCCCGCGCGCTGGGCCGCGCTCAGTCACGCCGTCGCCGTGAACCAGTTTCTCGGCTTCACTCACCGCGTCGGCATGACCAACCGCCCGGCTCACTCTCCCACCGAGGAATCCAACGCCCATCTCTACGCTTTCTTCCAACACTTCCTTGGCCGGAAGACGCCGTAACGGTTTCGCAGGTGGCACTCGCCATCATCGCAACAAAGGGTCGAAGCTCGCGCTGAGAACTGTCCGGGCGCTGACGAATGGAAACGCACGGTTGAGTCAAACGCAGAGCAATCGCAAATTACGCGGCGGCGTTTTGCTTCTCCAGCACTTCCTTCTCGGCGTTCACCAAGCAATCATACATGGCGTTGGCGTCTTCGGCCTCGCGGAGCTGGTCGAGCAACGCGGATTTCTGTGCCATCAGGCAGATGCGAGCGAGGGTGTGGAGATGAATCTTCACGTCCTGGCAGCAAACCAGGAAGAAGAGGTCGGTGGGACAACCGTCGGGCGAACCAAAGTGGATGGGTTGGAGGGCGCGGCCGAGGACGAGAAACGGCTCTTCAGAGAAGGTGGGTTGCTGATAGCGCGAGTGCAAGAGCGCCAGGCCGCCGGGAAACGCCGTGGGACAAAGTGCTTCGCGTTCTTCGATGCTGGTGATAAGGGCGCGCGGGTCGTAAACCCTGCCGGTGTTCACGGCGAGCGCGACCATGTCGCGGATGATGGAGGCTTTCGTCTTGGCAGTCATCCGGGCCGCGATGAACGCGGGCTGGATCATGTCCGGCATGATGGCGGTGGTCGGGAATGCAGCCTGAGTGGCGCGGGTGGTCTTCTGGTGATACTCGGCCAGCGGCTTGTCGGCGAGCTTGAGGACGCGCTGTGAGGCCCACTCGTCAATGTCCCGTTTGCGAAACACGACGCGTTTGCCACGCATCTCGCAAGGGATGTCGTGGTCCTTGACAAGCCGTTCGATGTCCGCAGCGGTCAGGTGCAGATAGTCTGCGACCTCTTGCTGGCTGAGAACTCGATATGGCATAAGCTGGACCTTGCGCTTTCCCGATCGAGACCGCCGCGCGACGGCAGGCGGCTACTCTTGCGTCATATCCAGGAAGCCTTCGAGCTGCCGGATACGCGTCGGATGGCGCATTTTGCGCAACGCCTTCGCCTCGATCTGCCGGATGCGTTCGCGCGTGACTTTGAACTGTTTGCCGACTTCCTCCAGCGTGCGGCTGTAGCCGTCGGCGAGGCCGAAACGGAGTTCCAGGACGCGGCGCTCGCGGCCGGTCAGTGAGTCGAGCACGTCGTTGAGCTTTTCTTTCAGGAGCGAGTAGGCCGTCATCACCAGCGGGTTCTCGGCGGTCTTGTCCTCGATGAAATCGCCAAAACTGGTGTCGTCGCTGTCGCCAACGGGGGACTGGAGCGAGATCGGCTGCTGCGCCATCTTGAGCACGGCGCGCACGCGATCCACAGGCATCTGGATCTCCTCGGCGACCTCCTCGGCGGCCGGCTCGCGCCCGAGTTCCTGCAAGAGCTGCTTCTGCACGCGCATCAGCTTGTTGATCGTCTCGATCATGTGCACCGGGATGCGGATGGTGCGGGCTTGATCGGCGATGCTGCGCGTGATGGCCTGCCGGATCCACCACGTGGCGTAGGTGGAGAACTTGTAGCCGCGGCGATACTCGAACTTCTCGACCGCCTTCATCAGGCCCATGTTGCCTTCCTGGATGAGATCAAGGAAGGAGAGGCCGCGGTTGGTGTATTTCTTGGCGATGCTGATGACGAGGCGCAGGTTGGCCTCGACCATCTCGGATTTGGCCTGAATGGCTTTGCGCATCCAGCTCTTCAGCTCGGTGTGGGCGCTGGGAATTTCCTCGATGGACATGCGCGCCTGAAGCTCGAACTCGTGCATCTTGTGCTCGAGTTCCTTCGCGCGGGCGTCGTGGCCGTGGCCGTTGGCCCGGAGCCGCTCCAGTTCGAACAGCGCTGCCTCCGTCTCTTCACGGAACTTGTCGGCCTTCTCGACAAACTCCTCGAGCACCTTCGGCTTGAAAAAGAAATCCTTGAACTTGGCCTGGACCTTCTTATCCACATCCTGAACGCCACGGAGGGCTTTCTTCCGGCCCGGTCCGGCGAGCTTGATTGCCGCCTGGTAACGCTTGTCCACCGTGTGGTCGAGCTTGGCCACATCGCTGGCGAGCTTGGGCAGCGCCTTCATGTATTTCTCGCGGCTGTCTATCTTCTTGTCCAGAATGACGCGGTCGAACCGCTCTTTGCCGCCGCCGAACAGATTTTCGGAAAAACCCAGGCTCACATAGAGACTGCGCATCTTGTCGTATTCCCGCCCTTCGAGCAGCCGCAAGGCAATGGAGAGATACTCCTTCGCGATGAAGCCGAACCGATGCAGGATCTTCGTCATGTTCAGCTCGGCGGTCTCGATGCGCTTCGAGATCTCAACTTCCTGCTCACGCGTCAGCAGCGGCACCTGGCCCATCTGCTTCAAATACATGCGGACCGGGTCGTCGAGGATGTCGAGCCGCTCGGTGGGCTTTTCTTCTTCCGGCTCCGGCGCTTCCTGTTTGAACCGATCCACCTCCGACGCCTCGATGATCTCGATGTCCATGCCGCGAAGCAGGATCAGGATCGCATCAAGCTCCTCTGCCGTCGTGACGGTGTCGGGCAATGCGTCGTTGATGTCGTCGTAAGTCAGGTATCCCTGCTCTTGCGCCAGCTTGACCAATTCCTTGATCTTTTCGTTCCGCTCTTCGCGGTCGAACTTTGCGGGCACAGCAGGTTTTGCAGCAGTATCAGGCGTCGTCGCGCTCTTTTTAGGCATAATTATCCCATTATGGACGTCAAGCCCTCACGGGCCGAAAGTTGCGCAATATGAACACCTCACCTGCGCAAGTCAAGAACTTGCTTTTGAATTCGCTGAATCTGATCCGTGGAAAGGCCGGGTTGCCGCAACTGGTTGGTGAGCACCTCGATGCGACTCTGGGTCCAGCGCCGCCGCAGCGCCTGCGTACAGTCCAGCGCCGCTTGTTGCGGCGAGGGCGGCTGGAAGAAACCCACGAGCAAATCCGCCAGCAATTCCTGCGCGTCGGGAAACTCGTCCAGCAACTGATCCGGCCCGCGCCATTGGCCGGCGGTGTGGAGTTGGTGGATCGCCGTGAGCATCTCGCCCGCGGCGCTGCTCGTGAGCCACTGCGGATCGAGCGCCTCGCAGGCCGGCGCGACGACGTCTTTGCAACCGAGCACGAGTTGCAGCAGCATCTTCTCCGCCGGCAACGGCGCCGGACGCGGCGGCAACTCGATCGAAACCTCGGCTTCCGGCTCCGGCTCAGCAACGCGCTCGCGACCGCGACGCAGTTTGCCCATCTCTTCCAATATCGCCGATTCCGGCACGCCGAGTCGCGCGGCGCTGCGCTGCACGTAGGTGGCGCGCAACACGGCGTTGGAGACCTTCATCAGCGATTCCGCCAGCCCGCGGCTGATCTGCACTTTGCCGGTGTCCGATTGCGGATTGTGCCGCGCGCAAAGGTAGTCGAGATGGAACTCGAAGAATGGCCGCGCTGCCGCGATCACAGCGCGAAGTTTATCCGCTCCTTCGTCGCGCACCAGGCTGTCAGGGTCGTGACCGGAGGGCATCGTGGCCACGCGCACCACGAGACCCGCGGCGAGCAGTTCATCCACGCTACGCACCGCCGCGCCCTGCCCGGCCGCGTCGGAGTCGAAGCAGAGCACCACCTCGTCCACGTAGCGCCGCAGGATGCGCCCGTGGTCGCCCGTGAACGCCGTGCCTTGCGGCGCGACAATGTTTTGCACGCCGTTGGTATAACAGGCGATCAGATCGAGCTGGCCCTCACAGACGATGGCCTGTTTCGCATCCACCATCGCACGCTTGGTTTTGTCGAGGCCATAGAGCACGCGGCCCTTGGTGAAGATCGGTGACTCCGGCGAGTTCACATACTTCGCCGTCTTCTCGTCGCCGGCGAGCACGCGGCCGCTAAACCCGATGACGCGCCCCTGCTCGTCTCGAATCGGAAACATCAGCCGCCCGCGGAACCGGTCGTAGTAACCGCTACCTTCGCGTTCGATCACCAGTCCCGCCAGCGCGAGCATCTGTGGCGGATATTTCCGTGCCGCGCCCCACTGCAACATCACGTCCCACGCGTCCGGCGCGTAGCCGAGCATGAACTCGCGCGCCGCCTCCATTGCCACTTTCCGTTTCTTCAGGTAATCGCGCGCGACCTGCGCCGCTGGTTCCTTCATCAACTGCCGGTGAAAGAAGTCCGCCACCTCGTCGTGCAGCTTGTAGAGCGTTGCCTTTTGCGGCGCCGCGCTGTGATCGCGGTCGGCACCGAACTCCAGCGGGATGTTCGCGCGCTTGGCCAGCAATTCCACCGCCTCGCGGAACTCCAGCCGGTCCCAAAGCATGACGAATTTGATCACGTCGCCGCCAACGCCGCAGCCGAAACACTTGAAGAGCTGCATCTGCTGATTGACGTTGAACGATGGCGTCTTCTCCTTGTGAAATGGGCAGAGCGTCTTGAACGCCGAACCGGCGCGCTTGAGGTTGGGCAGATACGAGCCGATCACGTCAACGATGTCGTTGGCGTGACGGACTTGGTCAAGCACATGATCGGGAATCAATCCAGCCACGCCCGTCACTATGCGACGCGCCGCCGCGAGCGGCAAGCCTCCTCTGCACGGCTGAGCGACGCCCCTGAGCCTACGAAGGCGTTCACTTCCCGCTGTCCGCCACCTGCCACTGGTCGTCGAACAATCCCGCCAGCACGACTTCTTCGCTCAACCCGCCAGTCGGCGACTTCGCCAGCTTGATCACCGCATAATCGCCGAGGCGCGGGAACAGCAGCGCATTGGTGCCACGGAATTCCTTCTCGCCAAACGTGTGGCCGCTGTTGAGCACGACGTAGCGGCCCGGGTTGAGCGGGTTTGGATAGACCATGACCAACACGTGATCCGCTGCGCTGAAGATTTTGCCACCGACGGTGATCGCATCTTTCGTCCAACGAATCGGCAGCTTGTCGGCAATCCGGGCGAGGAAACGGTTGCTCGCCGGGTCGCCGAAAAGAACGAGGTTGTGATTGGCGATATCGTCGTTTGTAACGGCTGCGTCGTCCTTCAGCCGCACATCGCCGCGCATCCATTTCGAGAACTCCTTCACGAACAACTCCAACCGGGCCTTGGCGCCGTCGCTGGCAAGCGCCTGGTTCGGCGCGCCGGTCGGCCGCACGCAGAGGAATGGCTCCATGAAGGCGTCGTCTATCGGGCCTTGGAGGCCGTGCTTCTTGCGCAGCGGCAACTGGCGGTCCAACTGGCTGAAAGCCATGTCGCTCGCGGTCCACGAAGCGCCCTTCTTTTCCAGCACCAAGTCCGACGGCTTGGCGTGGAGGTGCGCCCGCAGTTGGAGACGCTGGCCGTCAATCGTCAAGCGCGGCCCCTGCGGTTGATCGGGCAGGACGAGCCGCGCGACGTTGCGCGTCTTGATGTCGAGTTGGCTGCCTTTGTTGCTGAGGCGCGCGTCCACCTCCGCGCGCTCGTAGTGCTTCTCCAGCGCGTCCACGGTGACCCAGCCGCATTGGTTGAACCGAGTTGTGTAGGTGACGAAACGCACATGTGCCGGTTCGCTCCGTTTCGCCGCCACCGCTTCGTTGATGAACTTATCGCTCGCCGCTTTGCTCTCCGGATGCCAGCGGTGCGGCGTCTTCGGACCGATGAGGAAGACGGCGCGCAAGTCGGTGGTGAGCCAGTTCAGGCCGTCGGGCTTGAACTTGAAGCCTTCGCGCTCCAGCGCCTCGCGCATGCTGATCGTGCACCGGATGGCTGGATCATCCTCACCCGCATAGGCGACCCAGGGAACATTGAAGGCGTTGAGCGCGCAGTCCTCGGCGTCGTAGATACGTAGCGTTGTTTCCTGCAACGGCGTGAGGTTGGTGAGCCTGCCCGCCGTATATTTCTTGGTGTCGGTGAAACCCGCGCCGGCTTCGACGGCAGCCCAACGGTCAGGATGGTGCAAGCCGAGGTGCCACGCGCCCGCGCCGCCCATCGAAAAACCGCGAAGCACGATGCGCTTGTCATCAATCTTGTATCGCTGCTGGACCGACGCGAGCGCCTCGAACACGTCAGTCTCGCCAGCCCAGCGATAGGCGTTGTTAACGCGGCCAAAAACCTCCAGCGTGATGTAGTCCTGTTCCTTCGGCACCGGTTTGCTCTTGCTGTCGGCGTCATGCGAAGCGATGAAACTGACCTCGTTGAGCGTGCCGCCGCGACCGTGGAGCACCAGGTCGAGGCGCACGGGCTTCTTGCCGTCGTAGCTGTCGGGAATGATCAATCCATACGGCTGGACGCTGCCGTCCACGCGCGAGCGATAAGCCCGCACCAGCCGGCCTTTCTGCGCCGGCCACGACGGTTTGTTCGCGCCGAGTTCCTTCGCGCGCGCCAGCCCGCGGTCGAGCGCGGCGAGCGTGTCGGGGACATAACGTTTCGCGTAAAACTCTTCGTTGGCATAGCGCAAAATCCAGTCGGCGGCCTTGTGATAGACCTCCACGTCGGCGAGCAACGCGGCGTCAGGCCTCTTCCCAACGAGTTGCTTCAACACCGCCGCCAATTCGTCAGCCTTCGCCTGAATCTGCTGTTTCTCGGCGTCGGTTGGCTGATAGGGCGGCGCGGGCTTGCGGGAAGCCGCCATCACAACATCTGTGAAGCCGCACAGGAACGCGGCCAACAGCGCGCCGGTGACGGCGATTCGAGAACCACATCTATTCATAGCCATGCTCCCACGATGTCCGTCCTACTTTTCCGAAACCTTCCAGTTTTCGTCGAACAGGCCCTGCGCGACGCTCGTGCCCTTGATCTCGCCCGAGGATTCCTTGCTCAGCTTCAGCACGTCGTAATCGGCGAGCTGCTGCCACGAGAGGGCGACGGTCTTCCGAAGCTCGCGGGTGCTGAGCAGGTTGTCGCCGCAGTTGACGACCAAGTACCGACGTGAATTGAACGGGTTCGGGCAGATGAACGCCGGCAGATGGTCGTTCGCATCGAAGTTCTTCTTGCCGACATGAACGCCCGTCTTGTCCCACTGGATCGGCAGGCGGTTGGCAACCTGCGCGAGCAAGCTGTTGCTGCCCGCGTCACCGAAGACGATGATATGGTTGTTGGCGATGTCTTCCTTGGTGATTTCGGTGTCGTTCTTGATGCGAATGTCACCCCGCAACCATTTTGAGAACGACTTCGCGAAGCGGTCCACGGCGGCCTTCGCATAATCGTTCGCCAGCGGATGCTGCGGCGTGCCAGTCGGCCGCACGCAGATGAACGAGTCCATCAGGAAATCGTTGACGGGGCCTTGCAGGCCGGGGCGCTTGCGCACGGTCTTGTCGGCCAGAAGCTGCGCGTCGGTGACGTAGCTCATGGCCCATTTGCCGTTCTTCTTTTCAAACAGAACCTGCGGCGGCGCGGGCGGCGGAGGCGGGGGCGCGGCGCGGCGCATGCCAAACGCGGGCATCCGCGTTTGCGGTCTCGGCTGCTGCAGCGGCCCGAACGGGAACAACTGTCCGTCGAGCGAAAGGCTCTGGCCCGCAGCCGGATATGCCAGGATCAAGCGCGCGACGTTCTTCGTCTTGAGGGTCCGCTGCTTCTTGTCGGCGCTCGTCAACGCGTCCACCTCCGTGCGCGCGTAGCCGGTTTCGACTCCGTCCACGATGATGTCGAAACAGCGGTGGTAGCGCAGTGAGTATGAGATGAACCTGATGTGCGCCGGCGGCTGGCGGCCTTTGACGCAGGCTTCGTCAATGAACTTGTTGGACTCGGCCTGGCTGTCGGGATGCCACTTGTGCTCCGTCTTTGGGCCGACGAGGAACACGCAGCGCAAATCCGTTGTGGTCCAATTGAGGCCCGCCGGGGTGAACTTGTATCCTTCGCCCTCGAGTTGCTCGCGACCGGCCTTCAGCGCGCCCAGCGGCCCATCGTCTTCGCCGCAATACCCAACCGTCGGCACATTGGCGGCGTTGAGCATCCAGCCGACGGTGTTGTAAACCCGGCCGACAGCATCCGACGCGGATGATGGCGCATCGTTCTTGAATCCACTCCGCGAGCCGCCCGGCCCGCCTGCGCCAGCCTCGAACGCGGCCCACATGTCCGCGTAGTGCAGACCCATACCCCACGAGCCTGCGCCGCCCATTGAGAACCCGCGCATGACGATGCGATCGGGATCGATCGCGTAACGCGCCCGCACCGAATCCATCGCCTCCAGCACGTCGGTCTCGCCGCACCAGCGGTAGCTGTTGTTGAGCCGGCCGAAAACTTCGAGCCGGATGTATTCCTGGCCGGCCGTGGCGGGTTTGCCTGTATCGCGCGCGGCAATGAAATTGGCCTCGTTCATGGTTGGCCCGAACCCGTGCAGAACCACGTCGAGCCGGATCGGCTTCTTCGGATCGTAGCTATCGGGAATCTTCAGCCCGTAAGGCTGCACGCTGCCGTCTATCCGCGATCGGAAACCGCGCACGATGCAGCCCTTGGCGGTCGGCCACGACGGCTTGCCCTCGGCGATCTGCTTGATGCGCGCCAGCCCGAGCGAAAGCGTGTCGAGCGTGTTCTTCACGTCGTTGGCCGTCCAGAATTCCTCCTTCGGGTAGCGCAGCATCCATTCGGCAGCCTTTCCGTAAACCTCAACGTCGGGCAGCAGGCTCTCGTCCACTGGGAAAACCTTTTTTGTCATGGCCTCCATCGTGGTGATCGGCCGGCGAATGGGCAGGGCCTTGTACGCTTTTTTGAACTCATCCAGGTTGGCGCGGATCGAGGCCAGTTCCGAATCGGTGGGCTGGTAGGGCGGCGCCACATCCGGTTGCGCCGCATACACGCCGCCCGCCAATAAAGCCGTCATAACCGGTATCAACATTCTCTTCATGACCGTGTCCTTTCAGAGTCCAACCGTTCTCGCACCGTCCAACTCGCTCACTTCTTGATCGCCGCGACCGCCGCTTCCTGGAACGCGCTGCGAACGACTGAGGCGTCGCCATTCGGTTGCTGCTTCAGGCGTTGGATCATCAATACGACGATCAGGTTCTGCTTCACGTCAATCCAACCCTGCGTGCCGTAGGCTCCGCCGTGGCCGCACGTGCCAGGCGAGAGCATCGCCGTCACGCCCAAGGGCTGGCGCACGACACCCCAGCCAAGCCCGAACGACATGCCCTCGACAAAGCCAGCCTTCAACTCGCCGGTTTGAATGCGTGTCATTTGCTCGACCGCAGCCTTTGACACGTAGCGACGTCCGCCGCTTTCACCACCGTTGAGAATCATCCGATAGAACCGCACAAGGTCCGGCGCGGTGGAGAAAAGCCCGCCGCCGGGAAATGGCGTGCGGTCGCGCGACGTCAGCGGGCCTTTGATGAAATAAATGCCCGTTTCCTCCAAACCGCGGCCACTTCCGGCAGGCTGATAGGCTTTCGCAAGACGACGCGTCTGCGCCCGGGTCGGCCAGAACGTCGTGTCCTTCATGCCAAGCGGCTTGAGCAGGCGCGCGTCGAGAAATTCCGCGAACGGCCGGCCCGATACAACCTCGACGACGCGGCCGAGGACATTGATGCCGGAGGTGGAGTAGGTCCACGCACTGCCCGGCTCAAACAACAACGGCCGGTGCGCATAGGCCATCACTAGCTCCGCGAGCGAGCAGGTCGGGCGCGGCGGCTCAACGTTCGCGATGCCGGAGGTGTGCGTGAGCAGGTCGCGGAGTGTGATCGGCCGCGCCGGATGCTTGAGCGTCAGCGTGTCCTTGCCGCGACCGGCAACCATCCACTGGAACTTGAACTCCGGCAGATATTTTTCAACCGGATCTTCGACGGAAAGCTTGCCCTCATCCTGAAGCATCAGAACGCAGGTGGCCGTAAGCGGCTTGGTCATCGAGGCGATCCAGAACAGGTCGTCGGCGCGCATCGGCCGTTTCGCCGCAAGATCGCTGAAACCAACCGCGTCAAGGCAGGCCACACCCTCACGCCGCGCCACGAGCGTGACCGCGCCGGAGATGACGCCGTCATCCACAAACTTCTGCATCCGCGTCGGTATCTCCTTCAGCTTCGCCGCGTCCATGCCGAGCGCGGCGGGATTCGGCGGCGCAGCGGTGGAAGAAGTGATCAGGAGCAGCAGCGACAGGAGCGCGAGGCTGGAGCGGAATGCGGTTATCATGGGACGGATCTTATAGAGCAATCAGCCGCGCACGGCGAGAGTGTTTGTGAGACTTGGCGGCGTTTCATTGCCGCACATCCCAGAGCTTCTCAAGCAAGCTGAACATCTCCGGATCATGCTCCTTCAGTTCGGCGCGAACGAACGGGTAGAAGTCATTGGCGCCAAAGAACGCTTCGGTGGCCTCGGCGAAGTATTCCTGGTCGTTGTTGAGCGCGTAGTGGCGTTTGCGCTGGCCGTTGAAGTAGAGCACCGACTCATAGCGCTTCGACGCCACGGCGCGCTGGAAGCACTCCTTGAGTTCCTTGTGATCATGGCCGAGCACTTTGTGGTGATAGGCGTGGGCCAGTTCGTGCAGGACCATCCACGGCTGCTCGTGCGTCCACTTCAGGAACGTCGCCGCGTTCGCAAGCTCGACCGTGCCAGCCTTCTCCGGGTTCATCCCGTGCTCGCGCAGCCAGACCGGCGACGGGTGATAACACATGCACTTGTGCTGCGGGTGCGCCCGTTCCACCCAGATCGGCACTCGTCGCAGCTTTGCCAGCGCCCCGGCTGGCACGACGCGGCTGACGCGATAGAGGTGATCGCCGAGCAATTTCAACGTCTCATCACAAAGCTTCTTCTGCTCGTCGCAATCGAGCTTCTGGTTGACCAGCACCCGCCAACCTTCGATCTGCCGCTCGTGGTAGGCGCTAACCGGATCCCATGGCTCCAGCGGCGGCTTCGGCTGGATGGACTGGGCCTGCGAGTTCAACGACGTCAGCACGAGGACGACCCATGTGACGGCAAGATGGTTTGCAAACGTTTTCATCTGGCGTTCGCTTTCTCCGCGATGCTCGCGCGATCTGTAACCCAAGCGACGGCGCGTGGGATGAATTCTTCCAGTCCTTTCGTTTGTTCCGGATGCGGGCTGCTGACGATAACGCGGCCCTTGCCGCAACGGCCGGCGACGATGGCGGGCGAATTGACCATGATGCCCGGCGGCGCGTCGTGCTCGGCGACTTCGGTGCGGAAAAAAGCCAGCGGCTCGTAATCAGGCAGCGCCTCAACGTGGGCGGGGCAAAGAATCGGACCATTGGCGTATTTGCAGTCGAACGTACCCTGGATGTTACCGAGAATCCGGCGGCCCTGGTCGGTCAGTTCGATCTTCACCATGGCGTGGCCGCGCTTCCATTGCGGCGAAACTGTTTTTGCGTCGAGAATCTTCAACCCCCATGAAAAGCCGCTGGTGGCCAGATACGCGCCGGCGCAAATGCCGATGTAGCCGCCGCCGTTCTCCACGAACTTCCGGATGCGGTGGCGGCCGTCTTCGCCGATCGTTGCAGCTTCCCTGCTGCCGCTGCCGCCAGGAACGGCAATCACGTTGAATTGGTCGAGCGCGCCCGCACGAATGTCGTCACCGCACACGCGCACGACGACGGCGCCCGGTTGCCTGCCAACTTGCTCAACAATCCTCGCGGCACCGACGCCACCGGTGCCGCCGTCGTCGTAAACTGCAAGGCGCGGGACTGGAGTGATGGGAGGGACGCGCGAGGTCATCCTTTCGGGAGTGACCGAGCCATCGATCATGCCCAGATGGTTCAACAGCACGTGCACCATGATGCGATGCTGCCGGGCGCGAACGGACAGCGCCTGACTCTTGCTCGTGGTTTCCAGAATCATCGCGCGCGCGCAGAGATGCTCCCCGGCAGCGCGCGCAAGGCTGCCGTCCACCGGCGGACCTCGTAGCGTAAAGCGGTGGTTCTGGTTGGTGATGGTGGCGTTGACAGCCGTCTGAATCGCAAGTGCGACGGCTTTGTCGTCCGGCGTCGGGAAGGCGATGACGCTGCTGCCAACGCTTTTGCCGGTCATCGCGTTGAAATCGGAGCCTTCGTGCAGGTCAACGCACCATGCCGGTTTCTGTCGCTGCACAAATTCCCATAGTGCCAGCGCCAGCGCGCCACGTGGCGGCCCGTTCTCACCAGCCTTGGGAAAATTACGGTTGAGATTGGCCACTTCGGCGGGTTCGCCCGGTATGTTGCGCTTGTCAGCTTTCAGCGCGACGACGTTGGCGCGCGGCACGATGATGAGCTTGCCGCGCGTGATGGGCCAATGGCGAATCTGGTCTGCGGCATACGCGCCCCGCTGGTTCGTTGCCGTGGACGCCGCCCGTGATCACCACCGTCGGCCCTGTCACACCACTGTCGCGCACATAGTAGGGAGTGGCTGACGGCGTGCCTGAGGCAATCATACCGGCGGGTTGTTCGCCAGTTGGCGAGGCAGGAACGTCAAGCGGCAGCAACGCGGCGGCCAGCGTCAACAGCCAGGATTTCCATCCAGCAAGTTGCTTCACGGGCGCGAGCGTATCAGCAACACCGATGAAGGCAAGCCGTCAGCAGTAGAACGCAACACTGCCGAAGCTGACGACGGAATTCGTCTCCGGCTCGTGCGATTGGCCGTAATCGAGGAACCGCGCTGTCGCCGGCTGGAGTGATGCCAGCAGCGCGTAGATGGCTGGGTAGCCGCAGATGCGCCGCGCGTCTTTGTCCGCGGCGATGTTGCGGTGGAACTTTTCCGCGTCGCACGTGAGGATCGCGTCGAGCATGGCGCGATCATCGCGCTCCAGTCGTGCGCGGCGCGCTTCGTCCATTGCTTCCTCGTCGCCAAACCGCCCGCCGATGTGCGCGAAGTCCACGCCCGCGACGACGCAGACCTTGCCGCGCCGCGCCTCCACCAGCTTGCGCAGCGCCTGCGTGAAGCCGGCCACCTGCGGGTCGCCGAGCGGCGACGCGCCCGCCTCGCTAAACTCGTGGAATGAACCGGCCAGGACCGGCACGATGCCGGCCTTGAGATTGCCGCCGAAGATGTGCTGCAACCAGACAACCTGGAACTCGATGCTGTGCTCGGAGCGGTGCGCCCACTCATCGTCGAAGAGACCGAACGGCAGTTCCGCCGCGAGCGATTCGAGTGCGTCGCGGTCGGTTCGCACCGTGCCGAACGGCGTTTCGTAGTCTTTCCGCAGCCCGCCGAAGCGGTGGTGCATCGGCTGGTGGCCAGTGCCGAGGATGACAAACAACTCGATGTCGGTGCGGCTGTGGAGTTGGCGATAGGCGCGCGCGAACGTCGGCCCGCCGCGGCGCAAGTCAATGTGCGGCGCAATAATGCCAATGAGTTGGCCGGCGGGCGGCGACGTGCCGTCCGGGCCACCGGCTGCGGCGAGATGCTCGTTGAGCACCACTGAAAGCGCTTCCGGTTCACCCGGGTAGCTTGCACCGGCGTGTGTCGCAGGCCGCACGGGCGATTCGCTGTATTCGTGCACGAGCTGGTCGCGATACTGTTGGAACCGTTCGTTGTCGAGCAGCAGCGCTTCGTCGAGTTTGGCAATCACGCCGTTGAGCGCTTCGCTCGGCAAAATCTGGCCTGTGGCGCGCGCGAATTCCGCCTGGATGTCGACCACGGTGTTCTCGCCGGTAAACCGCTGGAGGATGGGAATCAGTGTCGGCGAGACGACAACGGAGTTTTCTGTCCAGCGCAACGGATCACGCAGCACGACCAGTTGTCGTCCATCCTGATCGAAAGGGAACGCCTCAATGGGCCGCAACCTGGGTTTTTCGTTGGCGCTCATGTCCCACAGGATACACGCAAAATGTGAAACGCGAAACGTGAAGGCGTTCCTCGCCCGGCGTTTTTGCATCTCACCCGCCGCATCAGGCTTCCGTCTGGCGGGGAAATCGGCATAATAGCGCGGATGTCCGAACCCTTGGTCAGCATCATTGTTCCGACGAAGAACTCCGCGGCGATTCTGCCGCGGCTGATGGACTCCATCCGCGCGCAGAATTACAAACCGATCGAGGTGATCGTCGTGGACAACCACTCCACAGACGGCGAACCGGAATTGGTGCGGACACGTTATCCGGAGGCGCGGTTCTTCACGCAGGGACCGGAGCGCAATGTGCAGCGCAACTTCGGCGCGCGGCAGGCGCGAGGCGAGTTCGTGATGTTCTTCGACAGCGACATGGAATTGAGGCCGGCGCTGGTGGCAGATTGCGTGCGGCTCGCAGCGGAAGGCGCCGATGCAGTCATCATTCCTGAGGAAGGAGGCAGCAGCGGCTTCTGGGCCGAGTGCCAGAAGTTGGAAAAACGCTGTTACTTTAACGATCCCTATATGGAGGCGGCCAACCGTTTCATCCGCGTGAGCGCCTATTGGCAGGTTGGGGGCTACAACGAAGCGATGATCGCTGGCGAGGATTTTGAGCTGCACGACAAGCTCAAGGCGGCTGGATTCAAGATCGCGCGGACCGGCGTGGCGCTCGTCCACCACGAGCCGGCCGGCTTCTGGTCGGTGGTGTGGAAGAAATTCTACTACGGTTCGAAGATGCGCGATTACTTCAAGAGCGCCGGCTCGACCGGCGTGAAACGGTTTGCGCCGCTGAAGCCGGCGTTCCTGCGCCAGTGGCGGCTGCTGGCGCGCGACCCGTTGCATGGCTTGGGTCTGCTGGTGATGAAGACGACGCAATGGACAGCCGGATTGCTCGGACTGGCGCTGGGTTGTCTGAAGCCACGCCAGCAGTAGCCACAACAACGCGCGGGGGTCCTCTGCTGCCGTTGACGCAGGCGGCGGTGGTCGGCTAAGGTCGGGGGCGTCGGTGCGCGTGCAAATGCGATGATTGACTGGCTTATACCATTGTTCGCCCTGTTGCTGTTGCTGGGACTGTCGGCGTTCTTCTCCAGCACCGAGACGGCGCTTTTCTCGCTGAGAAAAATCCACACGCGCCGGCTCGAAGAACAATCACCCGCGCTTGGCGTCATCGTGACCGAGTTGCTTGCAACGCCATGGCGGCTGCTCTCGACCATTCTGCTCGGCAACACAATCGTGAACACGGTCGCGACGGCGTTGGTGTTCTGGCTCCTGGTGCAGCAGCATCTTCCCTCCACGGCGGCGCTCGGCACGATTGCAATCATGGTCGTGCTGCTGGTAACGGTGGGGGAACTGCTGCCAAAACTGCTGGCAGTGCTCAATCCCATTCGCGTCGCGCGCGTTGTGGCGGGGCCGACACTGGCGCTGGTGCGGATGATGGGGCCGTTGCTGGCACTCTCGCAGGGCGTCTCGGACACACTCCTGCGGCTGGTAGCGCCCAAGGCCGTCAAGACCCCGGGTCTTTCCGACGATGAGGTCGGCACGTTGCTGGAGATCGGCCTTCAGGAAGGCGTGCTGCGCGAAACCGAGAAGAACATGATCCAGGACATCCTGCACCTGCGCCGTCACACCGCGAAAGATCTGCTGACGCCGCGGGTGGACATGGCGTGCGTGCCGGCCACGATGCCGAAGCCGGAGCTGATCGCGTTCCTGAAAAAAGCCAACCATCGGCGTGTGCCGATCTATGATGAGTCGCCGGACACGATCGTCGGCGTTCTGGACGTGCGGAAGTTTCTGCTGTCGCCAGACGAGGATGTGCTCGAAATCATGGACCCGCCGTCGTTCGTGCCGGAGTCCATGAATGCGGCGCGGTTGCTGAAAAGCTTCCAGACCCACAAACAGCCAATGGCCATCGTGGTGGACGAGTTTGGCGGCACCGAGGGCATCCTGACGATGTCCGACATTCTCGAGGAGATCGTCGGCGACACCGCAGGCGAGTTCCGGCAGTTGGAGCAGGACATCCGGCCGCTGTCGGACCATGCGTGGCAGGTGTCGGGCGAGACGCATCTGGACGACCTCAACGAGCAGCTCGGCCTGCGGTTGGCTTGCCACGGTGTCGAAACCGTCGGCGGGTTGGTCGCCACGCGGCTCGGCGGCATCCCGCGGCCCGGCGCGCAGGTCCGCATCGGCGATGTGCAGTTCACGGTCGAGCGCGTCGCCAAGAACCGCATCACCGGTCTGCGGCTGGATCGCACGGAGGCGACCCCATGAGCGCAACGGAAATCATCGTGTTGCTCATCTGCGTGGCGCTCTCGTTCTCCTTCTCGGGCATCGAGACCAGTCTGCTTTCACTCAACAAGATCCGTCTCCGCGACCGCGTCCGCCGGCACGACCCGCGTGCGATCATCCTGCAGCAATACATTGACCGGCCGGAACGATTGCTGGCGACGGTGCTGGTGGGCAATAACCTTGTCAACGTCACCGCCACGGTCGTTGCGGTGCATGCGGCGCTGCGTCACTGGCCGTTGCCGCCGCGCGCGGGCATCGCGCTGGCGGTCGTATTGATGGTGCTCGTGTTGTTGATCGTCGGCGAACTGGTGCCGAAATCATTGTTCCGGCTTTATCCATTCCGGCTGAGCATGGCGCTGGCACGGCCGTTACATGTGTGCGCGGTGGCGATGACGCCGCTGACGGTCACGTTCGAGTTCTTCGCGTCGGCCTTCATGCGGCTGGCCGGCCTCGAACGCGCCCGGAAGGAGCTGTTCGTAACGCGCGAGGAACTCATTTTCATCGCCCGCGAAGGCGAAATGGCCAGCCAGCCGTCGGTGGAACAGCGCAAGATGATCGCCGGTGTCTTCGAGATGTGCGCCACGCCAGTGCGCGACGTGATGGTGCCAATGGTCTGTGTGCTCGCCGTCACGCCGCAAACCTCCATCGCCGAAGTGTTGCGGCAGGCGCGCGAACGCAACTTCTCGCAACTGCCGGTGCTCGACGCGGCCGGCAATCTCGCCGGCGTCATCAACATCTATGAAATCCTTTTCAGCGACGGTGACGTCGCCGCAAAGACCGCCGCCGATTTCTGCCGGCCCGCTCCGACGGTGGACAACGCCGAGCCGCTCGACCGGGTGCTGGCGCGATTGCGCGGCGCGGCCATGCCGATGGCTGTGGTGCTCGACGTGAAACAACGGCCGCTGGGCGTGGTGACGATCACAGACCTGGTCGAAAAGATCGTCGGCGAGATCGCGTTGTAGGCCTCCGCGCAGGAGACGGCGGTTATCGCTTCTGCTTGAACGCACGGCTCATGGCTTGCGCCATCTCGCGCTCGGCGGTGCGGCGCTTGATGTCCTCGCGGCGATCCACCTGCGTCTTGCCCTCGGCGAGGGCGATCTCGACTTTGGCGACGTTCCGCTTGTTGAAGTAGAGCTTGAGAGCGACGAGCGTCTTGCCTTTGATGGCCATCTGGCCCATGAGGCGGTGAATCTGGTCGCGGTGAAGCAGCAGCTTGCGCTGGCGCGTCGGGTTGTGATTCCAGATGTTGCCGTGAGAGTATTCAGGGATGTGGGCGTTAAACAGCCAGACCTCGCCCTTGTCGAGCCGGGCAAAGGCGTCATTGATCGTGGCACGGCCGCCGCGGAGGCTCTTGACCTCCGTGCCGGTCAGCACGATGCCAGCCTCCATCGTCTCGAGGATGGCATAATCACGGTGCGCCTTGCGGTTGGTGGCTATGTCAGACATGTTCTGCCGCTGAATCTAGCCCGTCACTCACCAACGGAGCAAGACAAACGGCATCGCTGCCACTTTGCTCTGGTAAAAGCCGGCGGCGGTCGTTAGAAACTCCGGCAACTTCGGACTGCATCGGAACGACGCCAGAAGGAGTGACATGAGAACAATTGCCGGTCTAGCAACCATTCTTGCGGTGGCCGTTGCCGCCCAAACCGCGGAGGTCGCCATGGAAACCGTCGAATACAAGGGCTGGAAGAACAACCTGAAGCTCTCCAACCAACAGATGAAGTTGATCGTCACGCTGGACATCGGGCCACGGGTAATCTTCCTCGGTCCGGTCGGTGGCGAGAACGTATTCAAGAACTACGACCCGCAGATGGGCAAGTGCGGCGAGAAAGACTGGCAAATCCGCGGCGGCCACCGGCTTTGGCTCGCACCGGAAGGCATGCCGTTCAGTTATTTCCCCGACAACACGCCGGTGGTAACGAAAAAGCTCGGCCCCAATAGCGTGCGGTTCGTCCCCGCGCCGGAAACCCCCAACGGCATCCAAAAAGAGATGGACATCACGTTGGACGCGAAGGTCAACCACGTCACGGTCGTGCACCGGCTCAAGAACATCGGCAAGAAAAAGGTCCGCGTCGCGCCGTGGGCGTTGACGGTGATGGCGCCGGGCGGCATGGAGATCATCCCGTTGCCGGCCAAGAAAACCCACGACGAGGAGTTGCAGCCCAACCAGTTCATGACCATCTGGGCTTACACGGATTTCGCTGACCCACGCTGGCATTGGGGCACCCGCTACTTCACGCTGTCGCAGGACCCGCAGAAAGGCCCGACCAAGATCGGATTGGCGCACCAGGAGAAATGGATCGGCTATCTGCGCAACGGCCTGTTCTTCGTCAAGACGATCGAATACAAGCGGGGCGCGACTTATCCCGACAACGGCTGCAACATGGAGACGTTCACCAATCAAGACATGCTGGAGGTGGAATCGCTCGGCCCCGTTGGCGACCTTGCGGCCGGCAGGTCGGTGGAGCATGTTGAGCAGTGGTATCTGTTCACAGGTGTGCCGCGCGTGGCAGCCGGCGACGAAGCCGCGATTAACAAGCACATCCGGCCGCTGGTGGAACGGATCAAGTAAGGCACTGGCACTCGCGCAAAATCGGTTTCGGTCGCAGTGCAACAGTGATAGAAAGGTTGGCAATGAAACTGAAGATTGCGAAAATTATCGTGGCTTTGGCAGTGTTCACAGCGGCGGGATGCGCCACCAATCCATCCGCGGGTTGGGGATTCCGTTACGAAGACCGCGACAAGATCGCTGACGCCGCAGCCAAGATCGAATCCGTCGCCATCAGCCTGCAGGAACTGGCGCTGCGGCCCGATTCCTACCTCACGTCCAAGAACATGTATATGTCAGGCGCGTATGACACCAAGGCGGCGGACAGTGTTCGTTTCTTTGCGACCGAGGCGGGTCGCTTCCTTCGCGCTGTTCGCTCATGGCAGCCGGGAGGCAACATCGGCCTGGACTACAGCAGCCTGATCCGGCAGTGGAACACCATGCAGAATGCCACGGGGAAGATGATGTCCTCGGAAAAAATGCGTGTGAAGATGGAAGTCCTCAACGCCATGATGATCGATCTCAGCCGGTTCACCACCGCCACCAGCAGCAGTGGAGCGGCCCAAGTCGGCACGCCACCCGCCACACCCGTAACGCGGTAAGCCCGAAACGGGATTGGCTTCGAAGGAACTCCGTCGGCCTGGCCGACGCCGCCGTGTGCGAAAGCCGCTTTTGACACTCTGGGACACGATGATATTTTTCGCGGCTGAGTCGCAGATAGCGGGTCAGTGTTGATAAACCTATTAACCGGGAAATGCTCCATATGGAAAACGTGAGTTCCAGTTTCGACAGCTCATCCAAGACCTTGACTTTCGTCTTCCGCGGGCGTCTCAACAGTGACATCTGCACAAAAAATGATTCGGATATCGAGAGTGCGATCGAACTCACGCTGAAGGAGAACCCGCCGCAGACCGTCTCCATCATCTTCGACATCAGCCAGGTGGATTACGTTTCGTCGCTGTTTCTCCGAACGGTCATCAAGTCGGCCCAAGAGGTGCCGAAGGGGAAATTCAAGCTCACAGGCGCAAACCCGTTGGTCAGGAGGATGATCCAAACCTCCGGACTAGAAATATTCATCTCGGATTCGCCTGGTCAGGTGTGACGTGATCTCGTTTTTTCGGGCCACCTGATGTGGTGGTCTAGTCCTGACAAACGCGCGCCTTCTGGCAGCGAAGCGTGGAGCCAGTTGGAAGCTGACAATCTTATCTCAAGCAACTCAACCAAGCCAAATCCACGGTGCTGGTCCAGGCGTATTCGTTCACGCCGGCACCGACTGCAAAAGCCCTTGTCGAAACACACAGGCGAGGCGTAAAGGTTGTGATGTGATCTTGAACAAAAGCCGGCGGACAGCCAACTACTCGTCGACTGATTTCGTTGCTCATGCCGGGATTCCCACGCTGATCGACGCCAAGCACGCAATTTCGCACAACAAGATCATCGTGATTGATGCTCAGACCGTCATCACCGGATCGTTCAACTTCACGAAAGCGGCGGAGGAATCAAACACTGAGAACATGTTGATTGTGAGAGATTTGGAATTGGCCAAGCGATACGCAGACAACTGGCGAGCGCATGAAAGGCATTCTGAGCGGTATGAGGGGAGATGACAATTGAGTCAGTGGTTCTGGTAATTCTTTCCGCAGCGGAGCGCGGCGGCTGGCCTGCTCTTCTTCGCGATTATCGCTATGAACCGTAAACGCTGATGACCAGCACGTTTGGGAATCCACATTCGTTCAATGCGCTTGACAGTCCATCAATGGGGGATATTCTCACGCGCCAGCGGACGAGGTTTCGATTGAAGCGAGTATGACGAGGTTGATTTCTCCATTTCAACAAGAAGCGATCACGCCAGGGTGGGCGCTCTTTCGACGCACAGTGATCGCCTGCGCCCCCCCCCCATTCCGTTTATGAATTATCTACGATGAGCACTCGACCAAATTTCATACTGGATTTGGACGACACCCTAATCGCCACCGGTGAACTTTACCGCAGGGTACGGGATGAGTTTTTGGCTTGCCTTCAATCCGAGGGGTTTGACATCGAACAAGCACGTCAAGTCTTTGAAGGACGTGAGAACGAAAACACTCAACTCTTCGGGCATGATTCGAATCGTTATTCTGTCAGCATGACGGAGACCGTAGAGCGGTTGTGCGGCGGCAGTGCTCCGAACGGGCTGATTGGAAAAGTGAAACAGATCGGTCTGCGCATTCATGATGAAATCCCTGATTTGGTTGTTGGTGCCAAAGAGGCAATTTCAGCGCTACGTTCGATGGGAGAAGTGTCTCTTATCTCGCGAGGCGAGCAGGAGCTGCAAATCAAGAAGATCCGGCACCACGAACTTGATGCGTTTTTTGGGGAAATCAAAATAGTAGAACGAAAAACTGTAAATGAGTTTCGGGAATTCGTGAAGCGTCTGCAGCTTGATGTCTCAAACACATGGGTCGTCGGAGACAGCATCCAAGCTGACATCAACCCCGCACTTGAACTCGGGTTAAAGCCAATTCTTGTCCCTTATCCTTCTTTAACGTACACATGGACTCAGGATCAAGCAGTTCCTATATCTTGGCGGTTTTTCGCTGCAAGGTCACTCTCTCAAATCCACGAGATCGTCTTACTAGAACAAACTGCGGCGCTGCTCGCTTTGGCGGATGACGCCTTTAAAGCTCTCAGCCATGCTTACGCCCCATATAGCGGTTTTCGTGTGGGTGCTTCCGTGCGCGCATCCGATGGAACCTGTTATCGCGGGGCAAATGTGGAGAATGCGTCCTTGAGTCTTACTATTGATGCTGAACAGTCTGCCCTTGTCAGTGCATTGGGTAGTGGAAACCGGTCGTTTGCGGGAGTTGCGATTGTGGCGTCGAAAGACGGAACGCAGCCATCTCATGTAATGCCGTGTGGCAAGTGCCGTCAATGGTTTTCCGAACTTTTGGAGCCATCAACTCCAATCGCAGTTGTTGGCGTCAGAGGCGTTCATATCTGGCGCGTAACAGAATTACTACCCGAACCATTCACAAGTTATGCCTAATAACAACAATCAAGTCGGTTGCAGTGCGTGTTCTTCGGACGCAAGCGACAAGGAATTACTTCTGGAAGTCTCGACTATTTCACGTGATTTGGATGAATTGGAAACATGGATAGTCCGGATTACCGAAAGCATCGTCCAATCTTGGACGGATCGGTTTCCTCCACTGACAATCGACGTGACCGGCATCGACCCATCTTTGAGCCAGAAGGAGAAACCATACACGACAGCCGCTATATATTTTACTCGTTTGCGGGAAGCTCTCTCTGTATTGCCTGAGCTTGATCGGTTTCCAGCAAGCTTCCCTAACGGCTCTCCTTTTGCTCAAGCAAAAATAAAGTCCGCGTCTGATCTTAATAACTACTTAAAGGGCTGGATTACCAGGAAGCAATCCCAAGTATTCCGAAGTCGTAATTCCCTGCCTTCTTTTTTCAAGGAACTGTTGCGAGAAAGCAAAAGTATTGGCGAAGCGTACGTCGCGGGTTATCTCTCGCAAGCGAGTCAGAGGCCCGGCGGGGGGCAGATGTGGAGCCGCAACTACAGTGACTTCTTGGAATTTCATCTGAAAGGATTGCTGGGCATTGGAACGAGGGAGGGGCGCCAGCGTAACCGTCTCCATAAGGTAGTCAAAGAACTGAAATTAGAGTCACTATCTATTTTCCAAAGAAAGCCCACGCACGCAAATGCGTTCCTTTTCTACTTGGCTGTTGTTGGGTTGCAATCCATTTCCGAAAAGGGGAACGCTGTTATAAAGGCCAATAGCGTAGATTTGGCAAGTAAGATCAACGAAAGATTGCATTACTTGTTAGCCAAAGCGTCCGTAGATGACTTCGCTGAATTCGATGCTGGCGAACTTGCGTACGCGGTCGCATCGTTGCGCCAGCTTCAAGCAGACGGGCAGTGGTGGCAGAAAGGGGCGAGGGAGGAATTCTACCGCCGTTGCTTTCGATCCGTGTTCGCCAAGCAATCTGCAGCCGGTCTTTGGGACGCTGGACGACCTTGGATATATACTTGTGAGGGCGGCGCATTACACATGATTTCACTTGAACGGGCGAACGCAGCTCTCGAAGTGTTGGGTGATCCTCTGTGTGTCCAGGCTGGGCTTTTCCAAGAGTTTTATGACAATTTTTGCAGAGTGCATACTTGGCTGAGACGAACGCTTCAAGAGTTTTCTGGGAACAATGATAGCCCCACGGCATGGGGCTGGACCTCAGAGCATTCTTTCGAGTTTTCGAGTAAGATTCACCTCTGGGTCAATGCGCATGCTTTACGTTTCTGCATTTTATACCGAGACGCATTGCGCAGATTTCTCGAATGTTTGATTGTGAAAAGATTTCCTTTGGTCAAAAGTCCCACAGAACTTAAGGATCAACAACTTGTTGATCCTTGTTGTGAAGACAGCCACACTGTCTGGGGGGGTATCGATCAGGCATTGCCACAAGCCAAGGAATTTCGCCGAGAGGACTGGAAGTATGGCTTCCTTCTCTACGGGCCTCCCGGAACAGCAAAAACATCATTAGCGAAACAAGCGGCGTGGAAGATGAAAGTCCCTTTCATAACAGTCACGTGCAGTGATTTTGTTGGAGAGGGACCCGACGCACTCGAGGCTCAAGCATCCCGTATCTTTAAGCTTTTAACAGCCCTGCCACGAGGGGTTGTGCTTTTCGACGAGATTGACCCCTTCATTCACGATAGAGAAGAAAATACATCTCGGTACGAGGACTTTCGTTTCATGACCACAAGCCTGTTGCCAAAACTTCAGGATCTCCATGATAAAAAACGAATCGTTTTTTTCATCGCCACAAACAATATTGAGAGAATCGATTCTGCAATTCAACGCTCAGGCAGGATTGACGTTAAGATTTGTGTGCCACCCCCAAACAGTGCGGCAAGACGCGAAATCGTCAAAAGGCATCTAGAAAAAGCGGAGGGTCCTGAGAGTCGGAAAAAGGAAGTTGTTGAGATTCTAAGCGAGAATTGCGCGGCTTGGTACACGTTCTCGGAGCTGAAGTTGTTGGCCCTTTCGCTCATGAAGAGAGCCGATCCGCGGGGCGAAATGAAAGATGTATTCGGTCAAATATCTCCTGCTGCATCCTCAGGAGTTTACGAACAGCGTTATATTGTCTCATGCGAGCACGGGCACCAAGACCGTGTTTTGGATGAGTGGGAGCAGGTGGCTAGAAATCTGAGTATCCCAAATTACATGAACGCGAAAGATGAGTGGGATGAGAAGGCGAAGACACGATGAAGGATGGTGGCGTTCTTTCTGGGTGGCAGTGTTTTAAGACCGCAAACGACGCATTCCTGCACTTGCTGCAAGAATTGTGGCGAAACGGGGCTTCTTGTTGTCCTAGGGGACAGTACACCCGCGAACAGTTGGGAGTATCTTTTAGACTGTTGAATCCCCGTGCGCGCCTCATAACAAATCCTCAAAGACGATGGAGTCTCCCTTTGGCCTTGGGTGAATTCTGCTGGAACAGCCGAGGGGACATCAGCGTAGCACCGCTAATGTATTACAGTAAGACGTGGCAACGTCTCGTAGGAAATAGGCGAACGATTTTGGGTAGTTGCTATGGACGTCAAATGTTTGCTGGCAGAGGAAAAGTCCAAAGTCAGTGGGAATGCGTCAGAAAAGAACTCCAGCGAGACTCGGATTCACGAAGGGCGGTATTGGTTTTTGGCAAGGAACTGCACCGATGGGGAACAAATCCCGTGGATGTTCCCTGCGTCACGTGCGCACAATTCATTCTCCGCAATGGAACTCTCAATTGCATTGTTACGATGCGAAGCAACGACATCATGTGGGGATTGGGGTACGATGTGTTTTTATTTACGATGCTTCAAGAACGAATGGCCGCAGAACTCGGTGTTGATTTGGGGTGGTACCAGCACAACGCTGCATCAATGCACTTATACGAAAGACATTTTGATATGGCCAAACGTGTGCTGGCTCAGAGAGCGAAAGTTTCAATGCAGTGCGAAATGCCCAAGATGAATGCAAGACACGGGTTTGAAGCATTTCTGCTGAGAGAGAAACAAATTCGTTTGGGGAAAATACCTTTGCGCCGGGTATTGGATGAGCCTCTTGAAGAGTATTGGAGGCAACTTGCTCTCGTATTGCTCGACTTTCGATTATACAAAACTAATAAGACCGAGCTGGAGTCGGAAATCACAAGTCAATTGAGGCGTCCGTACAGACAATTTGCGCGGTGTCTTCATGAAAAAAGACTAATTTAGGTGGAATTTCAAACCGGCGCTGGGGTGTCGATGCGGAACAATAGTGGAATCTGTGACCCCTCCCTTTGGCCACGCACCGTTGACCAAGCGGTGAACATCCTCATGGCCAAGCTGAGCAAGGAGCACAAGGCCGAGATTCGTGGCATGACGAAGGACGATCTATCCGATGGCTGCCACGATCTGAAGGTCCACATCGGGAATCAGTTTGGGCTGCTGCAAAACAAACCGCTGCTGGAGGATTCGGGAAAGAGGCTCGATGCAAACGGTACGGTTATGGTAATCGAGGCGTTGTGATGGAGGCTGTAGAAGGGGCGGTGATGGGTTTGCTGTTTTGGGAAACAATTCAGCGGTGAAGAACCGACTACAGGCTACTGCAACTACAATACCCTCATATCGTAGTTGAAATAACCAATTTGGTGATTTAGCCTCAGGCACCATGCCGAAGGCGTATTCGTATATCCGGTTCTCGACCCCTGAACAGCTCAAGGGTGATTCGTTGCGGCGTCAACTGCAGCTCTCCGAGGACTACGCGAAGAAGCACGGCCTTGTTTTGGACACAACGTTCAAGCTGCAAGACCTGGGCGTCTCCGGGTTCACGCGTGAGAATGTGACGAAGGGTGCCCTCGGGGTTTTTCTAGAAGCCGTTCAGAAACATCTCATCCCCAAGGGGTCCTACCTGCTCGTTGAGTCCTTGGATCGTCTCAGTCGTGCTCAAATCACGAAGCAGATGACGATGTTCATGGGCATCATCAACGAGGGCATCACCATCGTCACCCTCGGCGACGGAATGGTTTATTCCGAAGACCGCATCAACGACAACTTTGCTGGTCTGATGTATTCGCTGATGGTCATGAGCCGGTCTCACGAGGAGTCGGCGACGAAATCCAAGCGGTTGAAAGCCGCATGGGACAACAAGAGGAAACGGGGCGGAGTCCTGACGGCACTTGCTCCGGCGTGGCTGGACTTCGACAGGAACAAGAGGGAGTTTGTCCCGATTCAGGCCAGAGGGGAGCTGGTTCGCAGGATGTTCACGATGGCCGACCGGGGCAAGGGCCAGGCCACCATCGCCAAGACGTTCAACGAGGAGCGGATCCCGGTGTGGGGGCGTGGCAAGGGTTGGCACTCCTCCTACATCCAGAAGATCCTCCAGAACAGAAGCGTCATTGGCGAATACCAGCCGCACCACATGCAGGAGGGGAAACGCGTGCCCGTGGGAGAACTGGTTGCTGATTATTTTCCGGCCGTCGTTTCCAAGGAACTGTTTGCCCGCGTTCAGGCGAAGCGGAAGAGCAACCGGCGGTTCATCGGCAAGCACGGCAAAAGCGGGGTCAGCAATCTGTTCACCGGCCTGGCATACTGTGCCTATTCCAACGCTCCGATGGTATATGTAAATAAGGGGAAGTCGTGGAAGTATCTGGTATCGGACTCTGCCAGAAGGGGACGCGGTGACCACTATCAGAGCTGGGACTACAGCCATTTTGAAACCGCGTTCCTGACCTTCATCCGCGAGGTCGATTTCAGTCAGCTCCTGAAGGACAGCAACACGGACAGGGACGCTAGGCTCGCCGACATGGAGAACGTGCTGCTCCTCAAGAAGGACGAACTGGATGGCGTGGAGAAACAACTGAAGCGGCTCGTGACCGCACTCAGAGAGGGAGGAGCCAGCTTCAATTCCATCAAGGACGAAATCGCGGCACTTGAGCGGCAGAAGTCAGAGCTGGAGAAACAGATTCTTGAACAGGGTGAGAAGCTGGAGGATCAGAAGCAGGTGGCTGAGCATTTCAGGCAGGCCGGAGCCAGCCTCAAAAAACTTTTCCAGCGGAAGGGCGATCCGGATTTTCGCTATCAGCTCCGTGCCGAGATCCGGAACCAGGTGGAGCGGATCGATGTCTATCCCGGCGGTTTCCACTGGACGAAAGCGATGTCGGAAAAACTTTTCCCCAAAGTGTCTGGGCGGCACGACATGCTGAACAGGATGTTTCTCCACCGACTGATGCGGGCTGGATACATCGCGGTAAGTGACGAGGTGCGAAAGTGCTTGGAGGAGCATCGCAAGCTCCCGGCGTGGAACGACAGGCTGGCCAAGGAGGCTCCGCCGGTCGACAAGAAGGGTCGATTGTTTATCGTGTTCTTCAAGGACGGTTCAGGACGGCTGGTGAAACCGGATTTCAAAGACCCGAACCGGTTGGCTCCTGTTCGGGAGGAGCGTGGTGGTGGGGTTTTCGACGTTGGAATCACCCCTGCCGGCATCATGATGGCCATGCAGTCCTCGTCTGGCGACTAGCCGGTGACGAGGCGAAAAACATTAACATAAGCCTGAAAATACAGGCCGATTTGACAACCCATCCAACCTGTGTCAGATTACTGATAAGCTCGGTTTAGCATGATATTCTAAGCCGAACCGCAGACGACCTGCCTATAGATCCGCAGCAGTTTCCACTATCGCTCCTCCGCCAAGGCTTTGATTTGCCTTGGCCACTTTAGCTCTTCGCCGTACCCACCTTGAGATGCCGCAGCCGCCACATGGCTGGCCGCGGAATGGCAGCAATGCCACAGCAGTAAGAAAGAAGGCCAGTATGGCTCTTATTCAAAATAGTAGCAGCAGCATGCTTCCGACGCCGCCGGAAGAAATCAGAAAAGCGGCACACGTTGAAAACCGAGGCACTGCCTCAGCTCAAGATATTGTCGAACACATCGTCGGTCCCGTGGAGTGGATCTCAGACACGGAGGGCCTCTGTGAATGCCCTGGCAAGGACCAGCACACGACCAAGAACGGGAAACGTGACTGCATCGTGTTCACCGATTCTGTGGTCACGCTCAGTTGCTTTCACGCCGGATGCCGCGAAACCATCGAGGAGACGAACCGGAAACTTCGCCGGGCCGTTGCCACCGCAACACTGCCTGACGATGGCAAGCCGCGAAGGCTGACGCGGGAAGAGAAGGAAAGGATCAAGACGATCCAGCGTCGGGAGAGAATCCGCAAACGGGTTCACGCGTCACGCGACAGGATTCTCGCCAACCATCGCTGGCCTTACGAGCAGATCATCAACGACTCGCCCATTGACCTGAGAAACAACATCCCGGATCACTGGCAGCTGTTGCTGAACCTGTTCGCAGACAACGATGTCATCTGGATCGGCGGTCTTTACGACTCAGGACAGGAAACGCACCGGGGCAACTTCAGAACCAAGGAAGAATGGCTGAAGGAATCCTCGGTGCCGGGCCAGTTCACTTGCCCCTCAGTGTTCAAGACGTGCTCCTATCAACGCGGCAATGACAACATCATTGCTCGCAGGTTCCTGGTCGTCGAATCAGACGAGCTGGGCAAGGACGAGATCGGAGCCGTGTTTCGATGGCTCAAAGACGCGGCCAAGATGAGGCTCCGCTGCATCGTGGACACGGCGGGCAAAAGTTTGCACGCATGGTTTGATTGTCCGGATGAAAAAGAAATTGAAGACCTGAAGCTGGTGCTGCCGATTCTTGGCTGTGACCCGAAACTCTTCACGGCGAGCCAGCCGGTGAGGATGCCCAGTGCCGCAAGGGACGGGAAGTTCCAGCGGTTGGTATATCTAGCGAAGGGAGGCAGCCGTGAGTAACATCATCGAAGCGTTGCCTCTGCCCGCAATCTACTACCAGCCCCAGACCCAAAAGTATTGGCGTCTGGATGCACAGGGAAAGTGGATTCAACTCAACCAGGATTCTGCGATGGCGTTCATCATCTCGACGGGACGCAGCAACAAGAAGGACGACTCTGGGTTTTCCGAGGCATCCGGTTGTCTGTTGGATGTCCAGTCCCAACAGAACCTGGACTACGCCGGCCCGCTGGCCGGATACAACGCCGGTTTCTACAACATCAATGGAGCCAATGTGCTCGTCACGGAGTCGCCGAAGCTGATTGTGCCCAAGGCCGGCCCGTGGCCGCTGCTGGAGGGCATTCTGCGGGGTATGTTTGGCGACGACCAGATCCCCTGCTTCTACGGATGGTTGAAGCAGTCCCTCAACTGCTATCACTCACACCGCTGGTCGCCAGGACAGGCGTTGGCGATGGCCGGGCCTGTTTGTTCGGGCAAATCGCTGCTGCAAGACTTGATCACTGAATTGTTCGGCGGAAGAAGTGCCAAGTGCCACACCTATATGACGGACAGGACCAGTTTCAATGCGGAGCTTTTCAGGGCGGAACACCTGATGATCGAGGACGATGCTGAATCCACGGACTACAAGGCACGCAGGCACTTCGGAGCCAGACTCAAGGACGTTGCGGTCAACCCGAAGCACTATTGCCACGGCAAGTATAAAGAGGCCCTCTCGCTGACGCCGATCTGGCGTATGACGATCAGCCTCAACGACGAGCCGGGGCGGTTGATGGTGTTGCCGGGCATCGAGGCGGACATTGCTGACAAGATCATGCTGCTCAAGGTTGCAGCCCATCCGATGCCGATGCCCACAAGCACCGCAGAGCAGCAGGCGGCGTTCAGGCAAGCTCTGAGTGCCGAGCTGCCCGCCTTTGCGGATTTCCTGATGCACTGGGAAATCCCCGAAGCACTGCGTTGTCCGAGGTTCGGCGTCAGGCACTACCATCATCCTGAATTGCTCGCAGCCATATCGGAGCTGTCGCCGGAAAGCCGGTTCCTTGCCCTGATTGACATCGAGGTGTTCCGTCACCGATATGGTTGTGATGAGCCTTGGAGCGGCACCTCCAACCAGCTACAGGAGCGTTTGCTGTATGAAAACAACGGTGAACATAGCCAGGTGGCCAGAGAGGTTGAGCGGTTGCTGTATTTCAACAGTGCCTGCGGAGCCTACTTGGGGAATCTAGCTTTGAGCCAGCCGAGGAGGGTCAGCAAAAGAATCCTGCACGGCCAGGCGATCTGGACAATCCAGCCGCCACCGATCTTGGCACCGGAGGAGGAGAACATGGGGTTATGACCCGTAATGGGTGAGGGGGTGGACACTCTGAAGCACTTCTCGTGGCAAAAAAATGATAACAATAGATGGCATTAAAAAACTTGCTCAGAGGGTCCACCCCTCCACCCAACCAGGTGGTCATCTCAAAATACTGCAGTTCGTCTCCAAGTGCCGATCATCATTGTGTTCAAGAGGGTAAGATGAGCCGCTCGACCTCTCAAACGTCTGGAACGGCATCGTGGAGCGAATGCGGGGTGTTGTAGAGATGGATTGAGCTGGTGTTAATCACCGGCATCTTACGTATATGCAAGTTGTCAGATCAGCAATTATCGACCAACCCTATACAGTACTATAGAGTGTGTTCTTATAATTCTCCTGATGCATAAATCCTTCGTCTTGACCAAACTTATCCGTAAGAAAAGCTGTCAACACTGAGGGCCGATTGCTATAATGCCAATCATAGAGGAGACGTCAGAATACAGTGAGCAGCAGTATCGGCGTGGAGGTGCCACGCTATCATAGCAAACAGGAATACGAAGCAGACCAGGCTAAGCGTGACGCGGAGCACAAGGCCAGGGGTGCGTTGCGAGAGAAGTTCAAGGAGTCGGAAAGGATTCTGAATCTTCTCCGGACGCAAGGGGCCGTGAAACTTCAGGCAGCCACAGACGAGGAGGTGGAATCATGGGCAAGAGCCAATCAGATTTCAGCCGCCTAACCGGACGCCTGCGGCTAAAGAAAATATCGAAGCCGAATTTCTATACGGCTGCATCCAGAAGACGCGATGGGATCGCAGACCCCAAACCCATGACGCCGAGCGAGTATTTCTCGATGAAGTTCCCGTCCCTGGATGACACCTACGGCACTCCGGTGTTGGAGCATGTACAGCTCATGACTGAAGAGGGGTTGCTACGCTCCTTCACCGGAGCGTTTGCCTTGAACGAAGATTTCTTTGGAGCGGTTCTTGGAGGTGATCCGGCACTGGGGCATCACGTGGTCTTCTACGCCCCCGAACAACAATGGTATTTCCTCGACTGGCGGTTCGGCTGTTACGTGCCAACGACTGAGGAGAAGTTGCTGATCGTATTGAGCCAGCACTTGATCCGATGTGCCGAAGCGATGCCGAACGTGATCGTGGATGTTGGATCCCTGTTTCTTTTGCTCAGGGATGAGACGTATCTCAAGTCAATCATCCGAAGGGCCAGGTCAATCAACGCTGCGGACAGATCCTTCTTCGAGGCACCCAATGGTCACAAGCGTCGATGCGGCGACCGAATCCTCGACCCCGCCTTGGAACCAGCCCACAAGCTGTTCATCCGTGAAGCCATCATCGCCGAGCCGGAACGAATCCTGACCGTCAACGACTGCTACCAGAAGTTCAGCGTCTATTGCTCGAACCGCGGGTTCACGCCGGTCGAGCGAAGGCAGTTCCCCAGCTTGGCGGCAGAAGGAATCCGCGAGCAGTTCGGGTTGGGGTATCGGAAAGACCTCATCCTCGATGGCCGATACTACAAAGGGTGGAAGGGACTCGCTACACGTCCGTCTGAACCCGCCGGCGTTGATGTCAGCAAAAACTGATTTCGGTCAAACCGAGCCGCCCGACGTGACCGAATGACGGAAATGACGGGGACTGGGTGGATGCCCTGTTGTTCTCGTAGATTCCTTGCCCGACTTTCCTTTCGGTCCTCATTGCCGCAAACGGAAGAGATAGTCCAAACCCGATGAGCACATCGAGGATGACGACCAATATGATGCTTGACCACAACCACCGCCAATTTCCTTTGCTCGCCCTTCCAGAGCGGATTGCATAGTATGCTCGCAAGCTCATCCAACCCCAGAATCCCAGCACACACCCACCAACAGAACCGTCACACAACCAACGGAAGAACCAAACGGCGTTTAATACATATTGTGTAAGTATTGGGAGACTCATTCCTTCGAGGAGGTCTCTGAACACATCGACGCAGGCAGGAACCACGGCAACAACAAGGACGATGAGGGAGATAGCCAGCAGTACATTGAAAACCAGCAAAATGAATGGCTTAAGATGAAATGCCGAAGAGTCATCCGGCATGTTCATCAGTGTCCCGTCATCACGCTGAAGGGGGTCTTTACCAAACCGATTTGCCCCGGTGGTGCCCCGAAATAACCCAATCTCACAAAGGAACCATACGTTTCCAATGATCGGAATCAGCAAGATGAGCAAAAACCACGCTGAACGATTACGGTCGTGCAGCCTCTTGATCCAGAGTGGCAACGTAAACCAGTAGCTCATAGTGACCACAAGTGGAAACCAGCCCGCGGTTAACGATATGGGACGAGAATCCAGCAAGAATGCGACAACACCTATCAAGCTCGATGCTATCGAAAGCGGCAGAACCCCTTTGAGCCAGAAATCATACCGGCTCATCCGGCCAGCATATGAAGTGAGGGCTTGAAGAATTGTCATATGTAATCTCCGTCAACACCGGCCAGTTCGAGCGACTGCTATCGAGTGTCGCACAAAGAGCGATTCATGCCCAGCGGTATTCCACATGCCCCCGAACCAAGCCGCCCGATGTGACCGATTGATGGAAATGAGGATGACCGATCAGGAGTTGAGTCGGAGCGGGCTTTGGTGGAACATTACCAATGTCATGAAACGATTCGCTCTTGCCCTCATTGCCGCCGGACTGGCGACCGCCGTTCTTGCTCAAGGTCAACAGATCGCCGTCACGCCCGAAACGACCGATGAAGTTCTGGCCAATCCTGGCATGGGTTGGCAAACATTCCACCGAACCAGCAAGCAGGACAAGAACCTGCCGTCGTGGATTCCATCCACTGTCCATTACGCCCGTTGGGGCTGGGGTGTGCTGGAGCCGCAGCCAGGCAAACTCGATACAGGTTTTCTGGACAAGGTGCTGAAGGAAACCCGAGACTCGGGCCAGAAGTTGGCGTTCCGGGTCATGTGCTGCTCGACCTACAAGGGCCGCCCTTATCACCCTGCTTGGCTCAAGGAAATCGGCGGCAAGGAAATCATTGCAGATCACGGAGACGTGGCCCCGCTTCCCATCCCCGATATGGACGATCCAGTGGTCCTCGACCGTCACCTCAGTTTCATCAAGCGTCTGGGCGAACGATACGACGGCCATCCCGACATTGATCATCTGGATCTTGGATCCATTGGATGGTGGGGCGAGTGGCATCTCAGCCGTTCCAAGACCTGCAAGATGCCGAGCATGGAGAACCGCATGAAGGTGGTGAATGCCTATCTGGCTGCCTTCAAGAAAACGCCGCTGGTGATGTTGCTCAACGGAAAAGAATGCACCACCTACGCGACCCAGCATGGCACTGGTTGGCGAGCCGATTCGATGGGCGATCTGGGCAGCTTTTCAAAGACCTGGAACCACATGCGGAACGCCTATCCGGCTTGGATCAAGGGAACAAAAGTACAGGACGTTTGGAAAACGGCCCCGATTGCCTACGAGCCTCCCCGAGAGGTAGCGGAGTTCGTAGA